>NZ_JBDOQU010000015.1:0-121234 GCF_039839375.1 Inquilinus sp. CAU 1745
TGGTGCAAGACGAGCGGGAAGGGGCCAGGCCAGCATACGGTCTACCGATCGGGCGACCTCGAATCCAACGGCCTCCTTCCCGCTCCCATCATAGCAACCATCCAACACACAGGAATCCATGGGTCCGCGACGCTGCACCGCCGGCGAAGGACCGGGCCAAGCCGGAGCCTTTTCTCCTCATGGTGAGCTTGTCGAACCATGTGGGCACTGCACCCTTCGAGGTGGAGCGTCGGATGGCAGCTAAATAAACATCAAATACTAACGAATATCCTGTTAATAATTAGTCAATCCTTCATGTGAATTATCGGTATCAGCAACAATTCGGTTCGTGTTTGTAGGGAGCCAGACCGATGTTCAGACGAGCCAACAAATCCGCCGAGATCGTGGAGGGCGGCCGCTATTGCCGGTCCCGGCCCGACAGCCCGTCGGAAACCGCGCGGGTGATCGCGGTGTCGCGCGATCCTCTGGGAATTCCCCATGTCCGCTTCCACTACCATGTCGAACGCGGTTACGACGTGCTCGACGAGCAGCGGACGCTGGCGCTGAAATCATTCTCAGAATTCTTCCCGGTCGCGATTTCCGCCTGAGGGCTTTTTGTCCTCACCGCCGTTCGATCCAGGGATCGAGCGGCACATAATAATCGCCGCCGTCCCTCCGGGCGAGCCCGATGTCCTTGAGCATCCGATCGTCGAGGCCGTCCAGCCCCGTCGGACGCCGCCGGCCTGACCTTCCCAGGAACATTCTGAACAGGGCGATCGCTGCATCATGGCGATGGCCGGTTCCGAGATTCGCGCCGATGGACCGCATGGATGTCGCGATGGTCATTTGAACCTCCTAAATCACTTTAGAAGGTTATGGTTGACAGGAGTCGAATAACCTGTCAAACACTTTTTGATGGTTGAAACACAAGGCACGCTCTGGAGCAGGTACGGTTTCGTCGGCGGCGCGCTGTGCCTGGATTTCGTCAATACGGTGGCGAGCCGACCTTCGGCCGACCGCGACGATTTGCGAACCTATGAGGACCTGCTGAGGTGGGGGGTCGCCGCCGGCAGCCTCTCCCCGACGGAGGCCGAGGGCCTGCGGCGGCGCGCGACGGAGCATCCCGAAGCAGCGCGGACAGCGGCGGCACATGCCCGCTCCGTCCGGGCGGCGATGTTCGAGGCGCTGGCGGCGCGGATCGACAAGACGCCCCTGCCAGCGAAGCCGATGGCTGAGATCAACGCGGCGCTGGGAGCCGCGATGGCGCACTTGCGCCTTGCCGACGGAACCGGCGCCGGCGAGATCGGCTGGGCATGGGACACCCCGGAAGAAACGCTCGACCGGCCGCTATGGCCGGTTCTGCGGTCTCTCGCGGATGTCATGACGGAGGCGCCGGCCGACAGGCTGCGCCTCTGCGCCGGGGACAGTTGCGACTGGATGTTCCTGGACACCAGCAAGAACGGCAAGCGCTGCTGGTGCGACATGAGCGTCTGCGGCAACCGCGCCAAGGCGACGCGGCATTATAGCCGCCGGAAGGAGGGCTGAGGCGCCGACTCTCATACTGCCCTCAGGCCCGCACCACCTTGCCCGGATTCATCAGATTGTCGGGATCGAGCGCCGCCTTGATCTGGCGCATCACGGCGACAGCCTCGCCATGTTCGGCCTCCAGGAATCGCATCTTGCCGTAGCCGATGCCATGTTCGCCGGTGCAGGTGCCGCCATGAGCCAGCGCGCGGAGCACCATGCGTTCATGTAGGTCGGCGGCGCGGGCATATTCCGCCTCGTCCCCCGGCGGCAGCAGGTAGAGCAGATGGAAGTTGCCGTCGCCGACATGGCCGACGATGGGAGCCATCATGCCCGACGCCTCGACGTCCGCGACCGTCTCCGTGATGCAGTCGGCAAGGCGGGAGATTGGGACGCAGACATCGGTCGCCATCCCGTCGGAGCCGGGCTTGGTCGCCAGGACCGCGTAATAGGAATCGTGCCTGGCCTGCCATAGCCGGGACCGGTCCTCGGGCCTGGTCGCGAAGCGGAATTCCGTGCCGCCGAAATCAGCGGCGATGGCCTCCACCTGCTCCGCCTGCTCCACCACGCCGCGCTCCGTCCCGTGGAATTCGAAGAAAAGCGTCGGCGCGACCGCGTAGTCCAGCTTGGCGTAACGGTTGACCGCATCCATGGTCGCGGAATCCAGAAGCTCCATCCGCGCCACCGGCACGCCCGCCTGGACGGTCAGGATGACCGTGTTGACCGCATCCTCGATCGAGGGGAAGGGGCAGACGGCCGACGAAACGGCTTCGGGAATGCCGTGCAGCTTCAGCGTGATCTCCGTGATGATCCCCAGCGTACCCTCCGACCCGACGAAGAGCCGGGTCAGGTCATAGCCGGCGGCGGACTTTCGGGCGCGCGTGCCGGTCCGGATGATCCGCCCGTCGGCCAACACCACCGTCAACCCCAGCACGTTCTCCCGCATCGTGCCGTAGCGGACGGCGTTGGTGCCCGACGCGCGGGTGGCGGTCATCCCGCCGATCGAGGCGTCCGCGCCGGGATCGATCGGGAACATCAGCCCGGTATCGCGCAGATGGTCGTTCAACTGCTTTCGGGTGACGCCGGCCTGGACCGTGCAATCCATATCCTCCGCCGACACGCGCAGGACGGCGTTCATCCCGGACAGGTCGATGGTGATCCCGCCATGCAGCGCCACCACGCCGCCTTCCAGAGAAGTGCCCGTGCCGAACGGGATGATCGGCGTCCGGTGGGCGGCGCAGGCCCGGACGATCGCCGCCACCTCCTCCGTCGATTGCGCGAAGGCGACGGCGTCGGGCGCCATCATGGGATGGTAGCTTTCGCCCTTGCCATGCTGCTCCCGCACCGAAGCCGAAGTCGAAAGCCGGTCGCCGAGCAGCGCGCGAAGCTCCTCTATCAGCGGCCGGGGCGTGTCGATGCGATGGAGCGCCGGGTCGGCGGTCATGGGTCTGTCTCCGGACGAGGGAAGCGCTGCGGCTCACCCTAAGGCAGCGCCGCCGGAATTCCCATACCGGGTCGACTGGCGCAACCCGATCGCGGCACTATCGTTTATGAAGCAGCGATAACCCGTCCTTCAGGAGTGCCCTCATGGCCCTTACGTTCCGCCGTCTCGCCGGCGTCGCCATCATCGCAATTCTGCCCATGACACAGGCGTCGGCCCAAGAGGCGACGGTCGGCCGCGACATGGGCGCGACCAGGGAAGAGGCGATGGAGGCGCTGCGGCAGCTCAACAGCCAGGCGCGGAATCCGGCGGCGGGCGAATGCCTGCCGCGCGAGGAAGCCAACGCCGACACGCTGATGAAGATCCATACCGAGCTGATGCAGGCCAGCCTCGCCTGCACCCAGAGCTATGCCGATCCGACGCTCTACGACCAGTACCAGGCGTTCAACGCGCGCAATGAGGAGATGCTGACGGACGCCGAGGAGCGGCTGACGCGGTATTTCAACGCGACGGAAGGCGGCAATGGTCCGGCGCTGTTCGACGAATACCGGACGGCGCTGGCCAATGAGGAGAGCCAGTTCCTGAACCGCTATTCGACCGAATCCTATTGCCGCATCCGGGAGAGCCGCTTCAATTCCCTGATCGACGCGGAAGGCGATCCGCTGGAAACCTACATTACTACGTCCGCCGGAATGCAGCTCGCCCGCGACGGCTGCCTCTGAGGGACGCTAGTGTACTGAATCTAGTGCGATTCAGCTTTCAACGCTTGGGGACCAAGCGTTGAAAGCATCGCACTAGCTGGTCCGCCCGACCACCGCCAGCCTGACCGCGAGCGCGAGGAAGATCAGCCCGGAGATCCAGCCCTGGATCCGGGCTACTCCCGGCCGGGCGGCCAGATAGCGCCCGATCCCGCCGCCCGACAGGCCGACCAGCATGTTGAAGGCGGTGCCGACGATCGTGCACAGCACCCCCAGCGTCACGAGCTGGACCGCCAGCGCGCCGGCATCCGGGTCGACGAACTGCGGCAGGAAGGCGATGAAGAAGATCGCCACCTTCGGGTTCAGCACGTTGCACAGGACCCCGCCGCGGAAAATCGTCCAGGCCGACCGCCGACGCGCCGCCCGGACGTGGAGGTCGAGCATCGACGGGTTGCGGATCGCCTGCACGCCCAGCCAGGCGAGATAGCCCGCCCCGGCGAACCGGATGGCGTCGAAGGCGACCGGCGAGGCCAGCACCAGCGCCGAGACGCCGATCGCCGCCAGCACCGTGTGGACCAGGCACCCGACGCCTACCCCCAGCGCCGAAACCAGCCCCGCGCGCGGCCCCTGGGCGATGCCGTTGGCGGCGATGAACAGCATGTCGGGACCAGGCGTGACCATGAGGACGCTCACCGCGACTAGGAAGATACCGAGCGTATGGGGATCGGGCAGCATGGGAGGAAGCCTTGAATCCAGTGGAGATGAAGGCCGGACGCTAATGCGGAACCGCGCGGCGCGCTATCCGGATCTTGCGGTCGTATTCCTCGCAACTTTCCCGATGCTCGCCATGCTTGATTGTCGGCGCGCCCTCCCCGACTGTGGCGGCATGTCAGCACCTTCCAACCCTCCCCGCGCCGCCCTGGTCACCGGCGCCGCCCGCCGCATCGGGCGCGTGATAGCGCGATCCCTGGCCGATCGCGGCTGGGCGGTGGCCATCCACCACAATACCGGCGGCCCGGAGGCCGAGGATCTGGCCCGAGCGATTCGCGATGCGGGCGGGAGGGCGGCGGCGCTGGGCGCGGACCTGACGCGCGAGGCGGAGACGCGGGGCCTTATCCCCGCCGCCGTCGAGGCGCTGGGGCCGCTGACCCTGCTGGTCAACAACGCCTCCCCTTTCATGGAGGACGGAATCGGGGAGTCGCGGCGGGACCTCTGGGACCTGCATATGGAGGTCAATCTGCGCGCGCCCGTGGTGCTGACGGAAGAATTCGCCCGGCAATTGCCGGAGCACGCCGGCGGCAATGTCGTCAACCTGATCGACCAGCGGGTCTGGAACCTGACGCCGCACTACCTTTCCTATACGATCAGCAAGTCCGCCCTTTGGACGGCGACGCGGACGCTGGCCATGGCGCTGGCGCCGCGCATCCGCGTCAACGCCATCGGACCCGGCCCGACGTTGCGGAGCGACCGGCAGACGGAGGACGAGTTCCGGCGGCAATGGGAGGACATCCCGCTCCGCCGGCGCACCGATCCGGCGGAGATCGCCGCGGCGATCCAGTTCATCCTGGACGCGCCGGCAATGACGGGGCAGATGATCGCGCTGGACGGGGGAGAGCATCTGGGATGGGCGCAACACCCGTCACAGGTCCTACCAATCGAATGAAGGTCGCCCCGCAAGGCATTGAGTCGCCGGACGGATTGCGGGACGGGTGACCAAACGGTGAATTGGCCGGAGTTGTTCACATGCGACAGCATGTCCTCCCCCCAAGCTTCTTCAACCGTCAAATCCGGCAAGATGACGAAAGCATGACGGCTTGACTTTGATTTTTTCGTTTGAATTCAAATGACTATAACAATTGCACATTTTTTGGGCAAACCGTACCTCGCCTCGGAATCCCGCCGTGGGTGTCCATCCCATCACAGCTTTTCCCAAAACTTTTCCACAGGGCTGGTGGATATCAGCGCGAATGCCGGCTGCGCCATTGCCGCGAGGCCCGAAACACCCGACATGGCAATGCGATGACCAGCCCCGATCACTCCCCGCCAGCGGAAGCGCGGCGCGCCGGACCGGCGTCCCTGCCGGAGGGTCTGGCGGTGATCCAGCGGCACCTGAAGACGCTGCCCAACGGCCCCGGCGTCTACCGGATGCTGACGGAAGCGGGCGAGCCGCTCTATGTCGGCAAGGCGAGGAACCTGCGCAAGCGGGTCTACAGCTACACCCAGACCGGCAAGCATCCCGCCCGCCTGCTGCGCATGATCGCCGAGACCAGGGCCATGGAGTTCGTGGTCACCCGGTCGGAGGTCGAGGCGCTTCTTCTGGAAGCCAATCTGATCAAGCGGCTGATGCCGCGCTACAACGTGTTGCTGCGGGACGATAAGACGTTCCCGCACATCCTGATCTCCGGCGACCACCCCTACCCCCGCATCACCAAGCATCGCGGGGCGGAGACGAAGCCCGGAAAGTATTTCGGCCCCTTCGCCTCGGCCGGGGCGGTCAACCGGACGATCGTGGCGCTGCAGCGGGCCTTCCTGCTGCGCAACTGTTCGGACAATGTCTTCGCCAACCGCAGCCGCCCCTGCCTGCAATACCAGATCAAGCGCTGCACAGCGCCCTGCGTAGGCTATGTGAGCGAGGCGGAATACGCGGCCCAGGTCGCCCAGGCGGGCGCTTTCCTGACCGGCGAGAGCCAGGCGATCCAGGCCGAGTTCGGCCGCAAGATGCTGGCCGCGTCCGAGGCGATGGATTTCGAGAAGGCGGCCAAGTACCGCGATCGGATCAGGGCGCTGTCGGCGATCCACGCCCATCAGGACATCAATGTCGAGGGGATCGCGGATGCCGACGCGCTGGCCGCCCACCAGGCCGGCGGCCAGACCTGCATCCAGGTCTATTTTTTCCGCGGCGGCCGGAACTACGGCACGCGCGCCTACTTCCCCAGCCACGACAAATCGCAGGATTCGGCGGAGGTGCTGACCGCCTTCGTCAGCCAGTTCTATGATTCCAAGCCTGCGCCGAAGCATGTCCTTCTGAGCCATGAGTTGGAGGAGGCCGACCTGCTGGCCGAGGCGCTGTCGGTCCATGCCGGCCACAAGGTCCGGCTGGCCGTGCCCCGGCGCGGTGACAAGAAGCGGCTGATCGATCACGCGCTGGCCAACGCCAGGGAGGCGCTGGCCCGCCGCATGGCCGACACCGCCAGCCAGCAGCGCCTGCTGGAAGGGGTGGCCGAGGCGTTCGGGCTGGACGTCGCGCCGCGGCGCGTGGAGGTCTACGACAACAGCCATATCGGCGGGACCAATGCGATCGGCGCCATGGTCGTCGCCGGCCCGGACGGGTTCGTGAAGAACGCCTACCGGAAGTTCAATATCAAGGGACCGGTGACGCCGGGCGACGATTACGCGATGATGCGGGAGGTGCTGACCCGCCGGTTCGCCCGCGCGCTGAAGGAGGACGCCGACCGCGGCACCGCCGGCTGGCCCGACCTGGTGCTGATCGACGGCGGCCAGGGACAGCTCAGCGTCGCCTGCGAGGTGTTCGCCGATCTGGGAATCGAGGATGTGGCGCTGGTCTCCATCGCCAAGGGGCCCGATCGCGACGCGGGCCGGGAACGCTTCTTCATGCCCGGCCGCCCGCCCTTCAGCCTTGAGCCGCGCGACCCGGTGCTCTACTTCCTGCAGCGACTGCGCGACGAGGCCCACCGCTTCGCCATCGGCACACACCGGGCGCGGCGGACGAAGGCGATCGGCGTCTCGCCGATAGACGAGATCCCCGGGATCGGGCCCCGCCGCAAGAAGGCGCTGCTGATGCATTTCGGTTCCGGCCGGGCGGTCTCCAGGGCCGGACTGGCCGATCTGGAGGCGGTCGAGGGGATCAACAAAACCGTCGCAAAAAACATTTATGCCCATTTCCACCCCGAGGGCTAAAGTGCGGGCCCGACAGAGCGCTGACCTAAGATGCTGACAAGCCTACCCAACCTTCTGACCATCGCCCGGATCATCTGCATTCCGATCCTGGTGGTGCTGTTCTTCATCGACGCCGCCTGGTCGGTATGGTCCGCCTGCGCCCTGTTCACGGTGGCGGCGGCGACGGACTATCTGGACGGTTACCTGGCCCGCCGGATGTCGACCACCTCCCCCCTGGGGAAGCTGCTGGACCCGATCGCCGACAAGATGCTGGTGGCGGCGACGCTGATGCTGCTGCTGGCCTTCGACCACATCAATGGCTGGGCCGTCATCCCGGCGCTGATCATCCTGCTGCGGGAGATCCTGATCTCCGGCCTGCGCGAGTTCCTCGCCGGCATGGACGCCAAGGGCCTGCCCGTCTCCCGCCTGGCGAAATGGAAGACCGGCGTCCAGATGACCGCGCTTGCCGTGCTGATCGTCGGTCCCTACGGGCCTGCCGCGCTGCCGACCGTCGCGATCGGCGAGATCGGCGTCTGGGTGGCCGGGCTGCTGACCATCGTCACCGGCTGGGCCTATTTCCGCGAAGGCATGCGCCAGGCGCTGGAGGAAAGCCCGCCTCCCGCCGCCAAACGGGAAAGCCCGCCCAAGACCGCCGCCGGCGCCTCCTTCTGATTCCTCCTTCCGACCCTTCGATCCCGCCGAAACCCAGACACACGCTTTGAAATTCCTAAGGCGTCACTATTTCCGCCGCTTCCTGCAACCGATCAACCGGCTCCGCCTGGACCCGCCGACGGTCGCACTGACCGTCGCCATGGGGATGTTCTGGGGGCTGACGGCCAGCGTCGGCGTCCAGGTCATCGGCGTGGCGCTGTGCTGGGCGGTGGCGCGCGCGATCGACCGGCCGTTCAACTTTCCGGTCGCGATCGTGTTGACGGGCGTCACCAATCCGCTGACCATCCCGCCGATCTATTCGCTCTATTTCCTGAGCGGGTGCGCCATCATTCCCTCCTGCCATCCCGGCGTCGGCGGGATAGAGTCGGTCATCGCCCGGGTGGCCGAAGAGGGGCCGTGGAATGTTCTTCTGGAAAGCTGGCAGTTCTTCGGCATCGCCCTGCTGGGCAGCCTGCCCTACGCCATCGCCGCGACCATCGCGGGATATCATATCGGCCACTGGATCGGCGAAAGGCTGGAGAAGCGCCGCCGGCTGCGCGGCGATACGCGCCAGCGGTCGGCATAACACGGTCGCCCTCCGTCCCGCCGGGATCCGGCCATCATGAGGATCTTCGGGCTGGCCGGATGGAGCGGCAGCGGCAAGACGACGCTGGTCGGGAAGCTGATCCCGGAACTGACGGGGCGCGGGCTCGCCGTCTCCACCATCAAGCATGCCCATCATGCCTTCGACGTCGACAGCCCGGGCAAGGACAGCTACCGGCATCGGGAGGCCGGCGCCCATGAGGTGCTGGTCAGCTCCGCCAACCGGTGGGCGCTGATGCACGAACATCGCGGCGCGCCCGAACCGTCGCTTGAGGAGTTGCTGCGCCGCCTGTCGCCGGTCGATCTGGTCATCGTCGAAGGCTTCAAGCGGGAATCTCACCCGAAGCTGGAGGTCTACCGCGCCATTGTCGGAAAGCCTGCGCTCCAGCCGGAGGACCCCCATATCGTCGGGATCGCCACCGACAGGCCGGACGCGCTGGACGCGCCGGTGCCGGTGCTGGATCTGGACGACATCGCCGGGATCGCCGATCTGGTGATCCGGGAGAGCGTCGCCTGATGGCCCAGCTGACCGACGATTGCTTCGCCTTCGGCGGAAAGCTGATGCGGATCGAGGACGCGCTGACGGAGCTGGAGCGGCGGCTGCCGCCGATCGACGAGACCGAAGCCGCGCCGCTGACCGACGCGGAGGGCCGCATCCTCGCCGCCGACATCGTCGCCGGCCGGTCGGTGCCGCCGCACGACAATTCCGCCGTGGATGGCTATGCGGTCCGGTTCGCCGACCTGGCCGCCGACGGCCCGACCCGTCTTCCCCTGGCGGGGCGGGTCGCGGCGGGGCATCCCCTTGCGGACCCTCTCCCGGCCGGATCGGCCCTGCGCGCCTTCACGGGCGCGGCCCTGCCCTCCGGGGTGGACACTGTGCTGATGCAGGAGGATTGCGAGGTCGACGGCGACACCGTCTCCATCCCGCCCGGCATCCGGAAGGGCGCGAACTACCGGCTGGCAGGGGAGGATGTGGCCGAGGGTTCGACCATCCTCGAGCGCGGCAGGCGGCTGCGGCCGGCCGATCTGGGCCTCGCCGCCTCGATCGGCCTGGCGGAACTGCCGGTCTTTCGCCGCCTCAAGGTCGCCCTCTTCTCCACCGGCGACGAAGTGCGGGAGCCGGGGACAACGACCCCGGAGGGCGCGATCTACGACGCCAACCGCTTCACCCTCCACGGGCTGTTGCGGCGGCTGGGGTGCGAGATCACCGACCTTGGCATCCTGCCGGACGATGCCGGCCGCCTTCGCCGGGCGCTGGGCGACGCCGCGTCCGGACACGATTTGCTGATGACCTCCGGCGGCGTGTCGGGCGGCGAGGAGGACCACGTCAAGCAAGCGGTGGAGCAGGCGGGCGGCGCGGTCCATGCCTGGCGGCTGGCGATCAAGCCCGGCCGGCCGGTGGCGCTGGGACAGATCGGCTCCACCGCCTTCATCGGCCTGCCCGGCAATCCCGTGGCGGTGCTGGTGACCTTCCTGCTTGTGGCGCGACCGCTGCTGCTGCGCCGCGCCGGGGCCGAGCGCACCGCCCCGCGCCTCTTTCCCGTGACCGCCGCCTTCGGCTACCGGAAGAAGAAGGACCGCCGGGAATATGTCCGGGTGACGCTGGAGACCGGCGAGGACGGCCGCCCCCGCGCGGTCAAGCATCCGAGGGACGGCGCGGGAATCCTGAGTTCGGTGGTGGAGTCGGACGGGCTGGTGGAGCTGGGGGAGGAGGTGACCGAGATTCGCCCTGGCGAAACCGTCAGCTTCCTTTCCTTCGACGGTTTCTGACCGGCGGCCCGGCGTCAGCCATGTTCGGGAACAGGTCCGGCTGGCGCAGGTTGAGTTCGATCTCCCGGGCATAGGTCTCCAGCCGCTGGGCGGAGAGCCTGTCGCGCTTCACCTTCTTGGCGGCGCGCAGTTCCTCAGCCGCTTCCCTGAGCGCCCGCGCCATGTCGCCGAACAGGTCGGCGTCCCGATCATTGAACCTTGCCGTCATGCCTACTTACCAAGTTACGGTAAGAGTCTTATCATAAGTATCTGGAATCTTTCGTGACAATCCCCTTTGTGGCTAGCGATGCTCTCCTTTGGCCTTGCACGGACGCCATAAGAGAGTACGCATGAACCCTGGAAATGTAGCCACCGGATACTACGGCCGATGAGACTGCTTTATTTCGCATGGCTGCGCACAAAGATCGGCGTGGCGGAGGAAGAGGTGTCCCCGCCGGCCGATGTGCGGGACGTGGCCGGGCTGATCGTCTGGCTGAAGGGGCGCGGTCCCGCCTATGCGGAGGCTCTGGCCCATGAAAGCGTCGTCAAGGTCGCGGTCAACCAGGAGTTCGCCGCGCCGTCCTCCCCCATCGAGCCGGGGGACGAGGTCGCTTTGTTCCCGCCGGTGACCGGGGGCTGAGATGGCGGTCCGGGTGCAGCGGGAGGATTTCGATCCGGGGGCGGAGGTTACCGCGCTGACAGCCGGGAACGCCGGCATCGGCAGCATCGTCAGCTTCGTCGGCCTTGTCCGTGACATGGCCGGGGACAGCCCGATCCGGTCGATGACGCTGGAGCATTATCCCGGCATGACGGAGCGCAAGTTGCGGGAGATCGAGGAGGAGGCCAACCGCCGCTGGCCGCTCGACGCTTCGCTGATCGTCCATCGCTATGGGAAGCTGGAGCCGGGGGAGAGGATCGTCCTGGTCGCCGCCGCCTCCCCCCACCGCGACGCCGCCTTCGACGCCTGCCGCTTCCTGATCGACTGGCTGAAGACCCAAGCGCCCTTCTGGAAACAGGAGGAGACGCCGGACGGCCCGCGCTGGGTGGAGGCCAAGGCGTCCGACAACGAGGCCGCGGAGCGCTGGCGAGGATGAAGGCCCCTCACCCAACCCTCTCCCCGGAGGGGCGAGGGCTACCAACTTGACCCTCTCCCACTTGTGGGAGAGGGAGGGACCCGCGAAGCGGGAGGGTGAGGGTGGTTGTTACTCCGCCGCCTGTGCCTCCGCCGCGACAGGGCGCCTGACTTCCTCGTCATAGGCGGCCATCAGCGTCTGGGTGATGCGGGCGGGAGTGAAGATCCTGCCGTCGATCTCACCGACCGGCGTCACCTCCGCCGCCGTGCCTGTCAGGAAGATTTCCGTCGCGGTCGCCAGATCCTCCGGCCGGATTGCCCGTTCGACCACGTCCATGCCGTTCCGGCGGGCGAGATCGATGACCGTCCGCCGCGTGATGCCATCCAGGAAGCAATCGGGCGTCGGCGTGTGGATTTTGCCATCGATGACCATGAAGATGTTGGCGCCCGTCGCCTCGGCGATCTGGCCGCGATAGTCCAGCATCAGCGCGTCGTGATAACCCTGCTGTTCCGCCAGATGCTTGCTCATGGTGCAGATCATGTAGAGGCCGGCGGCCTTGGAGCGCACGGGCGCCGTGGTCGGGGCGGGGCGCGCCCAACTGGAGGTCTGGAGCCTGATCCCCTTCAGCCGCGCTTCCGGCGAGAAATAGCTGGGCCATTCCCAGGTCGCGATGGCGAGATGGATGGTGTTGTGCTGGGCGGAGACGCCCATCATCTCCGACCCGCGCCAGGCGACCGGGCGGACATAGCCGTCGACGATGTTGTTGTCCCGGACGACCATCATGGTCGCGGCGTCGATCTCCGCCACCGTGTAGGGCAGGTCGAAGCCCAGGATCTTCGCGGAATCGATCAGGCGCTGGGAATGTTCCGACAGCTTGAAGACCTGGCCGCCATAGACGCGCTCGCCCTCGAACACGCTGGAGGCATAGTGCAGCCCATGGGTCAGGACATGCACCTTGGCGTCCCGCCACGGACCCAGCTTGCCGTCCTGCCAGATGGTGCCCTCACGATCGTCGAATGGAACAAGCGCCATGATCACAGCCTTCGTTTATTCTAAAATTTCTCAACTAACGTCACTTATGTAACGTTCATCTCGTGACTGTGTCAATAATCCTGACGTATCATCAGCCTTGCACCCAACGCGTGATTGATATGAAGCCCGCACATGACCGACCTGAAGCCCATCGTAAATCCGCTGTTCCTGAGGGAAGAGGAATTGCGGCAGGGGATCGAGCTGCTGTTCTACGCCTATCGTGATTTCACGGCCGAACCTGACGCGATGCTGGCCCTGCTGGGGCTGGGCCGCGCCCATCACCGGGTGATCTATTTCGTCGGCCGGCACCCCGGCATCACGGTGACAGAGCTTCTGAAGATCCTCCGCATCACCAAGCAGAGCCTGTCGCGGGTGCTGGGGGATCTGGTCGGCAAGGGCTATGTCATCCAGAAGCAGGGCACGCGGGACCGCCGTCAGCGACTTCTGGAGCTGACCGAGCAGGGGAAAGAGCTGGAGCGCGACCTGTCGGAGAACCAGCGGCGGCGCATCGCGCGGGCCTACCGGCAGGCCGGGGCGGAGGCGGTCGAGGGGTTCCGGCTGGTGCTGGCCGGGATCATGGAGCCCGAACAGGCCCCCGCGTCCGCCGCCGGCGGGAAGGCGGAGCGCCGCCGGTGACATTCTCTCGGCGTCGCCCTGCCCGGGGGACACAGCCGCCGCGCCGGATGCTAGATTGGCCGCGATGATGTCCGAGAAGCCTCATATCCTGGTGATCGACGACGACCGTCGCCTGCGGGAGTTGCTGCGGCGCTATCTGTCGGACAACGGCTTCCTGGTGACAATGGCCGGCGACGCCGCCGAGGCGCGGGCGAAACTGGCCTCCATCCGCTTCGATTTGATGGTCGTCGACGTGATGATGCCGGGCGAAAGCGGGCTGGAGCTGACGCAGTCGATGCGCGACGCGGCGGAGACGCCGATCCTGCTGCTGACGGCGATGGGCGAGGCCGACGACAGGATCAGGGGGCTGGAGAGCGGCGCGGACGACTATCTGACCAAGCCGTTCGAGCCGCGCGAGCTGCTTCTGCGGATCAATGCGATCCTGCGGCGCGTGGTCGCGCCCCGGCCCGTCGCCCGGCCCGCCGCCGGCCCGATCCGTCTGGGCGCGGTCCGCTTCGACCCGGTGCGGGAGGAGTTGTGGCGCGGCGAGGAACGCATTCGCCTGACGACGGCGGAGGCGAGCCTGCTGTCCGTCCTGGCGGAGAATGCCGGGGCCGTGCTGTCGCGGGAGGAGCTGACGGAGCGCAGCCGCGTCACCGGCAACGCCCGCACCGTCGATGTCCAGGTCACTAGGCTGCGGCGCAAGATCGAGCCCGACCCCCGGATGCCGCGCTACCTGCACACCGTGCGCGGGGAGGGCTATATCTTGAGGCCCGACGGCTGATGGCCGAGGAAGCCACCCAGCCGCCCCGCCGTTCGGGGCTTCGCGGCCCCGCCGGCTACGGCGCGCGGCGGCGGCCGGCGATCAAGCGGCTGCTGCCCCGGACGCTGTTCGGCCGGTCGCTGATGATCATCGTGACGCCGATGCTGCTGATGCAGGCGATCGCGACCTTCTATTTCTTCGACACCCATTGGGACGAGATGACCAAGCGGCTGGCCGAGGGCGTGGCCGGCGAGGTGCGGTTCCTCATCAGCGAAAGCCGGGATTTGCCGCCGGCCGAGCGGCGGGCGCTGTTCTCCCAGGCGTCGCGCACCATGTCGCTGCTGGTGTCGTTCGAACCGGACGGCGCGCTGGGCGAGGTTCCGGAAGTCTTCGATTTCGAGAATCTGGCCGGCCAGATCACCAGCGCGCTGGACGAGCGCCTGAGCCAGCCCTTCACGGTGACGACCAACGTCGCGGAGGAATGGGTCGTCGTCCGCATCCTGCTGGAGGACGGGGTGCTGGAGGTGGTGGTGCCGCGCCGGCGGCTGTTCAGTTCCACCAGCCGGGTGTTCATCCTGTGGCTGCTGGGATCGGGCTTCGTGCTGCTGACCGTCGCGATCGTTTTCATGCGCAACCAGATCAGGCCGATCCGCCGCCTCGCCATCGCCGCCGACGGGCTGGGCAAGGGTCGCGACGTGCCCTCCCTCAAGCCCGAGGGCGCGCAGGAGGTGAGGCAGGCGGCGCGGGCCTTCCTGATCATGCAGGAACGCATCCAGCGGCAGATCACTCAGCGGACGGAGATGCTGGCAGGCGTCAGCCACGATCTGCGCACGCCGTTGACCCGGATGAAGCTGCAACTGGCGATCCTGGGCGACAATCCGGAAACGGAGGAGCTGCGCGCCGACGTCACCGACATGGAGAGGATGATCGAGGGCTATCTGGCGTTCGCCCGGGGCGAGGGCGCGGAGCCGCCGGCGCCGACGGACCTCCAGACTCTGCTCGGCGACGTGGTGGCGGCCGCCCGGCGGGAGGGGGCGACCATCGATTTCAGGATGGATTCCCGCCCGCTCATCCTGTCGCTCCGGCCGCAGGCGGTGCGGCGGTGCCTGGCGAACCTGCTGTCGAACGCCCGCCGCCACGCCGACCATATCCAGGTGACTGCGGGGCTGGACGAGGACACCGCCGTGATCGTGATCGACGATGACGGCCCCGGCATTCCCGAGGAGCAACTGGAGGACGTGTTCCGCCCCTTCTTCCGCCTGGACCGGTCCCGCAACAAGGAAACGGGCGGCACCGGCCTCGGCCTCACCATCGCCCGCGACGTGGCCCGCGGCCATGGCGGCGACATCGCCCTGTCCCGCAGCCCGCAAGGCGGCCTCCGCTGTGTGATCCGCCTGCCGGTTTAGATGTGCCCGTCATGCCGGACCCCGATCCGGCATCCATACGGCGTCGAAGGCGGGTGGAATTGCGTCCGGTTCTTCACCGCCGGCGCGGCGGCGCTGGCCCATGGATTCCGGATCAAGTCCGGAATGACCAACAAAAACAACGTCATGCTGGACTTGATCCAGCATCCATACGGTGTCGAAGATCGTCCGGCCGCGCCCGCTCCTTCGCCCCCGGTGAAGCGGCGGCGGCCTATGGATTCCCAATCAGGTCGGGAATGACCAACAAGGGATCAATGCAGGCGGCCGCCGTCGGGGACTTTCTGGTCGGGGGCGATGAGGACGATGCCGCCTTCGACGTCGGCGAAGCCCAGGACCAGGACTTCGGAGACGAACTTGCCGATCTGCTTGGGCGGGAAATTGACGACCGCCGCCACCTGCCGGCCGACGAGCGTTTCGATGGAATAGTGGCGGGTGATCTGGGCGGAGGTCTTCTTCCGCCCGATCTCCGACCCGAAATCGACGACCAGCTTGATCGCCGGCTTCCGCGCCTCCGGATAGGGTTCGGCCGAGACGACGGTGCCGACGCGGATGTCGACTTTCAGGAAATCATCGAAACTGATGGTCATGACGAGCCTGTGGAGCGAAGGGGAGAACGTCCTTCGACAAGCTCAGGACGAGGGGTGGTGATTATTTGTCGGGCTTTTTCCCGGTCTCGTCCAGCATGGCTGCGATGCGCCTGTTGATGATGTCGGCGGCCTCCGCATTGGATTTGGCCAGCATCTCCGACAGTTCGCGCATGCCGGCGAGGGTTCGTTCGAACGACGCCTTCGTGAGGTCGGCCTGTTTGGCGACCTTGGCTTCCGGCGTGCCGGCGGTCGCGAACTCCGCAACTGAGGCGGTCATGTCCTCCACCGCCCGGCGCATGATCTCCACGTGGCGGCGGGCGACCTCCTGCATTCCTTCCATCGCGCGCTGGTTGGCGGCGGTCAGCGCCTCGACATTCTTGCGCTGAGCCGTCATCACGGCCTCCGCATCCATGCCGGGCATGCGAAAATCACCCATCATCCGGGTCACGTCGAAATCCCAGAAGGGCGCGCTCTGCTTCGTGGCCATCCTTCGATGCTCCTCAGATCGAGATGTCGGCGGAATCCTGCGGGTTTTGGGGGGCGGATTTGCGGGGGCGGGCTTCCAGGCTGTTGGCGACCCGTTCCGCCTGCTCCAGCCGCCGGTCGAGCGTCGCCATGGTGCGGGCCATGTCCTCGGTATCGTCGTCGAGCCAGGTCCGCAGGACCAGGAGATAAAGCACGCCCAGCGCCCGGACCTTCGCCCGACCGCGCATTCCGGTCGCCGGGATCGCGGAGGCTTCGAGCATCCAGCGCATCGACCGTTCGAACTGCGGCTGGAGGCACAGCGCCGTCATCGGATCGTGGCGCATGTCGCGCATCATCGCCTTGACGCCCGGCCCGTAGCCGTTCAGCGCGTCCAGCCTGCGCATCATGGCGTCGAACAGCCGGTCGCGGGGGCTGTCCTCCAGGTCCGGCTCCACCTCCAGCACCGCCTCGTCGACCAGCCGGCTCAGCCCCGCGGCGAGCGCCGGCTTGCTGGCGTAATGGCGGTAGAGTTCGGCCATCGGCACCCCGGCGGCCCTGGCGACGTCGGCCAGTTGCATCTGCCGCCAGCCGCGCTCCGCCGTCTGCTCCATCGCGACCTTGAGGATGTACGCCGGGATGTCTGCCTTCTTCACCATCGCTGGACCGTCGGCATGCCGTTGAGAGGAGAGTTCTCCCCAATCATATGGGAAGGGCGACCCGGTTGACCACCGGGCAAGGTCGTCAGGAGGCGAGTTCGCGGGATCGCCGCGTCGCCGCCGCGATGGCGCTGTCGAAGAGAGGCTGCACGCCATCCTCCGCCATCAGCACCTCCAGCGCCGCCTGGGTGGTGCCGTTCGGGCTGGTGACGTTCCGGCGCAGCGTGCCGGCCGGTTCGGAAGACGCCTCTGCCAGCGCCCCCGCCCCGATCACGGTCTGGCGCGCCAGCCGTTCGGCGAGGTCGCCCGGCAGGCCGGAGGCCCGTCCGGCCGCCGCCAGCGTCTCTATCAGCAGGAAGACATAGGCCGGCCCGCCGCCGGAAAGCGCCGTGACGGCATCGATCAGCCCTTCATCCTCCACCCATTCGACCGCGCCGGCCGCCGCCATCAGACGGCCGCACAGCGCGCGCTGACCGGGATCGACGGCGGGCGAGGAGACGAGGACGGAGATTCCCTTGCCGATCGCGGCGGGCGTGTTCGGCATGGCCCGAACGATGGCGGAACCATCCCCCAGCGCGCCGGTGAAGAAGCCGATCGTCTTGCCGGCCGCGATCGACAGGAAAACCGCGCGTCCGCCGGCGAAGCGGCGATAGGCGGGAAGGATGTCCGCCATCGCCTGCGGCTTGACGGCGAAGACGATGCAGGCGGGATCGAGATCGGCGGGGATATCTTCCGCCGAATCCACCCTGAGGATCGCCGGATGATCGGGGACTGAATCCTGATAGGGTTCGACCACGCAGACGCGGCCCGCCACGCCGGCCTTCAGCCAGCCTTCCAGAAGGGCGCCGCCCATCTTCCCGCAGCCGACGAGCAGCACCGTATCTGACATGGATCGGCCCTCAGGCTTCGGCGACGGTGTCCAGGATCGCGGCGGTCACCGCTTCGGAGGCCGACCGGCCGCCCGCCACGACGAAGTCGAAGGCCGGATAGAACCGCTCGCATTCCGACAGGGCGATGTCGACGAGGTCCTCCAGCATCTCCACGCTGGCGCCCTGATGGCCGCGCAGCAGGGTGGTGTGGCGGAACATCGGCACGCTTTCGTCGCTGTCGACGTCGAAATGGCCAAGCCACATGCGTTCGTTGATGGTGGCCAGAAGCTCATACGCTGCCGGCCGCCGATCCTCCGGCACCTTCATGTCGAACTGGCAGGAGAACTGCATCGCGCTGATCTCGTCCTGCCAGAAGAAGAAGAGCCGGTAACTGCACCAGCGACCCGCGACCTCCACCAGCATCTCGTCATGGCTGGACCGTTCGAACGCCCAGTCGTTCGCCAGCACGATCTCTTCCATGATGTCGAGCGGGTTCTGCGTGAAGTCGGTGCTTTCAACGGAGACAACCGTCATGCTGCAATGCCCTCCTTCGTGGGCGCTTTCGCGCGGGCGACCCGTCCCATATTCCCTAGCCCTGCTTCCATGCCTAGATTTCGGAAATCGTCGAAACCTAGTGGATTGCGAATATCGGGCCACCACTGGAAGTACGGTGTCACAGGACCGCCGCGTCACGCAACTGCATTTAAACTGAATAATGTGACCGATCGGTGAATTTCCGCCGTCGCCAATCAGGCATCGGGGGCTTTCTTGTGGGCGGCGGGCTTGCGAGGGGCGGTCCTCCCGGCAGTCGTCTTCCCCGCCGCCTTCCTGGCCGGAGCGGGCGACTTCGCGGCGGCCAGCCTTGATTCCAGATCGGCCACACGGCGTTCCAGCGTCTCCTGCTCTTCCCGCGCCTTCGCGGCCATGGCGCGAACGACCTCGAACTCCTCGCGGCTGACGACGTCCATGCGCGCCAGCACACGCTCCAGCCGCTGGCGCATCTGGGCTTCCATCTCGTCGCGCACGCCGAACACCGTTCCCATGGCGCCAGACGCGACACGGGCCAGGTCGTCAAGCAGCTTGCTGTCCACCTGCATCGAACTATCCTCGAACTCTACGAATGGCCGGCACTATGCCGGGACCGCCATCGCGTTGCAACACGCGCCCTCGACCGCCTATAAGGCGCATGGGAGGACCGATAATCAGGACGTGGGGCGTCGGAAGCCCGATGTCATCTTCTATCGTGTATCCCCGAGCCCGATCGTTCACGCGCCAAAGGCCCCCGATGACCGGCATTCCCTTCCCAGACATCGATCCGATCGCCCTCCAGATCGGCCCGTTCGCGATCCGCTGGTATGCGCTGGCCTATCTGGTCGGGTTCCTCGCGGGCTGGCGCTACTGCCTCCATCTGGCGCGGCTGACGCCGTTCCGGCCCCACCGCGCCGATCTGGACGACTACCTCACCTGGGCGGTCGTCGGCACCATCCTGGGCGGGCGGGTCGGCTATGTGCTGTTCTACAACCTGCCCTACTATCTGGAGAGCCCGCTGGCCGCGCTGCGCGTCTGGGAGGGCGGGATGTCCTTCCATGGCGGGATGCTGGGCGTGATCCTGGCGCTGATCCTGTTCGCGCTGAAGCGCGGCTTCTCCCCCTTCGCGCTGGGCGACGTGATCGCGGCGGCGGCGCCGATCGGCCTGTTCTTCGGGCGCATCGCCAATTTCGTGAACGCGGAGCTGTGGGGCAGGACGACCGACCTGCCCTGGGGCGTGGTCTTCCCCGGCGCCGGCCCCCTGCCCCGCCATCCGAGCCAGATCTACGAGGCCATCCTGGAAGGGCTGGTGCTGTTCCTGGTGCTGCTCTACCTGGCGCACCGGAAGGATATCCGCGCCCGCCCCGGCATCGTCGGCGGAACCTTCCTGATCGGCTACGGAATCTGCCGCTTCCTGGTGGAATTCGTGCGGGAGCCGGACGCGCAGCTCGGCTTCCTGTGGTTCGGCGCGACCATGGGGCAGCTTCTGTCCCTGCCCATGATCGCCGTCGGCATTGTCTTCATCTGGCGGGCGATGCGACGGCCGCCGCTGACGGAAACGGCTTCGGCGGCGGCATGAATCCGCTGGCCGATCTGCTGCGCCGGCGGATCGCGCATGACGGCCCGGTCAGCGTGGCCGACTTCATGGCGACGGCGCTGGGCCATCCTGCCCATGGCTATTACGCCACCCGGGATCCGTTCGGCGTCGCAGGCGATTTCACCACCGCGCCGGAGATCAGCCAGATGTTCGGGGAGCTGATCGGCCTCTGGTGCGCCGATCTCTGGGTCCGGATCGGCCGCCCCGCGCCGGTCAGGCTGGTGGAGCTGGGGCCGGGGCGCGGGACGCTGATGGCCGACGCGCTGCGCGCCGCCCGGAGTCTCCCCGGATTCCGGGAGGCGATCGCGGTGCATCTGGTGGAGACGAGCCCAACGCTTCGGGAAAGGCAGGCCGAAACGCTGCCCGACGCCGGCCCGACCTGGCACGACCGCTTCGACGAGGTCCCGGACGGTCCGGCGCTGGTCATCGCGAACGAGCTTTTCGACGCGCTGCCGATCCGCCAATTCCAGATGACCGACCGGGGCTGGCGGGAGCGGCTGGTAGCCTGGGACGAAAAGGAAAGCGCCTTCGCCTTCGCGCTTTCGGCCCAGGCCGATCCCGCCGCCGCGCTGATCGCGGCCTCCGGCCCGCCGGGGACGATCGCGGAGATCTGCCCGGCCGGCCTGTCGCTGGCGACAGGCATCGCGGAAAGGATCGGAAGCCGGAGCGGCGGGGCGATCGTCATCGATTACGGCCATGGCGGCGGGACGGGCGACAGTTTCCAGGCGGTGCGCGGCCATGCCTTCGTCGACCCGCTGGCCGATCCGGGAGAGGCCGATTTGACCGCTCATGTCGATTTCGGCGCGCTCGCCAGCGCCGCGCGCCAGACCGCAGCCCGGACCTTCGGGCCCATCACCCAGCGCGCCTTCCTGGAGGCGCTGGGCATCCGGGAGCGGGCGCATATCCTGTCGGCCAACGCTTCGCCCGCCCAACGCCGGGCGATCCAGAGCGGGCTCGACCGCCTGACCGGCCCCGACGCCATGGGCAACCTGTTCAAGGCGCTGGCCATCGTCCATCCCGACGCCGGAACGCCCGCCGGCTTCACCTGACAGCGGACCATCCATGATCCAGCACCCGACATTGAGCGCCCGGAACGGAATCCGCCACGGCTTCTTCACCCGCCGCAACGGCTTCTCGACCGGCCTCTACGAGTCGCGGAACTGCGGTTTCGGATCGGACGATTCGGCGGAGAACGTCGCCCGGAACCGCGCGGCCTGCATGACCCGGCTATCCGGGGATTCGGCCGAACTCGTCACCGTCCACCAGACCCACAGCGCGGATGTGGCGGTGGTCGAGTCGCCGTGGCCGCACGCCGACGCCCCCCGCGCCGACGCTCTGGTCACCGACCGGCCGGGCATCGCGCTGGGCATCCTGACCGCCGATTGCGCCCCCGTCCTGTTCGCCGACAGCGAAGCCGGAATCATCGGCGCGGCCCATGCCGGGTGGAAGGGCGCGCTGGGCGGCGTGACCGACGCGACACTCGACGCCATGGCCGGGCTGGGCGCGAAGGCCGAACGGATCGTCGCCGTCATCGGCCCCCGGATCGGCGCGGACAGCTATGAGGTGGGGCCGGAATTCCGCGAGCGGTTCGTGGCCGACGACGCCGCGAACGAACGCTTCTTCGCCCCCTCCCCCCGCGCCGGGCATCTCCTCTTCGATCTCGGCTTCTACATCGCCGGCAGGCTGGAGCAAGCAGGCGTGGGAGAGATCGCGCTTTCCAGCCACGACACGCTGAAGGAGGAGGATCTCTTCTTCAGCTACCGCCGGTCCTGCCTTCGCGGCGAAGGCGACTATGGCCGGGGGCTGTCGGCGATCCTGCTGGAGGAATAGGCGATGCCCTACATGGTGATGCTGATCGTCTTCTGCGTCCTGGGACTGATGGTGAGCTGCGTGCTGTGAAGGAAGCGCGGCCGGCGTTCGGCGCGGTCTACGACATTTACATGTCCAAGGACCGCTGATATATGACCCGCGCCTCTCTTCGACCGCCCGCGCGATTCCAGCAAATGAACGGCCACAGCCAATGAAAATCCTCGCTTGCAACAGCAACCGGCCGCTGAGCGAGGCGATCTCCGCATATCTCCAGACCCCGTTGACCAAGGCGTCGATCCGGCGCTTCGCCGACATGGAGGTGTTCGTCGAGATCCTGGAGAATGTGCGCGGCGAGGATGTGTTCGTCATCCAGTCGACCAGCTATCCCGCCAACGACAACCTGATGGAGCTGCTGGTCACGATGGACGCGCTGCGGCGCGGATCGGCCCGGCGGATCACGGCGGTCCTGCCCTATTACGGCTATGCCCGCCAGGACCGGAAGACCGGCCCGCGCACCCCCATCTCCGCCAAGCTTGTCGCCAATCTGATCACCCAGGCCGGGGCCGACCGCGTGCTGACGCTGGACCTCCATGCCGGGCAGATCCAGGGCTTCTTCGACATCCCGCTGGACAACCTCGTCGCCGGGCCGGTGTTCGTGAAGGACATCAAGGAACGGCAGAACGGGGACGACGACCTCGTCATCGTGTCGCCCGACGTGGGCGGCGTGGTGCGCGCCCGCGCCATCGCCAAGCGGCTGGACGCCGACCTGGCCATCATCGACAAGAGGCGCGAACGCGCCGGCGTGTCGGAGGTGATGAACATCATCGGCGATGTGGAAGGCCGGGTCTGCATCCTGGTCGACGACATCGTCGACAGCGCCGGCACGCTGTGCAACGCCGCCGTGGCGCTGAGCGAGGCGGGGGCGAAGTCCGTTTCGGCCTATGTCACCCATGGCGTGCTGTCCGGCGGCGCCGTCGCCCGCGTGGCCGCCTCGCCGCTTCATGAGCTGGTGACGACGGATTCGATCCTGGCGACCGAGGCCGTGCGCGTCGGCCACAACATCCGCCAGTTGACCATCGCGTCGCTGGTCGGCGAGGCGATGAAGCGGATTTCCGAGGAACGCTCCGTCTCCTCCCTTTTCAATTGACGGGGCCTGATCAATTGACGGGCCTGACGGCAGGAGCATCCATCGGCCGGATGCCCATCGGCCCTATGCTTGACTCGACCGCGAAACCCCATAGAGTTCCGCGCTCTTGAAAGACCCGTTCAATCTGAAGGTTGGCATGGAGAAGGGTGTCGCGATCACGTTGCCCGACGGCAGCGTGCGCAATTTCGACGGTCCGGTGTCCGGCGCGGAGATCGCGGCGAACATCGCAAAGAGCCTGTCCAAGGCGGCGATCGGCGTCAAAATCGACGGCGCGCTGAAGGATCTGGACACCAACATCGCCGACGATTCGTCGGTCGCCATCATCACGCGCCAGTCGCCCGAGGCGCTGGAGCTGATCCGGCACGACGCCGCCCATGTGATGGCCGAGGCCGTCCAGACGCTCTATCCCGGCACCCAGGTGACGATCGGCCCCGCGATCGACAACGGCTTCTATTACGATTTCGCCCGCGACGAGCCCTTCACGCCCGACGATCTGGCGAAGATCGAGGCGAAGATGGCCGAGATCATGGCCCGGAACGAGCCGTTCCGGCGAGAGGAATGGGACCGGCAGGAAGCCATCCGTTTCTTCGAGGACCGGGGCGAGAAGTACAAGGCGGAGATCATCCGCGACCTGCCGGAGACGGAGACGATCTCCGTCTACCGCCAGGGCGAATGGCTGGACCTCTGCCGCGGCCCGCACATGCCGTCGACGGGGCATGTCGGCAAGGGCGTGAAGCTGACCAAGGTGGCCGGCGCCTACTGGCGCGGCGACCACCGGAACGCGATGCTCCAGCGCATCTACGGCACGGCCTGGCGCGACGAGAAGGAGCTGAACGCCTACCTCACCCAGCTTGAGGAGGCGGAGAAGCGCGACCATCGCCGCATCGGCAAGGAGATGGATTTGTTCCACCTCCAGGAAGAGGCGGCGGGCAGCGTCTTCTGGCACGCCAAGGGCTGGACGCTGTGGCGGACGCTGGAGAACTACATCCGGGACAAGCTGGCGGATGCCGGCTATGACGAAGTCCGGACGCCTCAACTGATCGACAAGTCCCTGTTCCAGGCCTCCGGCCATTGGGACTTCTACGGCGACAACATGTACAAGGTCCGGGTCGACGACGACCGCGTCTTCGGCCTGAAGCCGATGAACTGTCCCGGCCACGTCCAGATCTTCAAGCAGGGGCTGGTCAGCTACCGCGACCTGCCGATCCGCATGGCGGAGTTCGGCGCCTGCCACCGGAACGAGCCTTCGGGCGCGCTCCACGGCATCATGCGGGTCCGCGCCTTCACCCAGGACGACGCGCATATCTTCTGCCGCGAGGACCAGGTGACGCAGGAGGCGGTCGATTACTGCCGGCTGCAGATGCAGGTCTATCGCGATCTGGGTTTCGAGAATATCGACATCAAGCTGGCGCTGCGGCCCGACGACAAGGCCGGCGACGACGAGGTCTGGGACCGGGCGGAGGACGGGCTGCGCCAGGCGCTGCGGGAAGCCGGCCTGGAGTTCGAGGAACTACCCGGCGAAGGCGCATTCTATGGCCCGAAGGTCGAATTCCACCTGACCGACGCGATCGGGCGGACGTGGCAGTGCGGGACGCTGCAACTCGACTTCGTGCTGCCCGAGCGGCTGGACGCCAGCTATATCGCGGAGGACAGCCAGCGCCACCGGCCGGTGATGCTGCACCGGGCGCTACTGGGATCGATGGAGCGGTTCATCGGCATCCTGATCGAGCATTACGCCGGCCGCTTCCCGCTGTGGCTGGCGCCGGTCCAGGCGGTGGTCGCGACCATCACCAACGACGC
Source organism: Inquilinus sp. CAU 1745 (assembly GCF_039839375.1). Lineage (NCBI taxonomy): Bacteria > Pseudomonadati > Pseudomonadota > Alphaproteobacteria > Rhodospirillales > Rhodospirillaceae > Inquilinus > Inquilinus sp. CAU 1745. The sequence continues at coordinate 24,908 of NZ_JBDOQU010000015.1, forward strand.
CGACGCCTATGGCGCGGAGGTGCTGGAGCAGCTTCGCGCGCGGGGAATCAGGGCGGAATTGGACGTCCGGAACGAGAAGATCAACTACAAGATCAGGGAACACTCGCTGAAGAAGGTGCCTCTGCTGGTGGTCGTGGGCAACCGGGAGGCCGAACAGCGGACCGTCGCCCTGCGCCGGCTGGGCGGCAAGGATCAGGAAATTCTTGCTCTCGACGACGCTGTTTCTACAATTGAAGGTGATGCGCGTTCTCCGCTTGCCTAAAGCGGGGGTGCGTTACCATGTGTTCAACCGAACTGCGGTCGAAGACCGTGGCGACATCACTGCGATAGGAGGCTGTTCATAGCCAGAGGACCCCAAAACGCTCCCCCGACCCGCGAAGGGCCCCGGGTGAACCGTGAGATCGACGTGCCATCCGTCCGCCTGGTGGGCGCGGATGGCGAGATGATCGGCGTCGTGCATATCCGCGACGCGCTGCGCGCGGCGGAGGACGCCGCCCTGGACCTGGTGGAGGTCTCGCCGAACGCCGACCCGCCGGTCTGCAAGATCCTGGACTACGGCAAATACAAGTACGAAGCCCAGAAGAAGAAGAACGAAGCGCGCAAGAAGCAGAAGGTCATCGATGTCAAGGAGATAAAGCTCCGCCCGAACATCGACGACAACGACTATCAGGTAAAGATGCGGAACGCGCGCCGCTTCATCGAAGAGGGCGACAAGGTGAAGGTCACCTTGCGGTTCAGGGGGCGCGAGATGGCGCACCAGGAGTTGGGCATGAACGTCCTTGTCCGCGTCCGCGACGAGCTGGAAGAGATGGCCAAGGTCGAGCAGATGCCCAAGATGGAAGGCCGGCAGATGATCATGGTCCTGACGCCGCGTTAAGATGTGGGGCTGAGGCGTCGGCCGATGGCCGGAGACGAGGCCCGCGCTTGACCCGCGGGCCTTTTCCCTATTTGGCTGTTGGCTTTCCGCCCTTTTGGACCCAAATCTCCTGCAAGATCGTTTTGCCTGAAGATGCGATACCAGATGACACTCCTCGACATTCGACGCCGCGCGGGAGCCGCCGCCCTGATCGCCGGCGCCGCGCTTTTCCCCGCCGCGGTCTACGCCCAGCAGCAGCCGGCGGAGGACGCGCCGGCCGGCGGCGCGACGGACGAAGCGGCCGAGGCGACGGAGTCGCCCCCTCCGCAAGAGGAGGCGGAATGGTCTATCCTGATCGTGGGATCGGACCCGAGCCTGTCGGAGGAGGAGTTCAACCAGTCGGTGATCCGCGACCTGCCGGAACGGCTGCTCGATCCGGAGACGAACTTCACCAACTCATCGGCTTACCTGCCCGAGAACGACTACCGGCTGGTGATGGTCTTCCATGGGACCGAGGAGGTGGACCGAGGGGCGCTCTGCACCTTGCAGCAGGACACGCCGGAGGCGCTGGAGACCGCGCCGCCGAGATTCGACGATCTGCGCCAGTCCACCTATGTCACCGCCGCCTTCTGCGAGGGGGATGAGGCGCTGCGCACCTCCGACAGTTCCATGACGGGAATCGTGGAGCCCGGCTCCACCTCCTTCAAATTCATGGTCCGCGACGCCGTCCAGCAGCTTTTCCCCGACGGCTACGAAATGGTCCCCCAACCGGAAACCAACATCGCCCCGGCGATAGTGGAGTAGGACGCGCCCCACCTCCTCATGGTGAGCCTGTCGAACCATGTGGGGCACGTACCTTTCGACAGGCTCAAGGTGGGGAAGAAACGCGCAATCTCCCCGCCAAAACGTCATGCCGGACTCCGATCCCGCCAAAACGTCATGCCGGACTCCGATCCGGCATCCATGCGGCGTCGATGGCGGCTGAGGCCGCGCCCGTCTTGCCCCGCCGGCGAAGCGGCAACGGCCTATGGATTCCCGATCAAGTCGGGAATGACCAACCAAGATAAAAACCTCATGGTGAGCCTGTCGAACCATGTAGGGCACGCACCTTTCGACAGGCTCAAGGTGAGAAAGAAACGCGCATTTTCCCGCCAAAAACGTCATGCCGGCCCCCGATCCGGCATCCATACGGCGTCCGGTCTTCTCCGCCGGTGAAGCGGCGGCGGCCCATGGATTCCCGAACAAGTCGGGAATGTCCAATAAAAACAATGTCATGCTGGACTTGATCCAGCATCCATGCGGTGTCGATGAAGGTCAGGACCGCGCCAGTTCTTCGCCGCCAGTGAAACTGGCGACGACCCATGGATTCCGGATCAAGTCCGGAATGACGAATTGAGGAAAGGTTTTCGCCCTCTCGCCTCAGTCGAAATAGACGTGGAGGCCCAGGCCGAAATATTCCAGGTCGCGTTCGTAGAACTGACCGTTGGGGTTGCGGCCGTTATAGTATTCGGCGGTGATCTGGACGGTCTGGCTGGTGAGGCGGGAGTTTTCGATCTGGAAGCCGGCGCGGAGCGCGATGTCGGTGTTCCATTCGTTCTCCTCCCGCCATTGCAGGTCGGCCGCCGCGATCGGGCGCAGCGTGTCGGAGATCAGTTCGCTGCCGCGCCATTCGACGCCGGCCTGGGTCATCCACGGCTCCAGCTCCGCCGGCTCCCGGTGGAACAGGTACCCGCCGCCGCCATAGACCCGCCAGCTCTCGTTGATGTCGTAGGAGAGGATCGTGTCGATCGCCTCATAGCTGACATTGACGCGGTTCTCGCCGTCGACCTCCTCCCGCAGCAGATATTCGTCGCCCAGATGGGAGCTCTGGTGATAGATGCGGCTGGTCGAGGAGAAGTTGCCGCGCCGGTAGTTGAACGGGATGCCGACCCAGTAATCGGCGTTGATCAGGTCCGCGCTGTCGCTGGCGAGGTCGAAGACTGCGAACACGCCGGCCTGAAAGCCGATCTCCCACTGCCCGCCCAGCCCTTCGCTGCGATAGAGGGAGAAGGTCTCCCCGAAGCTGGTGGCGCCGGCATGCTCCACGTCCGGATCGTTGGTGTAATACTGGTAGGATGCCGAGAAGTGAGGCCAGCGCCGATCCGCCAGCAGCGGGTCGAACAGGGTCGACCGGGCGAGGATCTGGGGTTCCTGCACGTCCACGGTCGCCGCCGCGCCGGAGGCCAGCGGAACGGGCGTCACCGGCTCCGGCGTCGGGGCCGCTTCCCCCGCCACCACGGCCGGCGCTTCGGCCCCTTCGCCTTCCTCCTTGATCAGCTGCGTCTCCGCCTCCACCACCATCACGTGGCTGACGCCGGGGATGGTTCCGATCGCCTGCTGGAGGCGGGGAACCTCACGGGCGTCCAGAAGTGGTGCCGTCACCCGGACCACGCCGCTGTCGACCACGACGGCCGCATTGGGAAGCTGGAATTCGCGGGCAAGAATGGCCGCCGCGTAGCCGGTGATGAAGCTGTCGTCAGGCGCCTGTCCCGGAATTGCCTGGGCATGGGCAAGGCCCGTCCAGCCGGCGAGCAGCAGCGGCGTTGCATAGAGAAGACCACGCGCGCGGCGTCCGGCGGAACCAACAGACATCGACCAACTCTCCTGAAAGACCTTTTGGGGGCGACGACCCCCGCATACCATATCCTGGCTGCCTTGGTCGCCGGAGAACCCGTCGGAAATATGACCGCATTAGGAAAAAGCCGGCCCCCGCGCGAGGAAGCCGGCTTTTCCGGAGATGATGGGAGGCCGCCCTACTCGGCGGCGTCCGCCAGCCGGCCCTCGATCAGCAGGCCGACATCGCCGGCCGTCACCTCGACCTTCTGGCCGTCGACGATCTCCCCTTCCAGGATGCGCGTCGCCAGCGGGTTCTGGAGCGCCCGCTGGATGACCCGCTTCAGCGGCCGCGCGCCATAGGCGGGGTCGTAGCCGGCATCCGCCAGCCAGGCCTTCGCGCCCGCATCCAGGTCCAGTTCGATATCCCGGTCGGCCAGCAGCTTCCGCAGCCGCTGGAGCTGGATGTCGACGATCCCCGTCATGTCCTCACGGGTCAGCCGGCCGAACACGATCATCTCATCCAGCCGGTTGAGGAATTCCGGCCGGAAATGGTCGCGCGCGGCCTTCAGCACCTTCTCCCGCGCCAGGATTGCCGCCTGCTCGCTCTCTTCCGCCGGGGCGGAGGCCAGATATTCCGACCCCAGGTTGGAAGTCATGACGATGAGCGTGTTGCGAAAATCCACCGTCCGCCCCTGCCCGTCCGTCAGACGCCCGTCGTCGAGCACCTGGAGCAGGACGTTGAAGACGTCCGGATGGGCCTTCTCCACCTCGTCGAACAGCACGACCTGATAGGGCCGGCGGCGCACCGCTTCGGTCAGCGCCCCGCCTTCGTCATAGCCGACATAGCCGGGAGGCGCGCCGATCAGCCGGGCGACGGAATGCTTCTCCATGTATTCCGACATATCGATGCGGACCATCGCGCTTTCGTCGTCGAACAGGAATTCCGCCAGCGCCTTCGTCAGCTCCGTCTTGCCGACGCCGGTCGGCCCCAGGAACAGGAAGGAGCCGATGGGCCGGTTGGGGTCCTGCAGGCCGGCGCGGGCGCGGCGGACGGCGTTGGCGACGGCGGTCACCGCCTCCCCCTGCCCGACCACGCGGGATTGCAGCTTCTGCTCCATCTGCAGAAGCTTCTCCCGTTCGCCCTCCAGCATCTTGTCCACCGGGATGCCGGTCCAGCGGGAGACGACGGCCGCGATGTCGTCCGACCGCACCTCCTCCTTCAGCATCTGGCCGCCGACGACGCCGTCGGCTTCGGACAGGCGGCGCTCCAGTTCCGGGATCACGCCGTAGGTCAGTTCACCGGCGCGCGCCCAGTTGCCGCCGCGCTGCGCCTGTTCCAGCTCCACCCGGGCGTGGTCGAGCTGCTCCTTCAGCTTCTGGGAGGAGCTGAGCTTCTCCTTCTCCGCCCGCCAGGCGGCGGTCAGCTCCGCCGATTTCTGCTCAAGCTCCGACAGTTCGGTTTCGAGCCGGTCCAGCCGCTCCTTGGAACCCGGATCGGATTCCTTCTTCAGCGCCTCCCGCTCGATCTTGAGCTGGATGATGCGGCGGTCCAGCTCATCGATCGATTCGGGCTTGGAATCGACCTCCATGCGCAGGCGCGACGCGGCCTCATCGATCAGGTCGATGGCCTTGTCGGGCAGGAACCGGTCGGTGATGTAGCGGTGCGACAGGGTCGCGGAGGACACGATCGCGGCGTCGGTGATGCGGACGCCGTGATGCAGCTCGTACTTCTCCTTCAGGCCGCGGAGGATGGAGATCGTGTCCTCCACCGTCGGTTCGGAAACGAAGACCGGCTGGAAGCGCCGGGCCAGCGCCGCGTCCTTCTCCACATGCTTGCGGTATTCGTCCAGCGTCGTCGCGCCGACGCAATGCAGTTCGCCCCGCGCCAGCGCCGGCTTCAGCATGTTGGACGCATCCATCGCGCCGTCGGCCTTGCCCGCGCCGACCAGCGTGTGCATCTCGTCGATGAAGAGGACGATCTCTCCGGCCGCGGACTGGACCTCCTGGAGGACGGCCTTCAGCCGTTCCTCGAACTCTCCCCGGAACTTGGCGCCCGCGATCAGCGCGCCGAGGTCGAGCGCCAGCAGGCGCTTGTTGCGCAGGCCTTCCGGCACATCGCCATTGACGATGCGCTGGGCCAGCCCCTCCACGATCGCGGTCTTGCCGACGCCGGGCTCGCCGATCAGCACGGGGTTGTTCTTGGTCCGGCGGGACAGGACCTGGATGGTCCGCCTGATCTCCTCATCCCGGCCGATCACCGGATCCAGCTTGCCGTCGCGCGCCGCTTCGGTCAGGTCGCGGGCGTATTTGTTCAGCGCGTCGAAATTGGCTTCGGCGTTGGCGCTATCGGCGGTGCGGCCCTTGCGGATGTCGTTGACCACGCCGTTCAGCTTCTGCGCCGTCGCGCCCGCCTCCGACAGCGCCTTGGCGGCCGGCGTGCCCTGGGCGAGCGCCAGCGCGATCAGCAGCCTTTCGACCGTGACGAACTGGTCCTTGGCCTTGGTCGCCTGCTCCTCCGCGTTCTCGAAGACGCGGCTCAGTTCCCGGCTGAGATAGACCTGCGACGCGCCGGAGCCTTCGACCTTCGGTAGCTTGCCGAGCGCGGCGTCGGTCGCGGTGAGAACGGCCTTGGCGTCTCCGCCGGCCGTGATGATGAGATTGGCCGCCATCCCTTCCTGATCGTCCAGCAGAACTTTCAGGAGGTGTTCGGGCGTCAATTGCTGATGGCCCTCGCGAAGGGCCAGTGTCTGCGCCGCCTGGACGAAGCCGCGACTGCGCTCTGTGAATTTCTCGAAATTCATGGGGTTTTTAACTCCGCTTACCGGCGTCACCGCCCTTTAGAATAGGCACGGCGCAGCCTTGATCCACGAGATGTGCGATCCGGGAGGATGCCGCTTCCTATATGGCCCCCGGACAAACCGGGCTCAAGAGCACGGGGAGGAAGGGGTTCGATTGACAGCGTCCGGCGCGTCACCCCATAAGGCTTGGATGAACGCGCAGATCGCCGCCATCCATTATTATCCGGTCAAGGGGCTGAGCACCCAGCCGCTCGACTCCACGGTCCTGACGCCGGGCGAGGGGCTGCCGAACGACCGACGGTTCGCGATTGCCCACGGGGCCAGCCGGTTCGACCCTTCCCAGCCGGAATGGCAGCCCAAGCGGCAATTCCTGATGCTGATGCAGAATGAGCGGCTGGCGGCGCTGACGACGCGCTTCGATCCGGAATCGACGATGCTGACTGTCGAGCGGGACGGCAAGCCGGTGGCGCGCGGCAATCTGGAAACCCAGATCGGCCGCGACCTCATCAACCAGTTCTTCGCCGCCTATATGGGGCGGGAGGCGCTGGGCGCGCCGAAGCTGGTCGAGGCGCCGGGCATCATGTTCTCCGACACGCGGGAGAATTTCGTCTCGCTCATCAACCTCGCCTCGCTCAAGGACCTCGAACGGGTGGTGCGCCGGCCGATAGACCCGCGCCGCTTCCGCGGCAATCTGCTGGTCGAGAGGCTGCCGGCCTGGGGGGAATTCGATCTGGTCGGTCAGGAGCTGTCGATCGGCGATGCGCGGCTGGTCGTGCGGGAGCGCATCGGCCGGTGCGCCGCGACGAATGTCGACCCCGACAGCGGCGCGCGCGACCTGAATATCCCGAAATCGCTGCTGACCGGCTACGGCCATGCCGATTGCGGGATCTATGCGGAGGTGATCGAGGGCGGCAGGATCAGCGTCGCCGATCCGATCGTGGCGGTTCCGGCCTGACGATCCCCCGATGATGCGCCTGGCCCCCACTCTGTTCGCCCTGCTGACGGTGGCCGCCTGCGCGGGCGGGGAAAGGCCGGCGGAGATGATCCGGACAATCCATCCCGACTACGCCGCCGACCGCCATATCGCCGAGGCGCTGCCCGCGCTGCGGAACAGTTGCGGGATAATGGCGGAGCGGCAGGGCGCGGCGTGGCGGCCGGTCTGCGCCGCGCTGGCCGACCTTCCCGAGGACGACGAGGCCGTCCGCGCCTTCCTGGACCGCTGGCTGGTCGCCGTGCCGGTGACGGCGGCGGATGGCGGCCGGGACGGGCTGTTCACCGGTTACTACGTCCCCGGCCTGCGCGGATCGTGGCAGCCGACGGCGACGTACCGCTACCCGCTCTATGCCCCGCCGGGAGGGTCCGGCGCGCTGCCGACGCGGGCGGAGATCGAGGACGGTGCGCTGGAGGGGCGTGGGCTGGAGATATTGTGGCTGGACAATCCCGTCGACCGGTTCTTCCTGCACATCCAGGGATCGGGCCGGGTGGAGATGGCGGATGGGTCGACGGTCGGCGTGGGCTTCGCCGGGCGCAACGGCCACCCCTATTTCGCCGTCGGCCGCGCGCTGATCGATTGGGGGGAGGCGACGCCGGAGACGATGTCGATGGCGTTCATCCGCGACTGGATGGAAGCCAACCCGGCACACGCGCAGGACCTCATGAACCTGAACCAGTCCTACATCTTCTTCGAAGCCCATCCCGACACCGGCGCGACCGGCGCGCTGGGCGTCCCGCTGACGCCCGGCCGGTCGCTCGCCGTCGACCCGGACCACATCCCGCTGGGCACGCCGCTATGGGTGGAGCTGGACTCCGTGCCGGCGGCGAACGGCATGGGGTCGCTCAGCCGGCTGATGGTCGCGCAGGACACCGGCAGCGCAATCCAGGGCGCGGTCAGGGGCGATGTCTTCTGGGGCTATGGGAAAGAGGCCGGCGCGATAGCCGGGGCAATGCGGTCGGAGGGGCGGTATTGGGTGCTGAGGCCGAAGAACCAATAAGCCCCTCACCCTCCCAATCGCTACGCGATCGGGTCCCTCCCTCTCCCCTGAGGGGCGAGGGGTGAAATTGGTAGCCCTCTCCCCGTTGGGGAGAGGGTTGGGTGAGGGGTGCTTGTTGGTTGGTCAGCCCGCGTCGGTGGCGTCGGGGGCCGGGTTCTTGCGGGGGCGGCCGGGGCGGCGGCGGGGCTTTTCGGCTTCCTCCGGGGAGGCTTCCGCACCGCCGGCCTCGACCGGGGCTTCCGCGGCGGCGCGAGGCGCGCGGCGACGGACGGGCCGGGCCGGCGGCTCGGGCTGGTCTTCATCGCGCCCGTTGATTTGCCCATTATGGCTGTCGGCATCCCGCGCGTCGGCCTGGCGGGGATCCTCGAACAGGTCCTCCTCACGGGTATCCTGATCGCGGCCGCCCTCCCGACCACCATCCCGACCGCCACGGGGCTGGTCGCGGTTCGGGCGATCCCGATGGCCGCCGTCGCGACGCCCGCCGAAATCGCGCTGATCGTTCTGGTCGCGCCGGTCGTCCCGGTCGCGATTGTCGTCCCGGTCGTCGTCGCGGCCGCGATTGTCGCGGTTGTCCTGGCCGCGATTATCCTGACTACGGTTGTCCTGATCGCGATTATCCGGCCTGCGATGGCCGTTGCCGCCTCTGTCGTCGTCGCGATTGTCGGAATTGTCGCGCTGGTCCAACTGCTGCTGTTGCTGCTGGTTGAACGCTTCATTCACCGAATTGATGATGCGCTGATAGTGCTCGGCGTGCTGGAGATAGTTCTCCATCATCACGCGATCGCCGGACGCCGTCGCGTCGCGGGCAAGCGCCTGGTACTTCTCGAACACCTGATGGGCGTTGCCGCGGATGCGGACGTCCGGCCCGTTGCTGTCGAAAGTCTGGTTCCGGTTCGGAAGGTTAGACCGGCGGCCGCCCTGGTTATTGTTGCCTCGGCCGCGCGAACGTCTGGTGTTCGGTCCCTGTCTCATCAAGCCTGTGCTTCGCCTTAGAGTGTCTGCCGACGCCCCATGGGTCGGTCAGTAGCGCATCCCATCGAACGAGCCCGCTTGTGACACTTTCGTCCGTCGCGGACGATCACAGGTGGCCGTCGATGTAGGAAGCCGCGGAAAGAGACGTGACAGACATGCCGCCGCTCTTTCGATAGAAAGAACCTAGCGTCCCTCCGAACCGATTCCAAACGTTTTCTGCCCGAAAACCGCCCTCGGGACGGAAGAGAGGTCGTTTCGGACGCCGATGTCGGCCAGTCCGGCGTCAGCCAGCAGCGCCGATACGTCGCCCGCCTGGCCCTTCCCCGCCTCCAGTACGATCCAGCCGCCTGGCCCCAGCAGGCGGGGCGCCTGCGCGGCGATGGCGCGATAGGCGTCCAGCCCGTCCCGCCCGCCGGAGAGCGCCAGCGGCGGGTCATGGAGGGTCACCTCCGGCTCCAGCCCGCCCAGATCGCCCGCCGAGATATAGGGCGGGTTGGAGACGATCAGGTCGAATGTCCCCTCCAGGGGCGTTCCCCAGTCGCCGACCGCCATCGCCGCGCGGCCGGCGAGCCCCAGCCGCGCCGCGTTCGCCCGCGCCGTCGCGGCGGCCTCCGCGCTGCGGTCGAGGCCGATGCCGAAGGCGTTGGGTCGTTCCGACAGGATGGCGAGGAGCAGGCATCCCGTGCCGACGCCGAGATCGAGGACCCGCAGGGGTGCATCCCGGTCCGGCGACAGCGCCAGCGCCGCCTCCACGATCGTCTCGCTGTCCGGTCGGGGGTCGAGCGTCGCGGGGGAAAGGAGGAAATCCAGGCTCCAGAATTCCCGCGATCCGAGGATACGGCTCACCGGTTCGCGCCGGAGCCGCCGCGCGGCCAACCTTTCGATCCGCTCAAGCTCCGCCGGCCCCACGATGCGGTTGGCGGAGGAAAGAAGGCCGGCCCGGTCGAGGCCCAGCGCGTGCCCGACCAGGAGGCGCGCGTCGATCCTGGCGTCGGGGATTCCGGCGCGGGCGAGATCGCCGGCGATGGCGGCGATGAGCGCCGCCACGGTCCTGCCCGTCAGTTGAGCGCGGCGAGGCGCGCGGCCTCGTCCTCCGCGGTCAGCGCGTCGATGATCTCGTCCAGCGCCTCGCCCAGCATCACCTTGTCGATCTTGTAGAGCGTCAGGTTGATGCGGTGGTCGGTGACTCTCCCCTGCGGGAAATTGTACGTCCGGATACGTTCGGACCGGTCGCCGGAGCCGACCTGGCTCTTGCGGTCGGCCGCCCGCTCCGCGTCCTGGACCGCGCGCTCCGCCTCATAGATCCGGGCGCGCAGGATCTTCATCGCCTTTGCCTTGTTCTTGTGTTGCGACTTCTCATCCTGCTGGGCGACAACGATGCCGCTGGGCAAATGGGTGATGCGCACCGCGCTTTCCGTCTTGTTGACGTGCTGCCCGCCGGCGCCCGACGCGCGGTAGACGTCGATGCGGAGGTCCTTGTCGTCGATCGTCACGTCGACCTCCTCCACATCCGGCAGCACGGCGACGGTGGCGGCGGAGGTGTGGATGCGGCCCGATGCTTCGGTCGCCGGCACCCGCTGGACGCGGTGGACGCCGCTTTCGAACTTCAGCCGGGCGAAGACGTTGCGCCCGGTGATGTTGGCGATCGCTTCCTTCATGCCGCCGATGCCGGTCTCGCTCAGATCCATCACCTCGAACCGCCAGCCCTGGAGGGCCGCGTATTTCCGGTACATCTCGAACAGGTCGCCGGCGAACAGGGCGGCTTCGTCCCCGCCCGTGCCGGCGCGGATCTCCAGGATGGCGTTCTTCTCGTCCGCCTCGTCCCTGGGCAGCAGCAGCACCTGGACCCGGCGTTCCATCGCCGGCAGGCGCTCCTTCAGCGCGTAATATTCCTCCTCCGCCATGCGGCGCATCTCCGGATCGCCGTCGGCGCGCATCTGGTCGAGGTCCGCCAGCTCCGTCCGGGCGGCCCTGAGCGACGCGATCTCCGCCGCCACCGGCTCCAGATCGGAATATTCCTTCGACAGGCCGGCCATGCGGACAGCGTCGAGCGCCGGGGAAGCGAGCGTATCCCGCAGTTCGGCCACCCGCGCCAGCACCTTGTTGAAACTGTCCTCTATGCTCACGGTCGGCAGCCTTCCGGGAGGCCGGTCCGGCCCGTGGAAAAATCCGTCATCATTTGTCGTCTTTTGTCATCATTCGGGAGGATCGAAGCGCCGCGCGCCTATTCGGCCGCCTGGTCGGCGACATCCTTCGCCGCCTCGATCTCGCGGGCCTTCTCCTCGACCATCGAGACCAGATGGTCAACGATGCCCTGATCCTTCAGCCGGTGATGGGGCAGCCCGCCCACATAGACCTGATGGACGCCCTTGCCGCCGCCGGTGAAGCCGATATCGGTCATCGTCGCCTCCCCCGGACCGTTGACCACGCAGCCGATGACGGAGACGGTGAGCGGCGTGGTGATGTGGGCCAGCCGCTCCTCCAGCACCTTCACCGTCTCGATCACGTCGAACTGCTGGCGCGCGCAGGAAGGGCAGGAGACGACGTTGACGCCGCGATGGCGCAGGCCCAGCGACTTCAGCATGTCGAAGCCGACCTTCACCTCCTCCACCGGATCGGCCGACAGCGACACGCGGATGGTGTCGCCGATGCCCGACCACAGCAGCATCCCCATGCCGACGGAGCTTTTCACCGTACCGGAGCGGAGCCCGCCCGCCTCCGTCACGCCGAGATGGAGCGGATAGTCGCAGGCCTCCGCAAGCTGCTGGTAGGCAGCCACGGCCAGGAACACGTCGGACGCCTTGACGGAGATCTTGAAGTCGAGGAAATCCTCGTCCTCCAGCAGCCGCGCATGGTTGAGCGCGCTTTCCACCATCGCCTCCGGGCAGGGTTCGCCATACCGTTCCAGCAATTCCCGCTCCAGGGAGCCGGCATTGACGCCGATGCGCATGGAGCAATTGTTGTCGCGAGCGGCCTTCACTACCTCCCGCACCCGGTCCTTGCTGCCGATATTGCCGGGATTGATGCGCAGGCAGGCGGCTCCGTTCTTCGCCGCCTCGATCCCGCGCTTGTAGTGGAAATGGATGTCGGCGACGAGCGGGACCGTCACCTCCGGCACGATCTCCTTCAGCGCCGCGCTGGATTCCTCGTCGGGGCAGGAGACGCGCACGATGTCCGCGCCCGCCACCTCCAGCGCCCGGATCTGCGCGATGGTGGCCTGGGCGTCCTTCGTCAGCGTGTTGGTCATCGACTGGACGGTGATCGGCGAATCGCCGCCGACGGGGACGGACCCGACCATGATCCGCCGGCTCTTCCGGCGGTCGATCTGTCGATAGGGGCGGATAACGGTCATCTTCGCAGCAGGTCGTTGTGAGCCGGTCGTGGTGGTTCCCTCCTCAACGCGGAGTCGGGAAACGCGGACGCACCGAAGCGCCAACAAATGTGGGGCCGATGGCCCGCTAGGGCAATGCGTTAAACCGGCGCGGCCATCAGTCGGCGGCGTTCAGTCGGCGGCGGCGCCCGCCAGAAGCTGCGCGCCGTCCAGCGCCACGTCCCGGACCACGTCGCCCGGGCCGCCCAGCGCCGGCGCTTCCTCGCCATCCACCATGATGCGCAGGCCGCCGGCATTGCCGGTGACCATCCGGAGGCCGTCCGTCTGGGGAACGGAATAGACCTCCCCCGGCTCCAGCACGCGGGTCATCACGAGATTGCCTTCCGCGTCGCGGATCTGCACCCAGCTCTGCGCCGTCGCTGTGATGACGATGCCATCGTCCAGCGCCGGGGCCGGGGCCGCCACGGGCTCCTCAGCCGGCGGCAGCGGCGGCGGCGCGGACGCGACCGTGCTCGTGGCGGCGGCAGCCGGCGTTTCGGCGGCCGGGGCGGCGGCGGGCGCTTCGGGCGCGGGCGGGAGATCGGCGGTCGAAGGGACCGGCGTCGCCGGTTGGTCCAGCGGCTGGTTCAGCGCCGTCGCCGGGGCATCCTCGACCGTCCCGGCCGGAACCGCCGGCGGCGTGTCGGCGACGGAAGGCGCGGCCGGCAGCGCCGGTGCGTCGTTATCGGCAGTGAGCGTCGGGACGGGCGTGTCGGCCGGAGCATCCTCCAACGCCGGAAGAGGCGTCTCCGCGACCGGAGCCGGCGGCGCGGCGGGAGTTTCGGTTGCGGGGGGCACGGGGGTCACCGGCGTCACGGCCTCCGGCGGCGGGGCGACGACCGGATCGGACGCGCCGCCGATCAGCGCGGCGAACCGTTCCGGCAGCGGGGCCACGATCTCCGCCACCGTGCGGTCGTTGGAGGCCAGATAGTACCAGCCGCCATAGACGAGGCCGCCCAGCAGCAGCGCGATCAGGACCAGCGCGCCGCCCGGCATCCGGCCTTCGGGCACCGGGGCGGGGAAATTCAGCTCCGCATGCTGGGGGGCGCCGTCGATCTCACTCTTGAACCGGCGCACCAGTTCGTCGACATCCAGGTCCAGCAGTTCGCCATAGGTCTTCAGGAAGCCGACGGCGTAGACGGAACCCGGCAGATCCTTGAACCGCCCTTCCTCCATCGCCTGGAGGTAGGCGTGCCGTATGCGCAGGAGGGTTGCCACTTCGCGGAGGGAGTATCCCGCCCGTTCGCGCGCATCGCGCAGGATGCCGCCGACCGTCAGGTCGTAGGCGCGTTCGTCGTAGCTCTGGTCCAAGCCTTCGGCCTCGCCGTCATCCGAAACAACCGACAATGTTCTGGTGGTTCTGGCCATGTTTCACGCCGTGACTTGATAAAACCCTACATCCCGATCACAGGGTATGGACCTGAATTGTCGCTTTTCGGTAAACGGAGCGCCGTTGCACACCAAAATGATTATCGCGCAACGTTGTAGACAAAATCGGGTGTCGGGGCAAAGGCAGATTCCAAACCGCCTTGGGAGGGTCCGACGGCGAAGGCATCGGAAGGCCCCTTCCGCGCGAAGCGGAAGGGGCGGGCAGCGGCGGATCAGTGATGGAGGCCGGAGCCCCCGACCGCCACGAGGTTGTACGGCATGCCGTCGATATCAATCCGGCGGGTTTCCTGCAGCGTTTCGGGATCAATGATGCGCAACACGCCGGCAAGCGGGTCGGACAGCACGATCTCATCCCCCGCCACGGCGATGCGCGGGCGGGGGTCGCTCCAGTGCCCGTCCATGCTGTAGGGCCGGGTAATTGCGGCCGTCGCCACGATTTCCGCCGCCATCACGTCCAGCTTGTGAAGATCGCCATCCTCGGTGAGCGCATAGGCGAAACGCGGCCGGGCCGGATCGACGGCGAAATCGACGCGCCGGGCCGGCAGCCGGACGAGGGAGAACGCATCCTCCTCCGACGGGTCGACGACGACCACGGCGTCCGGGCCGTAATTGCCGAGGAAATACCGGAGCGCGACGCCGCCGAGCAGGGTTCCGGTCTTGCCTTCCGGCAAATCGTCCGGATAGGGCAGCAGGCGCACGGACGGCGCATCGTCGCCGGATTCGACGATCAGCAGCCCGGCCTCGCAACCGAACGCCATCATCGACCCGGAGGCCGCCTCTCCATGGAGACCGGGGCAGGCATGGACCCCGCCGACCGGATCGCCTTCGCCCGTGAGGACCTGGATTCCGATCGGAAGTTCGGTCGGATCGTCAGGATTGGGGACGGAGACGAGTATATGATCGCCGAATGTCGCGGCGACGCCGTGATGGGGCGCTTCGGCGGAAATCTCCGCCGGGTTCGCGTCGCCGTCCAGCAGGGCCGCCTCCGTGACGATGCGGGCCACGCCTTCGCCATCGAAGAACAGCGCGACCCTGCCGTCATGGGCGACGAAATGGACAGGCCTGTCGCCTTCGACCGTCGCCTCCAGGAGGCGCGGCGCGGAAACGTCCAGATCCGCATGGTCGCCGTGATCTTCCAACAGGATGCCGGTGTCGATGACCGACACCGCGTCGGCGTCCCGCTGGACGGCGAAGACCGTCCGTTCGGATTCCGTCCTGTAAAGCCGCGCGGGGGCCGAAAGCTCGAAGGTTCCGACTACCGCCCCGTCAGCGAGATCGACCGCCCGCACGACGGACTCGCCATGATCGGCGACGAAGAGCCGCCAGTGCTCCCCCTCCTCCGCATGGGCCGGCGCGACGGCCACGGCCAGGGCGGCGGAGAGGAGGAGATTTCTGAAGATTCGCATGATCGTTCCGTTAGTTATGTTATAACATAACTATTCCACGGAAGGGCGATGACGGCAAGCGGTTTGTCGGCATCCATGGACCGCCGACGGCGGGCGAGACGGCGCCCGGTTCTTCACCGCCGGTGAGGCGGAATGGGCTAATGGATTCCGGATCAAGTCCGGAATGACCAACAAAAACAATGTCATGCTCGAAAACAATATCATGCTGGACTTGATCCAGCATTCATGCGGCGTCGAGAATGGACGAGCCGTGCCCGGTTCTTCGCCGACGGTGAAGCGGTGAGGTCCCATGGATTCCGGATCAAGTCCGGAATGACCAACAAAAACAATGTCATGCTGGACTTGATCCAGCATCCATGCGGCGTCGAGGATGGACGAGCCGTGCCCGGTTCTTCGCCGACGGTGAAGCGGTGAGGTCCCATGGATTCCGGATCAAGTCCGGAATGACCAACAAAAATGGTGGAGCGGCGGAGAATCCTTCCCGTCAGATCCGCACGCCGCGGTCGAGGGCGTAGGCGCGCAAGGGTGCGCGGAGGCTGTGGCCGTCGGAGCGGCAGAGGGGGTCGAGGAACCGCTCCAGCCGGCCGACATCGAGACTGCGGATCATCATCTTGACCGGGCCCACGGCGGCCGGGCTCATCGACAGGCTGCGGAAGCCGAGGCCGATGAGCGCCATCGCCTCGAGCGGCCTGGCCGCCATCTCCCCGCAGAGGCCGACCGGAACGCCCGCCTCCCGGCAGCGCAGCGCCAGTTCGCGAAGCAGCGTGAGCAACGCCGGCGACAGCGGGTCGTAGCGGCGGGATATCATCGGGTTCCCGCGATCGGCGGCGTAGAGATATTGCGTCAGATCGTTGGAGCCGACCGAGACGAAATCGACCTTGGGCAGCAGCGCCGGCAACTGCCACAGGAGCGACGGCACCTCCAGCATCAGCCCGACCCGGACGGTGGACGGCGTGGCGACGTTTTCCCGGGCGGCGCGCGTCAGCTCCATATCCATCAGGCGGCGGGCGGCGTCGAATTCGGCGACGGTGGCGACCATCGGGAACATGACATGGACCGGCCGTCCCGCCGCCGCCCGGATCAGCGCGCGGAGCTGGGTCCGCAGCATCGCCGGCCGGTCGAGTCCGATGCGGATGGCGCGCCAGCCCAGCGCCGGATTCTCCTGCTCCTGCGCCTCGAAATAGGGCAGCGACTTGTCGCCGCCGATATCGAGGGTCCGGAAGACGACCGGCTTGTCGCCGGCGGCGTCCAGGATCTTCGCGTAGAGGTCGGTCTGGACCGCGACGTCGGGGAATTCCGATCGCACCATGAACTGGATTTCGGTGCGGTAGAGCCCGACGCCGTCGGCGCCCGTGGCGTCGAGATGCGGCATGTCGATCAGCAGGCCGGCATTGACGTTGAGCGAGACCCGGGCGCCGTCCAGACTATCGGCCGGAAGGGGCGCGACCTCCGCATATTCCTGCTGTCGCTGTTCGCGCAGCAGCACGTTCTGCTGGAACGCCTCCTGCACGTCCTCCGCCGGGCGGACGAAGACCTGGCCGTTGTCGCCATCGACCACCACCGGGTCCAGATGCTCGATCAGCGTCATCGCCTCGGCGGCCTTGCCGACCACGGGGATGTTCATCGCCCGGGCGACGATGGCGACGTGGCTGGTCGTGGAGCCGTCCTCCAGCACCAGCGCGCGGAGGCGCTTCTGGTCGTAATCCAGAAGCTCCGCCGGGCCGATGGTGCGGGCTACCAGCACCACATCGTCCGGCAGCGTGCCCGACGCGGCGGCCGAGGTTCTGCCCGACAGATGCAGCAGCAGCCGGTTCGCCAGATCGTCGAAATCCAGCAGCCTTTCGCGGATATAGGGATCGGTCATGTGCGCCATGCGGGCGCGGGTGTCGTTGCGGACGCGCTGGACCGCCGCCTCCGCCGTCAGGCCGGCATTGATCGCCTCATGGATGCGGCCGAGCCAGCCGCGATCCTCCGCGAACATGCGGTAGGCCTCCAATATGTCCTTGCTCTCCTCGATCCCCGCCGCCGCCGTCGTCGCCAGAAGCTGATCCAGCGAGGCGTGCATGGTGTCGACCGCCGCGCGGAAGCGCGACAGCTCCACCGCCGGGTCGTCGGCGACCATCTCCCTGATCGTGAGCTGCTGCTGGTGCAGGACGGCCAGCCCCTGTGCCAGGCCGGGATTGAGCGTCATGCCGTCGAGGCGCGACGGCAGATCGCTGGCCGTCGCCTCCGTCGGCGGCGCGCCGGCCGCCTGGCGCTCCCGTTCCCGGCCGGCGACCAGCTCCGCCACCACCATCGCGATGGTTTGGAGGGTCTCGACCTCCTCCTCGCTATAGTTGCGGCGGCGGGCATTCTGAATGACCAGCACGCCCCGCACCTTGCCGCCGCGCAGGATGGGCACGCCGACCAGCGACTGGTAGGGATCCTCCCCCGTCTCCGGCCGGTAGGCGAAGCTGGGATGGCTGGGCGCGTTGGCGATGGCGAGCGGCCGGGCGCTGGCCGCGATGTCGCCGACCAGGCCCTCCCCGACCCGGAGCCGGGTGCGGTGGACGGCTTCGGGATTGAGGCCGACGGTCGCGAACAGCTCCAGCACCTCGCCGGGGCGCATGACGTAGCAGGAGCAGACCTCCGCCACCATCTCCGCCGCGATCAGGGTGACAATCTTGTCCAGCCGCGACTGGGCGGTGCCCGACCCGGCCATGACGTCGCGCAGGCGCGCCAGCAGGCGACGGGACGGGCTGACGCCCGGAACGGACTGTCCCGGCGTGCGGATCATCCGAAGCGGCCGGCGCGCCGGCCCATCAGGCGGCGTCCAGCCCGTAGGCGGTGTGCAGGGCGCGGACGGCGAGCTCCAGGTACTTCTCCGCCACCAGCACGCTGATCTTGATCTCCGACGTCGAAATGACCTGGATGTTGATCCCGTTCTCCGCCAGCGCCTTGAACATGCGCTGGGCGACGCCGGCGTGGCTTCGCATGCCGACGCCGATGACGGAGATCTTCACCACGTCCGGATCGGGAACCAGCCTCTCATAGCCCAGCGCCTCCTTCACCGAGGACAGGACCTGCACGGTGCGGTCGATATCGGTGTTGCCGACGGTGAAGGTGAGGTCAGTCGATCTTCCGTCCTCCGACACGTTCTGGACGATCATGTCGACATTGATGGCGTTCTCCGCCAGCGGCCCGAAGATGGAGGCGGCCACGCCCGGACGGTCGGGGACCTTCATGAGGGTGATCTTCGCCTCGTCCCGGCTATAGGCGATTCCGCTGACGACTTCCTGTTCCACGATCTCGTCCTCATCCACCACCAGGGTCCCTGGCGTATCCTCGAAACTGGAGCGCACCTGGACGCGCACCCGGTGCTTCATCGCCATCTCGACCGAACGGGTCTGAAGCACCTTGGCGCCCTGGGACGCCATCTCCAGCATTTCCTCGTAGGTGATCTTATGAAGTTTGCGCGCGCCGCGCACGATTCGCGGGTCGCAGGTATAGACGCCGTCGACATCGGTGTAGATGTCGCAGCGGTCGGCCTCCAGCGCCGCGGCCAGCGCGACGGCGGAGGTATCGGACCCGCCGCGGCCCAGCGTCGTGATCCGCCCGGTGGGGGAGACGCCCTGGAAGCCGGCGACCACCGCCACCTCCCCGGCCGAAAGGCGGCGGTCCAGTTCGGCCGTCTCGATTCCCTGGATACGTGCCTTGCCGTGGACGTCGTCGGTCCTGACCCTGATCTGCCAGCCGAGCCACGACCGCGCGGTGACCCCCAGCTCCTGCACCGCCATGGCGGTCAGCCCCGAGGTCACCTGCTCCCCCGATGCGACGATGGCGTCGTATTCGCGGGCGTCGTGGAGCGGGCTCACCTGCCGGCAATAATCGACGAGCTGGTTGGTCACCCCGGCCATGGCGGAGACGACGACCGCGACCTGGTTGCCGCGATCGACCTCGGCCTTGACGCGGCGGGCGACATTCTTGATACGGTCCACGTCGGCAACCGACGTGCCGCCGAATTTCATGACGATGCGTGCCATCTGGTCTTCGAACGGCTCCTCGGAAACCGGTGGTCTGGCTGGGCGGAAACCGGAGACCGGCCGGAAGGCGGCCCGGATGGCGAAAGCCCGGGCCGAACCGGGGCTTGGAAGCCCACGTTTCATTGCCCGGACCGGCGCGGCTATCCATACTCTGTCGGGTCGTTCGAGGCAACCCGATGCCCCTGCCGACGCCCCTGCATATCCGACCCCGGAGAAACGATGATCGCCATGGCCGAGAGCGCCCCCTCCCCCTCCTCAGCGACCCTGGATCCGGACGATGTCGCGCGCTTCGATTCCGTGGCGTCGACATGGTGGGATCCGAACGGACCGTTCAAGCCGCTGCACCGCATGAACCCGGTGCGGCTGGGCTATATCAGGGATCGGGTCTGCGGCCATTTCGGCCGCGATCCCATGGCGCCGTCGCCGTTGGCCGGGCTGGACATCGTCGACGTGGGATGCGGCGGCGGGTTGCTGACCGAACCGATGGCCCGGCTGGGCGCAGAGGCGGTGGGCATCGACGCGGGCGGCGAAGGCGTCGCCGCCGCCAGGAAGCATGCCGAGGAAGGCGGGCTTTCGATCGACTACCGCGTCCAGACCGCCGAGGCGCTGGCGGCGGAGGGGAAGCGGTTCGACGTCGTGCTGGCGCTGGAGATCGTCGAGCATGTCGCCGATCCCGACGCTTTCCTGGAAGCGCTGTCCCGGCTGATGAAGCCGGGCGGCTGCATCGTGATGTCGACGCTGAACCGGACGCCGCGCAGCTTCGCGCTGGCGATCGTCGGGGCGGAATACCTGCTGCGCTGGGTGCCGCGCGGGACTCATCGCTGGCGGCAGTTCGTCCGGCCTTCGGAACTGGCGGCGGGCCTGCGCCGCCACGGCATCGCGGCCGACGATGTCAGCGGCATGGTCCTGGACCCGCTGCGCGGGGAGTGGCGGCTCGCCCCCCGGAACCTGGAGGTGAACTACATCCTGTTCGGGCGGAGGGGCTAAAGTTCAGGAATCCGTGCGCGCCGGCCAGGGGATGCGGGCGAAGCCGACGCCCTCATCCTCCAACTCGCGGGCCTGGCTGTCCGTCGCCTCGCCATAGATGTCGCGATGATCGGCCTCGCCGTAATGGATGCGGCGCGCCTCCTCGGCGAACCGGTCGCCGACATAGTCGAACTTCTCCTCGATGGTCCGGCGCACCTCCGTCATCTGACGGTTCGCCTGGGCCATCAGCGCGGCCACCTTCCGCTCCCGTGCCGAGGAGGACCCGCCCTTGACGATGCGCGGCGCCATGGGGGCCTTGGCGATCTGCGTGTCGCCGCAGACCGGGCAGGAGATGGCGCCGCCCGCCGCCTGGGCGTCATAGGCGGCGCCATCCTTGAACCAGGCTTCGAAACGATGGCCGTCCGGGCACCGCAGGTTGAAGAGTATCATCGCTTGCGTTGTTTCCATGGGAGCGCCGGCGGTTCCGGCGCTGTCGCTACGCTGTAGAAATATGATGAAGAAACGGTAACGGCAATGAAAACGCCGCTTCACATTCCCTCACCCTGGGTTGTCCGGTTCGCGCCGCTCGTCCGGCGGGACGGTCCGGTGCTGGATTTGGCGTGCGGCAATGGCCGCCATCTGCGGCATTTCGCCGGGCTCGGCCATCCGGTCGTGGGGGTCGACATCGACGTGCGCGGCCTTGCCGATCTGGAGGGCCGGGAAGGCATCGAGATCGTGCTGGCGGACCTGGAAGGCGGGCCCTGGCCCTTCGGGTTGCGCCGGTTTTC
Source organism: Inquilinus sp. CAU 1745 (assembly GCF_039839375.1). NCBI lineage: Bacteria > Pseudomonadati > Pseudomonadota > Alphaproteobacteria > Rhodospirillales > Rhodospirillaceae > Inquilinus > Inquilinus sp. CAU 1745. The sequence goes on from NZ_JBDOQU010000015.1 coordinate 46,061, forward strand.
CGCAATCATCGTGACCAACTACCTCCACCGCCCGCTGCTGCCGGCGCTGATCGACGCCGTGGAGCCGGGCGGGCTGCTGCTTTACGAGACCTTCGCGGAAGGGAACGAACGGTTCGGCCGGCCTTCGAGCCCCGCATACCTGCTGAAAAGCGGGGAGCTTCTGGACGCCGTGGCCGGAAAGCTTCAGGTTCTGGCGTTCGAGCAGGGGGAGGTATCCTCCCCCAAGGCGGCGGTGGTGCAGCGATTGGCGGCAATCGACGCCGCCGATCCCCGGCCGCTGCCGGCCGGCTGACGGCGATTTCTGGAAGGACGGAGCGGAAACGATGGCGACACTCTCCTGGGGCATCCTCAGCACCGCGAATATCGGGCTGGCGAAGGTCATCCCGGCGATGCAGAAGGGCAAGCATTGCCGGATCGACGCCATCGCCTCGCGCGACATCGCGACGGCGCGGAAGGCGGCCGACCGGCTGGGCGTCGTCAGGGCCTATGGCAGCTACGAGGAGTTGCTGGCCGATCCGGATATCGACGCGATCTACAACCCGCTGCCCAACCATCTGCACGTCCCCTGGACGGTGAAGGCGGCGGAGGCCGGTAAGCATGTGCTGTGCGAGAAGCCGATCGCGATGACGGCGGAGGAGGCCGAGACGCTGATCGCCGTGCGCGACCGGACCGGCGTCAGGATCCAGGAAGCCTTCATGGTCCGGACGCACCCGCAATGGCTGAAGGTCCGCGACCTGGTCGCCGGGGGCGCGGTGGGCGAATTGCGGGCGATCCAGGGCTTCTTCAGCTATTTCAACGACGATCCGGCGAACATCCGCAACATGGCCGATATCGGCGGCGGCGGGATGCTGGACATCGGCTGCTATCCGGTGACCACCGCCCGCTTCGTGACCGGGGCGGAGCCGACGCGCGTCACCGCGATGATCGACCGCGATCCTTCGACCGGGATCGACCGGCTGGGCAGCGCGCTGATGGATTTCCCCGGTGTGCAGGCCAGCTTCGTCTATTCCACCCAGGCCCTGCCCCACCAGCGGATGCGGTTCGTCGGGACCAGCGGAATGGTGGAGGTGGAAATCCCGTTCAACGCGCCGCCCGACCGCCCCTGCCGAGTGACGGTCGACCGCGTGGGCTCGGTCTTCGGCGAGGAGGTCGAGACGATCGAGCTGTCTACCGTCGACCAGTATACGGTCGCCGGCGACGCCTTCAGCCGCGCCATCCTGGAGGACACGCCCCAGCCGGTGCCGCTGGAGGATTCCATCCTGAACATGCGCGTGCTGGATGCGCTCTTCCGGTCCGCCGAGTCGGGCGTATGGGAAAAGCCCTAGGGAGGGGCAGGAAACTTGACGCAAGCGACGCATCGCGTGGCCGTGGACGCAGCGCCGGAACTGGTGTGGGAACTGCTGGTCGACCGGGTGGAGGAGCCCGAGCGGTTCATGGAAGGGGTGGAATCCATCGCCATCCTGGACCGGTCGGACAATGCCGTCCTGCGGGAGATGACCGTCAACGGCACGGCCGTCAGGGAATGGATCAGGATCGACGAATCGGGCTGGGAAATCACCTTCACCCTGGTCGACGACCCGCTCTACGAGGGCACGACGGTTCATCGGGTGGAGGTCGACTATCCGGCGACGACGGCGATGCTGATCTTCTCCATGGATTGGGAGCCGCTGGACGCCGACGTTCCCGACGACCCGACCCTGGCCGAACGCACCGTCCGCGCGGCGGCGCTCTACACCAAGGCGCTGGCGGAACAGCGGGCGAAGAAGGGGTGACTGGCGATCGCGCCGGCTGAAGAAAACGCCCCTCACCCAACCCTCTCCCCGGCGGGGAGAGGGCTTACTTTTCACCCTCGCCCCTCAGGGGAGAGGGAGGGGCCCGCGAAGCGGGAGGGTGAGGGGTCTTTTGGTTACTCCAGCCCACCATACTCCCGATCATGCCTTAGCGCCGGAACACGTTTCCTCGCCTCCGCCACGGCGTCGAGGTCGAGGTCGGCGGGGATGAAGCCGACATCTTCCCCGGCGTCGGCCAGGATTTCGCCCCAGGGGGCGACGATCAGGGAATGGCCGTAGGTCCGCCTTCCCTGGTCATGGGTTCCGGTCTGGGCCGGGGCGATGACGAAGCAGCCGGTCTCGATCGCCCGAGCGCGCAGCAGGACGTGCCAATGGGCCTGTCCGGTCGGCACGGTGAAGGCGGCCGGCACGGTGATGATCGAAGCGCCCGCCTGCGCCAGCGCGCGATAGAGATAGGCGAAGCGGACATCGTAGCAGATGGTCATGCCGAGCCCGCCCCACGGCGTCTCCACCAGCACCGCCTGGTCGCCGGGGCGGAAGGTCGCGCTTTCGCGGTAGCTCTCGCCGCCCGGCAGATCGACATCGAACATGTGGATCTTGTCGTATGTCGCGACGATCCGCCCTTCCGCGTCGAAAAGGAAGCTGCGGTTGGCGACCCGCCCTTCCCCCAGCGAGACGGCTAAGGAGCCGGCGAGGATCATCGCCCCCGTCTCCCGCGCCAGATCGGCGAAGAAGGGCACGGCCGGATGGTCGTCCTGCGGCCGCGCGCGCTCCAGCACCTTGGCGCGGCCCTGGACGATCATCGAGACGTTCTCCGGCAGGGCGATCAGCTCCGCGCCTGAATCCCGCGCCCGCCGGACCAGATCGCCGGCGGCCGTGAGGTTCGGTTCGATCTCCGGCCCGGCATTGACCTGGACGCAGGCGACCCTGACGGCGCTCATGATTGCGTTCCCTTCAGCAGCGGATCGAGCCCCCCGGCATCATGCAGCGCATAGAGATCGTCGCAGCCGCCGACATGGATATCGCCGATGAAGATCTGCGGCACGGTGTTGCGTCCGCCGGCGCGGTCCCGCATCTCCTGCCGGCGCGAGGGATCGCGGCCGACATCGATCTCCTGGAACGCCACGCCCTTGTCGGTCAGGAGTCGCTTGGCCATGGCGCAATAGCCGCAGAGGCTGGTCGAATAGATTGTGACGGAAGGCATATGTCCTCTCCCGGATGGGAAGCCCCATCACAGCACCGGACGCTGCACCCGGGCAAGAGCAAGCACGCCGACCTCCGCCGCGCCGGCGCGCTTCAGCACGAGGGCGCATTCCTCCACCGTCGCGCCGGTCGTCAGCACATCGTCGACCAGCAGGACGGAACGGCCCTTGACGGAATCGGCGAAATCCGGCCGCACGGCGAACGCCCCGCGCACGTTCCGCGCCCGGCCCGACCGGCTGCGCCCCGCCTGGGTGGGGGTGGCGCGACGCCGCGCCAGCAGCGCCGGCTCCACCGGCTTCCCCGCCAGCCTGCCGATGGCGAGCGCCAGCAGGGCCGACTGGTTGTAGCGCCGCCGCCACAGCCGCCAGCGGTGCAGCGGCACAGGCGCGATCATGTCAGCCCGGGCGATGGCGTCCGCCCCGGCCCGCGCCATCCAGCCGGCGAAGGCGGCGGCCGCGTGAAGCTGGTCGCCATGCTTGAATCCCAGCACCAGCCCCCGGCTGGCATCGTCATAGGCCAGGGCGGCGCGAGCCATGTCGAAGGCCGGCCGCGCCCGGATGCAGGCCCCGCACAGCGCCTCGCCCCCGACATCGTAATCGAAGGGCGCGCCGCAGCAGGCGCAGCGCGGATGATCGATGAAGGTGAGGCCGGACCAGCAGGTAACGCAGAGGCCGCCCGTGGCCTCCACCGTCTCTCCGCAGCCGAGGCAGCGGGGCGGCAGCACGGCGTCGAGCGCCATCCGTCCGGCGAGCCGGAAGATAGCCGGGAGGCGGGCGGTTGGGGTGGGGGCGGGGGTGGCTTCTGGGGTGGCGGTTTCGGTCATGGCGGCCGAAGGCTGGCATGGGCGCGGCCGATCGGCAATATTGCGCGCCCCCGCCGAAGGACCATATCGACGCAATGTCCCTTGTTTCCGACAGCATGACCGTGTTCGACCGGCGAGCCGTCCGCCGCCATCGCGACCGCGCGGCCGCGGCGATCGGGGAGTTCGGCTTCCTGACCGGTCATGTGGGCGACCAGATCCTGGACCGGCTGGACGATGTGCGGCGGGATTTCCGCGACGTGCTGGAGATCGGCGGCCGGGACGGCGCGCTGTCGCGGCGGCTGGTCGGGCGGAAGGGCATAGAGCGCTCAATCTCCTGCGACCTGTCGCCGGCCATGGCGCGGCTGGCGGAGAACGGGGTGGCGGCCGACGAGGAGGCGCTGCCCTTCGCGCCGGGGGCCTTCGACCTGGTGGTCAGCAATCTGTCGCTGCACTGGACGAACGACCTGCCGGGCGCGCTGATCCAGGGGGCCCGAGTCCTGAAACCGGACGGGCTGCTGCTGGCGACCCTGCTGGGCGGCGACACGCTCCACGAGTTGCGCCGCGCAATGATGGAGGCGGAGATGGAGGTCGCGGGCGGCGTCAGCCCGCGCATATCCCCCTTCACGGAGGTTCGGGACGCGGGCGGGCTGCTTCAGCGCGCCGGCTTCGCCCTGCCCGTGGTCGACAGCGACATTGTGACCGTCACCTACGAGAACGCCTTCCGGCTGATCGCCGATCTGCGCGGCATGGGCGAGACCCAGGCGAACCTGAACCGCGATCCACGCCCGCCGGGCCGAGCCTTCTGGCCCGCCGTCGCCCGGCATTATCATGAGATGTTCGGCCGCCCCGACGGCCGCATTCCGGCGACCTTCCAGATCATCACGCTGACCGGCTGGGCGCCCCATGAAAGCCAGCAGAAGCCGCTGCGCCCCGGCAGCGCCGAATCCCGCCTGGCCGATGCGCTGGGCGCCGAGGAACGGCGGCTTCCGGACAGGCCCCTCTAGCCCTCGCTTTCCTCCAGCAGCCGGGTCAGCTCCGCGAAAGGCATCGGTCTGGCGTAGAACCAGCCTTGCGCGTACTGCACGCCATTCTCCTTCAGGAATCGTGCCTGGGCTTCGGTTTCCACCCCTTCGGCGATCATCGCGAGGCCAAGGGCCCTGGCCATCGCGATGATGTGCACGATGACCTGGCTGGTCGCCGCCTCCTGCCCGATCGTGTCGACGAAAGACTTGTCGATCTTCAGATAGTCGAGTTCGAACGTCGTCAGGTAGGAGAGGCTGGAATAGCCGGTGCCGAAATCGTCGATCGCCACGCTGACGCCGAGCGCCCGCAGATCGCGGACGATCTGCCTGGAGGAGTCCGCCTTGAGGAACCCGCGCTCCGTCGCCTCCAGCAGAAGGCTGGCCGGCGCGATGCCCGCGTCACGGAGGGTATCGCGCAGATTGTCGACCATGTCCGGTGCCTGGAGGTCTTCGGAGGACAGGTTGATGCCGATATGGAAATGCGGGTTCCGGCGCAGGAGGCCCGCCGCTTCGCCGGCGACCAGTTCCATCACCCGTTGCGTCACGCGCCGGATCAGCCCGGCTTCCTCGGCCTCCGGGATGAACAGGTCGGGCCGCACCGTCTCGCCGTCCCGCCGCCACCGGACCAGCGCCTCCGCCCCCACCCAGCGGGCGGTTTCCAGTTCGACGATCGGCTGGTAGTGGACGAAGAACTCATTCCTTCGCAGGCCGCTCCGCAGCATCGCCGGAAGGGAAAGCTGCTGCCGCGCCAGGGCGAAGACCGCGAAAGCGAGAAGCAGCCCGGCGATTCCCCCGACGGGCGCCAGAACCATAGCCAGCGCGCGTGCGCTTTCAGTCAGGTACGCCGCCGGCGCCGCCACATAGGCCGCGTGATCGTAGAACCGTGACCGGGCGACCGCGACCACATGCCGACCGTCGAAGAAGACGGTGTCATGCGCGTCCCCCAGCGCCTCGATCCATTCCGGCCTGAACTCGCCTCGTCCTAGAATGGGTTCGCCTGTGCTCGCCGTCACGACCCCGAGCGACACGTCCGGTCGCCGCAGGGGAACGTCCAGCGGCGCGTCGCGATGCACGATGGCGGCGTATCCGCTTGCCGCGTCGGCGGCGATCGTGAATGCGACGCCGGGGGTGATCGACAGTTCGACGGAGGCGCGCATGGCGATCCCCGTCGCATCGACATGGTCCGGCGGCCCGATCGGGAACCGCTCGCCATGGCGTCCCAGGGACGAGCAGACGAGCCGATCGGCGTCGACATATCCGACGGCCTGAAGAAGGCTCGAAATCATGTCGATCTGACGCATCAGCGCGATGTTTTCCGCAGAGCAGGGAGTGGCCGCCTCGGTGGCGCGGAGTCTTATGAACGCCGTGCCCATCTGGTCGCTGATCCGGTCGCTGCGCTGGAGCACTTCGCCGGCCAGCAGTGCGACGCGGGCCATTTCCTCCTCGACGCTCCCTTCCCGCGCCAGATGAAGGGCGACCATGATCGGAAGCGCGATCGCCGCCAGCCCTGTCACCAGCGCGATCACGATGGCCGTGCGCCTGCTCAAGCATCCCCCCTTAATGAGCATCCGATCATGCGGCGAAATACTACCTAAAATAGCATCGGTTGCGAAGCAGGCATGACGCGGCATCCGATATTGCCAATTGGCAGTAATTTCTTATATCTTTGCCAAAGGAGAATCGTCATGGCCGTCCTGCTGCCGATCGACACGTCCCAGCGCGATTTCGTCCCCTCGCCGGTCACCGAAGAGGAAGCGGCGGCGATGTTTCGGGCGGGCGCCAACCTGTTCCGGCTATGGGGGGTGACCGACGAGCAGGCGGCGGCGCTGCTGGACCTGCCGGTCAGGACCTATCGCCGCTGGAAGGCGGGCGCCATCGGACGGATGGGCAGGGACGGGAAGGCCCGGCTGTCGAACCTGATGGGCATCCACAAGGCGCTGCGCATCATCTTCCGTGAGCGCCAGCGCGGCTATGGCTGGATCAAGGCCCCCAACACGGCGTTCGGCGGCCGGTCGGCGCTGGAGGTGATGCTGGGCGGCGAACTGACGGACCTGATGCGGGTTCGCCGCTATCTGGACGCCGAGCGGGGCGGCTGGTGATCGATCCCGCCTCCGTCCCGTCCTCCGAAATTGACTGGCCGGAGGCGGTCCGGATCATCCGCAGCGCCTTCCCGCCCATCGACCTGTTCGAGGACATTGCCGACCCGGCCGACTGGCCGCTGATCCTGTCGGCTGAGCAGAAGACGAACCCTCGGCTGATGGAAACGATCGGGAACCTCGACATGGTGCCGGAGGCGCGTCGCGTCGCCGGGCCGGGAGCCAGTTTCCTGATGGCGTCCTTCACCCATGCCAGCCCCGACCGGCCGAGCCGGTTCACCGACGGGAGCTATGGCGTGCTCTATGCCGGAGACGGGTTCGAGACCGCCCTGTTCGAGACCATCCGCCATCACAGCCGGTTCATGGCCCGCACGAACGAGCCGGCGGGATGGACATCCCAGTTCCGGGAGATCGCGGTGTCGGTGACGGCGCGTCTGCACGATATCCGCGGCGGCGACCCCGCCCACGCGCAGGTGCTGGACCCCGACGACTACGCCCCGGCCCAGCGGCTGGGCGCCGCGCTGCGAACCGCCGGATCGGACGGGCTGGTCTATCCGAGCGTCCGGCGGGAGGGCGGCGAATGCGTCGGCCTGTTCCATCCCGACCTCGCCGCCGATCCCGTGCAGGGACGGCATCTCGACTATCACTGGGACGGGGAGCGTGTGGATTTCTACCGCGATGCGGGGACGGGGCAGGTTTACGGGATCGTTTGAATTTCACCCTCGCCCCTCGTGGGAGAGGGAGGGGCCCGTCCGCGTAGCGGATGGGAGGGTGAGGGGGGAAAATCCTCCCGACCATCACGCCGGCGGGACGAAACTACCCCCTCACCCAACCCTCTCCCACGAGGGGAGAGGGCTTTTCACAGAAAATCCAGCAGCATCGCGACCAGCGGCTTGTCGGCCGGGGGCATGGGGTAGTCGCGGAGCTTCGTGGGGCGCACCCAGGCCAGGCGCTGGCCTTCATGCGGGTGGGGCGCGCCTTCCCATTTGCGGCAGAGATAGAGCGGCATCAGCAGGTGGAATTTCTCATAGGCGTGGGAGGCGAAGGTGAAGGGCGCGAGGCAGCTTTCCTGCGTGTCGATCCCCAACTCCTCCCGCAATTCGCGGATGAGCGCGGACTCAGGCGTCTCGCCTGGATCGACCTTGCCGCCGGGGAATTCCCAGAGGCCGGCCATCTCCTTGCCCTCCGGCCGGTCGGCCAGCAACACCCGCCCGTCGGAATCGATCAGCGCCACGGCGGCGACCAGAATGATCGGCTTCATTGCGCGGCCGCCGCCAGATAGTCGTTTCGCTCCAGCGCCATCCTGGGGCAGCGGACGGTCCGGTTCAGCGCCGCGAAATTCGTTTCGCGGAAGCCGTCGGGCATCAGCCCCGCCTTGCTGAGGACGTTGAGCGACCGGACATTCTCCGGCAAATAGGTCGCCCACAGCCGGTCGAGCCCCAGATCCTCGAAGGCGAAGGAGACCATCGCGCGCGCGGCCTCCGCCCCATAGCCCTTGCCCCAATGATCCCGGCCGAACCAGTAGCCGATTTCACCCGCCGCCTCGCGCGGGTCGGCGCGGACGCCCATATGCCCGACCATCCGCTCGCCCTCCCGCTCCGTCACGACGAACTGATAGTCGCGGCGGTCCCGCCAGTCGCGGCCGGTCTGGTGGATCCATTCCACCGCGTCGCGCTCCGTATAGGGGAACGGCACCTGGGCCAGCCAGCGCGCGACCTCCCAATCGTTCAGAAGCTCCGCGATCGGCCGGGCGTCGGTGCGGACATGCCGGCGCAGCACGAGCCTGCCGGTCTCCAGCCGCTGGCGCAGCGCTGAGACGCGATCAACTGCGGTAATCGGCATTGATCGAGATATATCCGTGGGTGAGGTCGCAGGTCCAGACCGTCGCCGCGCCTTCGCCGACGCCGAGATCGACCGCGATGTCGATTTCCGCGCCCTTCATGTGGGCGGCGACCGGCGCTTCGTCATAGTCCGGCACGCGCTGGCCCAGGCTGGTGATCTCGACCCCGCCGATGCCGATCGACAGCCTGTCGCGGTCCGCCTTCTCCCCGGCCTTGCCGACCGCCATGACGATACGGCCCCAATTGGCGTCCTCCCCCGCGATGGCGGTCTTGACGAGGGGCGAGTTGGCGATGGCGAGACCGACGATCCTGGCCGAGCGGTCCGATTCCGCGCCGGTGACGGCGATGGTGACGAACTTGTGCGCGCCCTCCCCGTCCTTCACCACCTGGTGGGCAAGGTCGATCATCAATTCATCCAGCGCGCGCCTGAAATCCTCCAGCCTGGGATCGTCGGCCCGGTCGGCCGGCGCGTGCCCGGCCTTCCCGGTGGCGGCCAGCAGCAGCGTGTCGCTGGTCGAGGTGTCGCCGTCGACCGTGATCGCGTTGAAGGACCGATCCGCCGCCGCCGTCAGCAGTTCCTGAAGGGCGGGGGCGGCGATGGCGGCGTCGGTGAAGGCGAAGGCCAGCATCGTCGCCATGTCCGGCGCGATCATGCCCGACCCCTTGGCGATGCCACAGAGCGTGACCGTCACGCCGTCGATGGTCGCCGTCCGGGTTGCGCCCTTGGGGAAAGTGTCGGTGGTGCAGATCGCGTCGGCCGCGTCGAGCCAGTCGCCGGGCGCGGCCGCCTCCGCCACCGCCGGCAGCCGGGCGCCGATCGCGTCCGGCCCCAGCGGCTCGCCTATGACGCCCGTCGATGCGATGAATACCTCATGCGGGGCGCAACCGGCGAACCGGGTGGCGGCCGCCACCGTCTCCTCCACCGTCCGGTCGCCGGCATTGCCGGTGAAGGCGTTGGAGTTGCCGGAATTGGCGACGATCAGCCGCGCCGATCCGCGTTTGAGCGCCTGCCGGCACCATTCGACCGGGGCCGATGCGCAGCGGGAGCGGGTGAGCACGCCCGCGATCGTCGCGCCCGGGTCGAGCAGCGCCACGAACAGGTCCTTCGTCCCGTTCTTCTTGAGCCCCACGGCCTTGCCGGCGACGCGCACACCGTCGATCGGCGGCAGGTCGGGAAAACGGTCGGGGGCGAGGGGCGAGCGGGCAAGGGCCATCGAAAGGGAAGCTCCGAAAACGCGAACGGTCCGTCCGCTTTAAGCCGAAGGCCCTGTCCGGGGCAAGATGATCGTGGATCGGCGTCGACGATGGCTCAAGGAACCGCAGGATGCCTCAGAAGCCGAAAGTGCATCGCTCATAAGCGTCCGACGCCTCGGCGATGGCATAGATCGCGACCCCGGCGACGAGGGATGTCGCCACGCAGATCGCGACCGCCCAAAGAAACGGTTTGAAGGTCTCCCGAAAGGCCGCGTGGATCAGGATGGCGAGGAGGGCGATCGGCATGGCGAGCAGGAGCGGCTGAACCAACGGCATCGCCATCAGGCCAAGCATCGCCCAATCCGCGCCGCCATCATGGGCGCAGGCCGCGATGTAGTAGCCGGCAGTGGGCGGGTAAAACGCGACCACGGCGAGAACGACGCAGACGATGATTTTGGCGGCGGACCCGATGAGGCGGAGAATCTGGGTTCGAGCCATCTGGTTCAGCCTTCCATCCGGAGTCGCGAAAGCCCGGCGCGAGGGCCGGGCTTTCCGTTGGAGATCAATGGCGGTTTATTCCGCCGGCGCTTCTTCCTCACCCTCCGCCGGGGCTTCTTCCTCGCCTTCGGCGGGGAGGGGTTCGCCGTCGGGGCCGAAGATGACAATCTCCGCGTCGGCGCGCAGCTCCGCCACGATCTCCTGGATCGCCCCCTGGGTCAGGTCGCCTTCGAGCTGCGGGCGGACCTCTTCCAGCGAAGGCTGCTCGGAGAGGCGCTTTTCCTCGACCTTGATGACGTGCCAGCCGAACTGGGTCTCCACCGGCTCCTCGCTGACGGTTCCGGGCTCCATCGCGAAGGCGGCCGCGCCGAACGGCTCGACCATCTGCTCCTGGCGGAAATATCCCAGGTCGCCGCCGCTCGTGCCGTTGCCGTCGGTGGAGTTCTCGTTGGCCAGCGTGGCGAAGTCAGCGCCGTCCTCAAGCTGCTGGATCAGCGCCTCGGCCTCCTCCTTCGTCTCAACCAGGATGTGGCGCGCATGCACCTCCTCGGCCGGCGGGTTCTCCTCCAGATATTGCTGATAGGCCTCATCCACCGCCTCGTCGGTGATCCGCTCCTCAATCTCCCGGCTCAGCCAGACATCCTGGACGATGCGGCGTTCGGCGTCGGCCAGACGCTCCTGCACCTCCTCGCTGTCCTCCAGCCCTTCGGCGTAGCCCTGCTCCGAAATCAGCAGGCCGGTCGCAAGCTGGTCGGCCAGCATCGGCACCACCATCTGCGGCGGCATCTGGCGAAGCTGCGGCGGCAGGTTCTGCATCGCCGCCATCACCTCGCTCTCATAGATCGGCTCGCCATTCACTTCGGCGACGACCCGGTCCTCGGCCGGCTCCTCCGAGGAGGCCGCGGCATCGTCCTGGGCGATGGCCGGAGTCCAGCCCGCGAGGGCGAGCGTCAGCGCGGCGGCGCCGGCGGCGCTGCGCAATGCGTGGAGAGACATGGGAGGCTTCTATCCTTTCGAAACGGTCGTGAATCAGCAACCGATGATCCGGCGGGCATCCAGCCCGGTCGGCGCTTCATAGAACACAGCTTTGCGGCGGCCACAAGGCGCGGCGAGCCTACGCCGGGGCCGAATCGCCACAGCATCCCGCGCCGTTCCGACCCTGGCTTTCCAGCCACCTGTCCCTCGGCTTGCAGCTTGCCGGGCGCGGGGCAAGGGCGACATGGACGCGGCTATCGACGATTTCCGGCGAACCGGCCTTGTAGAGCCGCATCGGCGCGATCCCGTCGCTGACCTCGAAAGTCAGCTTCGCGTCGGCCTCCAGCGCCACATGGTCGGAGACCTTGGTGATGATGGCCTTGAACTTCCCGGCCGGCATGTGCTGGCGAGGCTGTTCGTCCACATCCCATAGCTGGACGAAGATCTCCGGCCAGGCTTCGGGATTGGCCCCGCAATCCAGCGCGGAGAACCGGGCGGCCTTCACCTCCGTCACATGGTAGCCCGGCCGCACCGGCCTGCCGTCATAGAGGAAGACCAGAGGCTTGTCGGAATGGTCGGCGAGGAAGCCAAGCAATTCACCGATCGAGATGTCGTCCGGACGCGGCAGGCTGGCGATTTCGGGGTTGTCGGCATCGATCATTTGTCGTACTCCTTAGTTCGATAATTTTAGGATTATTGAAATATGGATGAAAAGCAAGCCCTGATGGCGTTCGGCGCGATGGCGCAGGAAACCAGACTGCGGATCCTCCGCCTGCTGGTCCGGGCGGGGCCGGAGGGCATGGCCGCCGGCGCGATCGCCGAGACGGCGGGCGTCTCCCCCTCCAACGTCTCCTTCCATCTGAAGGAGATCCAGCGGGCCGGCCTGGCGGCGGCGCGGCGGGATTCCCGGTCGATCATCTATTGCGCGGAGTACGAAGCGCTGAGCGGCCTTATCCGGTTCCTGATGGAGGATTGCTGCGCCGGCCGGCCGGAAATCTGCGCCCCGCCCTCCGCCCCTCTCCCTGCCTGACGGAAGCCTGAGCACGCCCATGTCCATCTTTGAACGGTACCTCACCCTCTGGGTCGCGCTCTGCATCGTCGCGGGGGTCGCCCTCGGCCATCTGGTCCCCGATTTCTTCCGGGCGGCGGGCGCGATGGAGGTCGCCAAGGTCAACATCCCCGTCGCCCTGCTGATCTGGCTGATGGTCGTGCCGATGCTGCTGCGCATCGATTTCGCGGCGCTCCGCAAGGTCGGCGCGCACTGGCGCGGCATCGGCGTGACCCTGTTCATCAACTGGGCGATCAAGCCATTCTCCATGGCGCTGCTGGGCTGGCTGTTCATCGGCTGGCTGTTCCGGCCCTACCTGCCGGAGGCGCAGATCGATTCCTACATCGCCGGGCTGATCATCCTGGCCGCCGCGCCCTGCACCGCCATGGTGTTCGTCTGGTCGAACCTGACGCGGGGGGAACCGCACTTCACCCTGTCGCAGGTGGCGCTGAACGACGCGATCATGGTCGTGGCCTTCGCGCCGATCGTCGGGCTTCTGCTCGGCCTGTCGGCGATCACGGTGCCGTGGGGGACGCTCGTCCTGTCGGTCGCGCTCTATATCGTCATCCCCGTGATCGCGGCCCAGCTCCTGCGCCTCCGCCTGCTCGCGGCGGGCGGACAGGCGGCGCTGGACCGGCTGCTGAAGGCGCTGCAGCCCCTGTCGCTCGTCGCGCTGCTGGCGACGCTGGTCCTGCTGTTCGGTTTCCAGGGGGAGCAGATCCTGGCCCAGCCCATGGTGATCGCGCTGCTGGCGGTCCCGATCCTGATCCAGGTCTACTTCACCTCCGGTCTCGCCTACCTGCTGAACCGGGCGGCGGGCGAACGGCATTGCGTGGCCGGCCCTTCGGCGCTGATCGGGGCGTCGAACTTCTTCGAACTGGCCGTCGCCGCCGCGATCAGCCTGTTCGGCTTCACCTCCGGAGCCGCGCTGGCGACCGTCGTCGGCGTGCTGGTGGAGGTTCCGGTCATGCTGTCGGTGGTCTGGATCGTCAACCGCAGCCGGGGATGGTACGAACGGGGAATCGCTGTCGATTCCACTAGCGAAGCGTGAAGAGGACCAGTGCGATGGGTGTCACCATCTATCACAACCCCGCCTGCGGAACGTCGCGCAACACGCTGGCGCTCATCCGCGATGCGGGAATCGAGCCGACGGTCGTGGAATATCTGAAGACGCCGCCGGAGCGGGACGCGCTGAAGAAGATGATCGCCGATGCCGGCCTGACCGTCCGCGAGGCGATCCGCGAGAAGGGCACGCCTTATGCGGAGCTGGGCCTCGACGATCCGGCGCTGACCGACGACCGGCTTCTGGACGCCATGCTGGAACACCCGATCCTGATCAACCGGCCGTTCGTCGTCACGTCCGAGGGCACGCGGCTCTGCCGACCGTCGGAAGCCGTCCTGGATATCCTGCCGCAGCCCCGTAAGTAGGCAAGCGGATTCCGGACGATCATGGCAGCCGATCCCCCCGGCGAGCCGGCCGCCGCGCCCATGCCGCACGGCCGGCGCATCCTCGTCGCGCTGGGGATCACCCAGATTCTGGCCTGGGGGACCTCCTTCTATCTGCTGACCGTCCTCGCCGGGCCGATCGCCGAGGATACGGGCTGGCCGCTGACCTTCGTCGTCGGCGGCTTCTCCGCCGCCCTTCTGGTGTCGGGACTGGCCGCGCCCAAGGTCGGGCGGCTGATCGCCCGGCATGGCGGGCGCGGCGTGCTGGCCGGCGGGGCGGCGCTGATGGGCGCGGGGCTGGCGCTGCTGGGCCTCTCCCCGACCCTGCCGGTCTTCCTGGCCGGCTGGCTGATCATCGGCCTCGCCATGAGCGCCAGCCTCTACGATCCCGCCTTCTCCACGCTGGGGAGCCTCTATGGCAAGGCGGCGCGGCGGCCGATCACCACGCTCACCCTCTTCGGCGGCTTCGCCAGCACGGTCTGCTGGCCGCTGTCGGCCTGGCTGGTCGAGACGGTGGGGTGGCGCGGAACCTGCCTCGCCTACGCGGCGATCCAGATCGGCCTGTCGCTGCCGCTGCTTCTCTCCTGTCTGCCGAGGAAAGCCGCCGCTCCGCCACCGCCGAACGGAACCGCCGCGCGGCCGGCCGGCTCACCGGACCTGTCGCCGCGAGGGCGTAGGATGTTCCTCCTGCTGGCGGCCGCGCTGGTCATCGCCGGGATCATCGCCACCACCATGTCGGTCCATCTGATCGCCCTGCTGGACGCCAGGGGCGTCGCGCTGGCGGCGGCCGTGTCGATGGGGATGCTGATCGGCCCCTCGCAGGTCGGCGGCCGGCTGTTCGAGATCGCCTTCGGCCGCCACTATCATCCGATCCGGACCCTCACGGCCGCCGCCATCCTGGGCGCAACGGGCATCCTCCTGCTCTATTCCGGCCTCTCGATACCGGCGCTGGCGCTCGTCTTCTACGGGTCCGGGCTGGGCATCTGGACCATCGCACGGGGCGCGCTGCCGCTGGCGCTCTTCGGTCCCGGCGATTATCCGGTGCTGATGGGCAGGCTGGCGATGCCGACCCTGGTCGCCCAGGCGCTGGCGCCTTCGGCCGGCGCCTTCCTGATCGACCGGGGCGGGGCGGAGGCGGTCTTCGTCATGGTCGCCGGGCTGGCGGCGGCCAATCTCTGCGTCGTGCTGACGCTGGCGATCCTGCATGCCCGGTGGGGCGACCCGGCATAGGGCGACTTGCCCTTATTTCGCGCCTTGGCCCGATCTCCAGATGTAGTATAAGCGGGGCCATGGCGCGCCCACCCCTTGAGATTCTCCAGACGATCTTCGGCTATGACCGGTTCCGCGGCGAGCAGGCGGAGATCATCGACCATGTGATTTCCGGCGGCGATGCGCTGGTGCTGATGCCGACCGGCGGCGGCAAGTCGCTCTGCTATCAGATCCCCGCGCTGGCGCGGGACGGCGTGGGCGTGGTGGTCAGCCCGCTGATCGCGCTGATGCAGGACCAGGTGGAGGCGCTGCGGCAGTTGGGCGTCCGCGCGGCGGCGCTGAATTCCAGCCTGGGCGCGGATGAGGCGCGGGAGACCTACCGGCGGCTATATGCGGGCGAGCTGGACCTGCTCTATGTCGCGCCGGAAAGGCTGCTGGGCAACGGGCTGCTGGACCGGCTGGCCGACTGTCGGATCGCGCTCTTCGCCATCGACGAGGCGCATTGCGTCTCCCAATGGGGGCATGATTTCCGGCCCGACTACCTCCAGCTTTCGATCCTGCACGACCGCTTCCCGACCGTGCCGCGCGTGGCGCTGACCGCGACGGCCGACGGGCCGACCCGGAAGGACATCGTCGAAAGGCTGCGGCTGGACGATCCGGATCGGCACAGCCGGACCTTCGTCGCCGGGTTCGACCGGCCGAACATCCGCTATCGGGTGACGCCGAAGAATAGCGCGCGGACGCAGCTTCTGGCCTTCCTGGAGGCCGAGCACAAGAACGAGAGCGGCATCGTCTATTGCATGTCGCGCAACAAGGTGGATGAGACGGCCTCCTGGCTGCGGGAGAAGGGCTGGACCGCCCTGCCCTACCATGCGGGATTGCCGGCGGAGACCCGCGCCGCCCATCAGGACCGCTTCCTGAAGGAGGAAGGGGTGGTGATGGTGGCGACCATCGCCTTCGGCATGGGCATCGACAAGCCCGATGTCCGCTTCGTCGCCCATCTGGACCTGCCCAAGAGCCTGGAGGCCTATTACCAGGAGACCGGCCGCGCCGGGCGCGACGGGCTGCCGTCGAACGCCTGGATGGCCTACGGGCTGGAGGATGTGGCGAAGCTCCGACAATTGATGGAAGGGTCCGAGGCGCCGGAAGCCCAGCGGCGGATAGAACGGCGGAAGCTGGACGCCCTGCTGGGCTATTGCGAGACGACCCGCTGCCGCCGGCAGGTGCTGCTGGAATATTTCGGCGACCGCGGCGACCCCTGCGGGAACTGCGACACCTGCCTGGAGCCGGTGGAGAGCTATGACGGCACGGTGGAGGCGCAGAAGGCGCTGTCGGCCGTCTATCGCACCGGCCAACGGTTCGGCGCGGCCCATGTCATCGACGTGCTGATGGGCGCGGAGACGGAGAAGGTGCGCACCGTCGGCCATGACCGGCTGACAGTCCACGGCGTCGGCCGGGATATCGGCCGCGATTCCTGGAAATCCGTCTTCCGGCAGCTAGTCGCCCACGGCCTTCTGGTGACCGACATCGAAGGGCATGGCGGGCTGCGGCTGGCGGAGGAATGCCGGGCGATCCTGCGCGGGGACCAGCGGGTGGAGTTCCGCCGCGATCCGCGCGCGAAAGTGGGGCGGGGCGGCGAGTCCGGCCGGTCGCGCGCCCATCTGGTCGATCCAGCCGACGAGACGCTGTTTCAGGCGCTGCGCCGGCGGCGGATGGAACTGGCGAAGGAGCAGGGCGTGCCGCCCTACGTCATCTTCCACGATTCCACGCTGATCGAGATCGCGCGGGACAAACCGCGCGATTATAACGACATGGCCCGTCTGCCCGGCGTCGGCCGGGCGAAGCTGGACCGCTACGGCGCGGCCTTCCTCGAGGTGGTGGCGGGACGGTAGAAGCGTTCCGCCGGTCAGATGCCGGCTGCGTCCTCATAGAGATCGAGCGCGGCCATCAGTTCCGTCTTCAGCGACTGGAAACGCTGGGAATCGCGGCGGCGCGGACGCGGGTCGGAGAGTTGCAGGACGTTGTGGATGCGGCCGGGGCGGCTGCGCATCACCACCACCCGGTCGCTGAGCGCCAGCGCCTCCTCCAGATCGTGCGTCACGAAAACCATGGTCAACGCCCCGCCCTCCCAGATCTTCAGAAGATGGTCCTGGAGGGTGAGCCGGGTGAAGCTGTCCAGCGCGCTGAACGGTTCGTCCAGCAGGAGGATGGAGGGCCGGCGGACCAGCGCGCGGGCAATCGCCACGCGCTGCGCCATGCCGCCGGAAAGCTGTCGCGGATAGGCCTCGGCGAAGTCGGAGAGGCCGACGCGGGCCAGCGTCTCCCGGGCACGGCGCGCCTGTTCGGGCTTCGGCAAGCCGGCGATGCCGAAGGTCACGTTCTGCGTCACCGTCAGCCAGGGCATCAGGCGCGGTTCCTGGAAGATCATGCCGACCGAAGGCGACGGTTCGGCCACGGGCGCGCCGTCCACCACCACCCGTCCGCCGGTCGGGTGGTCCAGCCCCGCCAGCAGGCGCAGCAGCGTGGATTTCCCGCAGCCGCTGGTGCCGACGATCCCCAGTATCTCCCCTTCCCCGACGGTCAGGTCGACGCCGTCGAGCGCCAGCGTGCCATTGGGAAATCGTTTCACGAGGCCTTCAAGGCTGAGCATCGGGCTTTCCCTCCTTCATGCCGCCGAAGCTGTCGCGCCAGCGCAGCATCCGGCGTTCGCAGAGCGCCAGCAGCGCGTCCGTCGCCTTGCCGATCAGCGCGAAGAGGATCAGCGCGGCGATGATCTGGGCCGGCCGGCCGGTCATCTGGCCGTCGAACATCAGGAAGCCCAGCCCCTTGCTGGCGCCCATCAGTTCCGCCGCGATCACGAACATCCAGCCGAGCGCCAGACCGGACCGGGCGCCGATGAAGAAGGCGGGCAGCGTCGCCGGCAGCAGGATGCGCCGGACGATGGCGAGCCGGGAGAAGCCCATCACCCGCCCGACCTCGACCAGCTTGCGGTCGACATCCTGGATGCCGCTCATGAGCGCAAGGTAGATCGGGAAGAAGACGCCGACCGCGATCAGGGTGATCTTGGACGCCTCGAAGATGCCGAACCACAGGATGAAGAGCGGCACCCAGGCCAGCGACGGCACCGCCTTCAGCGCCTGGAGGGTCGGGTCGAGCAGTGCGCGGGCGGTGCGGGAATAGCCGGTCAGCGCGCCGAAGAAAGTCGCCGCCGCCAGCCCCGCGCCGAACCCGAGGACGACCCGCCAGAGCGTGATCCCGATATGCTGGAAGAGATCCCCCTGCTCAAGCTGGTAGCGGAGTTCGTCCAGCACCGCCGAGGGGCCGGGCAACAGGGTCGGATCGAACAATCCGGCGCGCGACAGCCCTTCCCACAGAAGGACGATAGCAACCGGCACGATCCAGCCCTTCAGCGACCCGCCCGGCCGGAACCGCCGGCGCGCGCCGGCGGCGGGGGCCGGCCGGACGCGCCCGGCGGTGTCGACGCCGGCGGAGTCGGCGCTGGCCGTCACCGTTGCGCCTGCTGCCGCTCCACCGCCCGTTCGGCGTAGGAGGAATCGATCAGGTCGTCGACCAGCGCGGCGATATCGGCATCGGGCCGGATCAGCCCGATCTCCTGCAAGGTCTCGCCCACCGCCTGCCAGTTCACCGCATGGCCCTCGCCGATCACCGGATCGGGGTAGAGCGTGCGTTCGGAAAGCTGGCGTTCGGCCACGGCCTCGTCCAGCCGGGTGGCGGCGATCAGGATGTCCCGGACCTCGTCGGGATTCTCCAGAGCGTACCGGCGGCCCCGCTCATAGACCTCCAGCACCCGCTCCGTCAGTTCGGGATTCTCCTCGGCGAAATCCTCGCGGACATTGAGCACGCCATAGGAGTTGAAGTCGGTGTTGCGGTAGAAGAGGATCGCGTCATTCTCCAGCTCCACCTGCGCCATGTGCGGGTCCAGCCCCGCCCAGGCGTCGACCGATCCCTGGACCAGCGCGCGGGCGCCGTCGGGATGCTGGAGCAGCACGACCTCCAGATCGTCCTCGCTCAGCCCCGCCTCGTTCAGCGCGCGCAGGAGGAAGAGGTGGGGATCGGTGCCGCGGGTGACGGCGACGCGCCGCCCGGCCAGATCATCCACCGAATCGATGCCGGTATCCGGTCGGGTGACCAGTGCTGTCCATTCCGGCTGGGAATAGATGTAGACGGCGTTGATCGGATTGCCGTTGGCGCGCCCCAGCAGCGCCGCGCCGCCGGCGGTGGAGCCGAAATCGACGCTGCCGCCCCGGAGGAACTCCAGCGCCTTGTTGGAGCCGAGGCTGAGCACCCAGGCGATGTCGATATCCTCGGCCGCGAACTCCTCCTCCAGCCAGCCCTTTTCCTTCAGGAGCAGGCTGACCGGGTTGTAATAGGCGTAGTCGATGGCGATGCGGTCGGTCTCCGCATTGGCGGAACCGGCGAGGCCTACGGCCAGGAGGGCGGCAAGCGCGCCGGCGACGGACCGGGCATGGGCGGAACGGGTGGACATGGGCAAAGCTTCCCCTTCGTTGCGGCGCCCGGACCTCCCGGCGCGCCAGTGGCGTCAACGAGGTTCCAAGCGGGGAAGAAGCCGGACCGAAGGAAGCATGGAGGCGGATTCCGCGACCTGTCTTCCGAGGTCCGAGCGGTTCCATTGCCCCGCTCGCTTTAGCTGCATTTATCGAGCGCCCGCAAGCTGAACCTCAAATCGGCGCTGTGGAAAAACTATAAGAGCGAAATTAGTACGTCAAATAGATAATTTTACCAATTTGTTTTGTTTTTTGGTCATTCCGGACTTGATCCGGAATCCATAGGCCCTCTCCGCCATCACCGACGGCGAGGAACCGGGCGCGGTCCGGGCGGCCATCAATGCCGTATGGATGCTGGATCAAGTCCAGCATGACGGTCTCTTCCTGGAGAGACTTAAGCTCCCGACTTCTCAGCCCGCCGCCGCTTTCAGCTCCACCGTCACGTCCACGCCGCCCTTGAGGGTCTGGTAGACCACGCAATAGCGCTCCGTCAGCTTCAGCAGGCTGGCTTGCTTGTCCGGATCGAGGTCGGCGTCGAGGTCGAAGGTGAGGCGGATGGCGGAGAAGCCGACCGGCGCTTCCCGATCGACGCCAAGCGTGCCGCGGAAGTCGAGGTCACCCTCCGCCCGAACCGCCCCGCCATTGACCGGCAGGTCGAGCGCCGTGGCGACCGCCTTCAGCGTCACGCCGGCGCAGGCGACCAGCGCCTCCAGCAGCATGTCGCCTGAGCAGAGGGAGAGGCCGTCGCCGCCGGTCGCCGGATGCAGCCCCGCCTCCACCATCGTACGGCCGGTCTGGACGGAGCAGACGACCCCTTCGCCGAGCTGGCCCGAGGCCTTCAGCGTCAGCCGCGCCGCGTCCGGCGCATCGCGATAGCGCGCCTTGAGCGGGGCCTGGAGGGATTTCAACGCGGCGGAATCCATCTTTCTTCTCCCAAAAATAAACTTCGGCTATTCGGATGAAATCCTCAAAGCCCCTAGCACCTTAAATCTCATGGCGGCTATCTGGAGAACTACGGCCACAAGCAACCGTCAAGATTGCGACAAGCCATATGCAGGAAAACCACCACGTCTGCCAGAAGCCATAGCTGAGTGAGGCGATTGTCAATGTGGCGGAGGCCGCGACCAATGCCGACGCCTTGGAACTTCTGGACCAACCCGACAAACAAATCCGCCAAAGTGACCAAAGCGCAATCGAGAGGCAAAGGATTGCCCCCGGCAACCCCAGTTCCACGCGCCATTGAAGAGCCGCGTTATGCGGATGATGAGGCACTTTTCCGAACCCGGCCGGCACTGGATAGGATAGCTGGGGCATTTCCTGCAACGCCGGCCCGGGAGGAAGATAATGGGCCGCGTCAAATCCCCAGCCCAGGAACGGCCTTGCACCGATGGCGTCGTTCGTAAATCCCCAGATAATCAGGCGGTGAAGTCCTGAGGAGCCAATCCACGGGGCCATCTGGTGAATTTTGGAGACGAAGGCGTCACTGAATGACGCAAGGGGCATCAAAAAAATCATTGTCGCCAATGCGAGACCGATCATGGCAGCGACGGTCTTCGGAAAAAATAACGCGGCGGGCAGTACGACGATGCTTACCGCCAAAGCTAGTTTGGTTGCTTCGTTACCGATTGCGACGACAACGATGGTCATAAACAGGCCGATCGCAATGCCCGTTCGTCTACGGCCCTGGTCGAACAAACCCACGATGATCGGGCAGGCGATCAGCATGACAACAGTCGCCCCGTTACGATAATCCGCCACTGGAAAAGAACCGGAATAGTTCATGATCGCCAGTACGGCCAAACCGGCGATGGCAATCGATATGCCGGACGCGGCGTAGTAAAGAACCCGTCGCCTTGCTTCCACGCGGAGGATGAGAGCGGATCCAAGCAGTACCAGCCCCATGGCCTCAACGGCCAGGAATTTCCATATTTCACTTCGGCTCTGTTGTGAATTTACCGACCAGACTGAACTGGCCGCCGCCCATAGGCTGAGGACTATGAGGAGAACAATCAATGGACGGAGCGATCTTGCATCCACCGCAACGCGCGGATTTGCGGCGATGGCTATCACACCGCCGACAATCAGGAGCGCCGCCACACCCAGATGCGCCGCAACGGCGAGCGGCGAGACGATCAGAAACAGGAAAGCGGGTAGTTTTTCCGCTACAACATCACCCTGGGCAGGAGCAAGGCGCGGGAGTTTGTCGGTAACTGACATGGATAAACTGCTTGTCGTGCTTCGGGGATAAACCGAGTCCAGATCGAGGATGTCCCCGCCTCTGTCGCGGCTGGATTTCAGCTTCCTATCGGCTAAACGGAGCGCCAGCAAGAGGCCAACGAATGCATCGTCGCGGCTGGATCGCGGGTCCCCGGCGGCTATACTGCCACGACGCCCGCAAATTGCTTGGCCGGCTCAGCGGTCATGACTTCGGCCACGACCTGCCCTTGGGACGTGATCGGCGTGGATAGTTCGCCCCCCACAATGTGCTGCCGGGGCAGTTCGTCGGCGGAGATCGTCAGGTTGGAATGGCTGATGTTCTGGGTCCCCGCAGCCATGCTGACCGCCCGCCAGGCCCGGCGCGGCAGCGTCTGATTCTGACCGCCCCCTGGACGTCTCCCAACACCGCCGCCACCGCCAGTTGGAAATCGGCTTTTCATCGGCTATTGTCCGCCCGCTTGTCGACAGGCCCGATCCCGCAACGGCCGAGCGGGACGGGCGGAACCCTCTCCGGCCCGAGGGCGGCGGCGATTGAATCCGTTCGGGGACGGGACCATTTATCCTGACTTGACGGCCTTCTAGCCGCCATCCGCTCCATATCCGAGGTTTATGCCCATGTTGGGTGCGCTCGC
Source organism: Inquilinus sp. CAU 1745 (assembly GCF_039839375.1). Lineage (NCBI taxonomy): Bacteria > Pseudomonadati > Pseudomonadota > Alphaproteobacteria > Rhodospirillales > Rhodospirillaceae > Inquilinus > Inquilinus sp. CAU 1745. Next base: position 68,560 of record NZ_JBDOQU010000015.1, read on the forward strand.
CCGAAAATTCTTCGGCACCGCCAACGACCGCGTGGTCAAGTCGCTCCACAAGACCGTGCTGCAGATCAATGCGCTGGAAGAGGAATTCGCGGCGCTCGGCGATGACGACCTTCGCGGCCGCACCGACCTCTTCCGCGAGCGGCTGGAGAAGGGCGAGAGCCTGGACGAGATCCTGCCCGAAGCATTCGCCACCGTGCGGGAGGCCGCAAAGCGCGTGCTGGGCATGCGGCCCTTCGACGTGCAGCTTGTCGGCGGCATGGTGCTTCACCAGGGCAAGATCTCCGAGATGAAGACCGGCGAGGGCAAGACGCTGGTCGCGACCCTGCCGGTCTATCTGAACGCGCTCGGCGGCAAGGGCGTCCATGTCGTCACCGTCAACGACTATCTGGCCAGCCGCGACAGCGAGTGGATGGGCCAGATCTACCGCTTCCTGGGGCTGAAGGTCGGCTGCATCGTCCACGGGCTGACCGATCCCGAGCGCAAGGAAGCCTACGCCGCGGACGTCACCTACGGCACGAACAACGAGTTCGGCTTCGACTATCTGCGCGACAACATGAAGTTCCGACTGGAGGACATGGTCCAGCGGCCGTTCAACTACGCCATCGTCGACGAGGTGGATTCGATCCTGATCGACGAGGCGCGCACGCCGCTCATCATTTCCGGCCCCGCGCAGGATTCCTCCGAACTCTACATCAAGGTCGACCGGCTGATCCCGTCGCTCGCGCCCGACGATTACGAGATGGACGAGAAGGCCCGCACCGTCATCCTGAGCGAGAGCGGCCAGGAGAAGGTCGAGATCATGCTGCGCGAGGCGGGCATGCTGGACGAAGGCGGCCTTTACGATGTCGGCAACGTCAACCTTGTCCACCACGCCAACCAGGCCTTGCGCGCCCACAAGCTGTTCCAGCGCGACCGGGACTACATCGTCAAGGATGACAAGGTCATCATCATCGACGAGTTCACCGGCCGCATGATGGAGGGCCGGCGCTATTCCGAAGGGCTGCATCAGGCAATCGAGGCCAAGGAGAAGGCCAAGATCCAGCGCGAGAACCAGACGCTGGCCTCCATCACCTTCCAGAACTATTTCCGGATGTACCCCAAGCTGGCCGGCATGACCGGCACGGCCATGACCGAGGCGTCGGAGTTCGGGGAGATCTACGGGCTGGAGGTCGTGGAGATCCCGACCAATGTCGAGGTCACGCGGGTCGACGACGATGACGAGGTCTATCGCACCGGGCCGGAGAAGAACGCCGCGATCATCGAGCTGATCAAGGATTGCTCCGCGCGGCGGCAGCCGGTCCTGGTCGGCACCGTGTCGATCGAGAAGTCGGAGACCCTGGCCGCGGCGCTGAAGGCCGCGAAGATCAAGCACAATGTGCTGAACGCCCGCTTCCACGAGCAGGAGGCCCACATCATCGCCCAGGCCGGCCAGCCGGGCGCGGTGACCATCGCGACCAACATGGCCGGGCGCGGCACCGACATCAAGCTGGGCGGCAATCTGGAGATGCGGGTCGCCGACGAGGCGGCGGGCATCGAGGACGAGGCCGCCCGCGCCGCCAAGGTCGCCGAGATCGAGAAGGATATCGAGGAAGCAAGGCAGATCGTCCTGGAGGCCGGCGGTCTCTACGTCGTCGGCACGGAGCGCCATGAGAGCCGGCGCATCGACAACCAGCTTCGCGGCCGGTCGGGCCGGCAGGGCGACCCCGGCCACTCCAAGTTCTTCCTCAGCCTGGAAGACGATCTGATGCGCATCTTCGCGTCGGACCGGCTGGACGGAATGCTCAAGCGGCTGGGGCTCCAGGAGGGTGAGGCGATCATCCATCCCTGGATCAACAAGGCGCTTGAGAAGGCCCAGCAGAAGGTCGAAGCACGGAACTTCGACATCCGCAAGAACCTGCTGAAGTTCGACAACGTCATGAACGACCAGCGCAAGGTCATCTACGACCAGCGCAAGGAGATCATGGCGACGGCCGACGTGGCCCAGATGGTCGAGGAGATGCGCCACGACATCATCGCCGACATGGTCTCCGCCGCCATCCCCAGCAATTCCTATTCCGAGCAGTGGGACCTGGCGGGCCTGCGGGAGCAGGTTGCCACGACGCTCAATCTCGACCTACCGGTCGACGAATGGGCGAAGGAGGAAGGCATCGCCGAGGCCGAGATCGAGGAGCGGGTGCGCGCCGCTTCCGACGAGAAGATGAAGGCCAAGGAGGAGCAGTACGGCGCCGACATAATGCGGATGGCCGAGAAGAGCCTGCTGCTCCAGGTGCTGGACCAGACCTGGAAGGACCATCTGCTGACGCTGGACCATCTGCGCCAGGGCATCTCGCTCCGCGCCTACGCCCAGCGGGACCCGCTGCGGGAGTATCAGGCGGAGGCGTTCGAGCTGTTCCAGGCGATGCTGGGCCAGTTGCGCGAGAGCGTCACGCGCGTCCTCTCCCATGTCGAGATGCGGGTCGGCCGTCCCGACGCCGTGCCGCAGCAGCCGCCGCCGCAGGAGATGCACGAAACCCGCCAGGACCCGGCGCTGGCCGGAGCCGGCGAGCCCGCCGCGGCCGCCGGCGGCCAGCCGGCGCGCGCCGCGCCGCCGCTGGGGGTCCGGATCGATCCGGGCGATCCGGCCAGTTGGGGCAAGGTGGCGCGCAACGCCCCCTGCCCCTGCGGTTCGGGCAAGAAGTACAAGCACTGCCACGGCGTCGTGGCAGCCGCCGGGGCCTGATCGCGGGATGCCGGACGACCGACCACGGATCGCCGGCCTTCTGGAGACCGCGCTCTATGTCGACGGCATGGCGCGCGCCATCGCCTTCTACCGGGACGTTCTGGGCCTCGCCCCGATGATCGAGACGCCGCGCCTGACGGCGTTCGATGCGGGGCGGAGCGGCGTCCTGCTGGTCTTCCGCCGCGGCGCGACGCTGGAGGACATGACCGACGAACGCGGCACCGTCCCCGGCCATGACGGCGCGGGCCCGCTGCACATGGCCTTCGCCATCGAGCGCGCGGACCTGGACCGCTGGCGGGCGCACCTCGCCGACCATGGCGTTCCGATCTACAGCGAGATGAGTTGGGCCCGCGGCGGCGCCAGCCTCTATTTCCACGACCCTGACGGCCATGTGATCGAACTGGCGACGCCGGGACTGTGGCCGAACTATTGAAGCGTGCCCCCTTCACGGCGAGGAGAGCCTCCCTTTCGCCAAAGACGTCATGCTGGACTTGATCCAGCATCCATGCAGCGTCGATGGACGCCTTGGCGGCGCTCGTTTCTTCGCCGTCAGCGAAGCGGCGTCGGCCTATGGATTCCCGATCAAGTCGGGAATGACCAACTACGAGAAAATCCTCATGGTGAGCCTGTCGAACCATGTGAGGCACTGAAGTCCGTCATGCCGGACCCCGATCCGGCATCCATGCGGCGTCGATAGCGGGCGGGACCGTGGCCTCTCCTGCACCGACGGCGGAGCGGCGACGGCCTATGGATTCCCGATCAAGTCGGGAATGACCAACTTGGATAATTTCATGGTGAGCCTGTCGAACCATGTGGGCACAGATCCTTCGACAAGCTCAGGATAAGGGCGCTTCCAATTATTTCGCAACTGCAGCATCGAATGTTTCGATCGTTGCCGGGGCGGGGAATGATTATTTTCCATAAAGGTCGCACCATCGGCGGCTAGCTTCGTTGCTTTTTAAGGCCGCACGCGGTCGACGCGTTGAGGAAAAGGTCAGTAAGGGTTACCTTCTAGAGAGAACAAAAAGAACACGCGGTCCTAATTCGCGACCAGGGAGAGACAGCGCCATGACGCTCGCGGCAGTGACGCTCGACGACAAGTACACGCTGGAATCCGGACGGGTCTACCTGACCGGGACGCAGGCGCTGGTACGCCTGCCGATGATGCAGCGGCAGCGCGATGTGGCGGCCGGGCTGAACACGGCGGCCTTCATCTCAGGCTATCGCGGATCGCCGCTGGGCGGCTTCGACCAGGCGCTGTGGAAGGCGCGGAAGTATCTGTCGCAAAACCACATCGAATTCCAGCCCGGCGTGAATGAGGATCTGGGCGCGACCGCCGTCTGGGGCAGCCAGCAGGTCGGGCTGTGGCCGGGCGCGAAATATGACGGCGTCTTCGGCATCTGGTACGGCAAGGGCCCCGGCGTCGACCGTTCGGGCGACGTGTTCAAGCACGCCAATTTCGCCGGCAGTTCGGCCCATGGCGGCGTGCTGGCGCTGGCCGGCGATGACCATGCCTGCAAGTCCTCCACGGTCCCGCACCAGTCCGAGCACGCCTTCGCAGCGGCGATGATGCCGGTGCTGAACCCCTCCAACGTCCAGGAGTTCCTCGATCTCGGCCTCTTCGGCTGGGCGATGAGCCGCTATTCCGGCTGCTGGATCGGGTTCAAGACGATCGCGGAGAATGTCGACAGCTCCGCCTCCGTCACCGTCGATCCGCACCGCGTCGACATCGTCCTGCCGGAGGATTTCGAGATGCCGCGCGGCGGCCTCAACATCCGCTGGCCGGACGCGCCGATGGTGCAGGAAGAAAGGCTGATGCGGCACAAGCTCTACGCCGCGCTGGCCTTCGCCCGCGCCAACCGGCTGGACCGCGTGATCTATGACGCCCCGCAGCACCGCTTCGGCATCGTCACCGTCGGCAAGAGCTATCTGGACGTCCGCCAGGCGTTGGAGGATCTGCGCATCGACGAGGCGATGGCGCGGGAGATAGGGCTGGCGATCTACAAGGTCGCCATGCCCTGGCCGCTGGAGCCGCAGGGCGTTCGCGCCTTCGCCGAGGGGCTGGACGAGCTGATCGTGGTGGAGGAGAAGCGCGCGCTGATCGAGAACCAGTTGAAGGAGCAGCTCTACAACTGGCATGCCGACAGGCGCCCGGTGATCGTCGGCAAGTTCGACGAGAACCGCGACTGGATCCTGCCCTCCACCGGCGAGCTATCCCCGGCCCAGATCGCCGTGGTGATCGGCCGCCGGCTGCTGAAGAAGCTGGACCGTCCGGACCTGCGGGAGCGGGTGGAGTTCCTGGAGGGCAAGGAGCGGCAGAAGGTGACGATGCATCCGGCGATGGACCGGGTGCCGCACTATTGCTCCGGCTGCCCGCACAACACCTCGACCGTGGTGCCGGAAGGCAGCCGGGCGCTGGCGGGCATCGGCTGCCATTACATGGCAACCTGGATGGACCGCAGCACGGAGACGTTCAGCCAGATGGGCGGCGAGGGCGCGGCCTGGATCGGCCAGGCCCCGTTCACCGAGACACAGCACGTCTTCGCCAATCTGGGCGACGGCACCTATTTCCATTCCGGCGTGCTGGCGATCCGGGCCGCGATCGCCGCGAAGGCCAACATCACCTACAAGATCCTCTACAACGACGCCGTGGCGATGACCGGCGGCCAGCCGGTGGACGGCACGCTGAGCGTGCCGATGATCGTCGACCAGCTTTCCGCCGAAGGGGCCGGGAAGATCGTCGTCGTCACCGACGAGCCGGAGCGTTACGAGGGCACGGGCGTCCTTCCCGCCCATATCCCGGTCGCCCATCGCGACGAGCTGGACCATATCCAGCGTGATTTGCGCGAGACGCCGGGCGTTACCGTCCTGGTCTACGACCAGACCTGTGCTGCGGAGAAGCGCCGGCGGCGGAAGCGGAAGCTGATGGTCGACCCGCCCAAGCGCGTCTTCATCAACGAGCAGGTGTGCGAGGGCTGCGGCGATTGCGGCGTCAAATCCAACTGCCTGTCCGTCGTCCCGGTGGAGACGGAGTTCGGGCGCAAGCGCGCGATCGATCAGTCGAGCTGCAATAAGGATTATTCCTGCCTGAACGGCTTCTGCCCCAGCTTCGTCACGGTCGAAGGCGGCGCGGTACGCAAGCCGAAGGCCGCAGATGCCGGCAGCGGGGGCGACTGGCCGGACCTGCCGGAACCGACCCTGCCGGCGCTGGACGATCCCTACGGCATCCTGATCACCGGCATCGGCGGCACCGGCGTGGTGACCATCGGCGCGCTGATCGGCATGGCGGCCCATCTTGAAGGCAGGGGCGTGTCGGTGCTGGACCAGGCGGGACTGGCGCAGAAGGGCGGCGCTGTGGTCAGCCATGTCCGTGTCGCCGCGACGCCGGACGCGATCAATGCCGTCCGCATCGCGGCCGGCGGTGCCCATCTTGTGCTGGGCTGCGACCTTGTGGTCGCGGCCTCTCCGGAAGGCGTCTCCAAGATGAAGCCGGAGGTCACGGCGGCGGTCATCAACAGCCAGCGGACCTTCACCGGCGCCTTCACCCGCGATCCGGACTTCCGGTTCCCGGAGAAGGAGATGGTGGACATCGTCCGCCAGACGGCCGGCGACGAGGGGCTGGTCGACATGGTCGACGCGACCCGGCTGGCCACGGCGCTGCTGGGCGATTCCATCGCGACGAACCTGTTCATGATGGGCTTCGCCTACCAGCGCGGCCGGATTCCGGTGTCGGCGGAAGCGATCGACAAGGCGATCGAGCTGAACGGCGTCGGCATCGCGATGAACCGCCGCGCCTTCCTGTGGGGCCGGCGGGCAGCGGTCGATCTTGCGGCCGTGGAGGCGATGGTCGCCCCCGCGCCGGATGACCGGGCGAACGATCGTATGGCCGACCGCGCGATCAGCCGGACGCTGGAGGAGGCGATCGACCGGCGCGCCGCCTTCCTGACCGATTATCAGGACAAGGCCCATGCCGACCGCTATCGCGATCTTGTTGGCCGCGTGCGGGCACGGGAGGAGACCATCCTGCCGGGTAACACGGAACTGACCGACGCCGTCGCCCGCTCCGCCTTCAAGCTGATGTCCTACAAGGACGAATATGAGGTGGCGCGGCTCTATACCGACGGCACGTTCATGAAGCGCCTCCAGGACCAGTTCGAGGGCGACTACCGCCTGTCTTTCCACCTGGCCCCGCCGATCATGGCCGACCGCGACCCGGAGACGGGCCATCTGAAGAAGCGGACCTTCGGGCCGTGGATGCTGCGCGCCTTCGGCCTTCTGGCGAAGATGAAGCGGCTGCGCGGCACGCCCTTCGACCCGTTCGGCCGGACGGCGGAACGGAAGATGGAGCGGCGGCTGATCGCGGACTATGAGGCGCGAATCGCGGAGCTTCTGGACGGGCTGAATGCGGAGAACCACGCCGTCGCCGTGGAGATCGCCCGGCTGCCCCAGACGATCCGCGGCTTCGGCCATGTCAAGGAAGCGAACCTCGCAATCGCCAGGGCGCGGGAGGAACAGCTTGTCCAAACCTTCCATGGCCCTGCCCCCGGCCATCGGGAAGCGGCGGAATAGAGGCGGCATTTGGTCATGCCCGACCTGATCGGGCATCCAGGGGCCGAATGGAACGGCCTTCGCGTCGGTCCTACGAAGTCTGCGAGGGCAAGGCCCCCTGGACCTCCGATCAGGTCGGAGGTGACCAACGAAGTCGGTGGCAGGCGAGTTTGCACCGCAACATGCCTGCCATGCGCGGCTTCGGGGTTTTACAAATCGCCGGAGCGATACTAGATTGGTTTCACAGCGCCGATTTGAGCTTCAGCTTGCGGGCGCTTTACAAATGCGGCTAAAGCGAGCGGTCTGACGATCCGCCCGGTTGAGCCGTGGCGGATTTTTTATTGCCCGGAAGGGAAAGGACCGATGATCGTTCTCAAGAACGTCGTCAAACGCTTCGAGACGGACGGCGCGGCGACTGTGACGGCGCTGGACGGCGTCGACATCGCGGTCGAGCGCGGCGAGGTCTTCGGCGTGATCGGCCGCAGCGGGGCCGGCAAGTCGACGCTGATCCGGCTGGTCAACCTGCTGGAACAGCCGACGAGCGGCAGCGTCTCCGTCGACGGGATGGAGATCACCAATTTGCCGGAGCGGGAGCTGCGCGCGGCGCGGCGGCAGATCGGCATGATCTTCCAGCATTTCAACCTGCTGTCCTCCCGCACCGTCTTCGGCAATGTCGCCCTGCCGCTGGAGCTGGCGGGCGTGCCGAAAGCCGCGATCGCTGAGAAGGTGGCGCCGCTGCTGGAGCTGGTCGGCCTCACCGACAAGCGCGACCGCTATCCGGCGGAGCTTTCCGGCGGGCAGAAGCAGCGCGTCGGCATCGCCCGGGCGCTGGCCAGCGACCCGAAGGTGCTGCTGTGCGACGAGGCGACCTCGGCCCTTGATCCCGAAACCACGGCGTCGATCCTGGACCTGCTGCGCGACATCAACCGGCGGCTGGGCCTGACAATCATCGTCATTACCCATGAGATGGAGGTCATCAAGCGCATCGCCCACCGGGTGGCCGTGCTGGATGCCGGCCGGATCGTGGAGGAAGGCGACGTGTTCGACGTGCTGACGCGGCCGGAGACAGAGCTGACCAAGCGGCTGGTCGCCAGCGTGGTCGATCACGGGCTGCCCGCCGAGGTCGCTGAGAGGCTGGAAGACCGGCCATCGGCCGGATCGGCCACGGTCATCCGCATCACCTTCCTGGGCGCGACCGCCAACGACCCCGTCATCAGCCGGCTGGCCCGCACCCATGGCGTGGACGTCAACATCCTGCATGGCCGGATCGACCATATCGCCGGCCGCCCCTTCGGCACGCTGGTGGTCGAGGCGGCGGGCGATCCCGCACGGGTCGAAGCCGCCATCGTCTATCTGAAATCCCAATCCCTTGGCATCGAGGTCCTCGGCCATGTCCGAACAACTCTTGCTGCTGCTGGCTGAGGCCAGCTGGCAGACCGTCTATATGGTCGCGGCGTCCGGCATCATCGGCACGGCGCTGGGCCTGCCGCTGGGCGTCCTCTTGGCGATCACCGGGCGCGGCGAAATCCTGCAGAGCCTGACTTTCAACAGGGTCGCCGGCGCCATCGTCAACGCCACCCGGTCGACGCCCTTCATCATCCTGGTCGTCGCGATCATCCCGTTCACGCGGCTGGTCGCCGGATCGTCCATCGGCACCACGGCGGCCATCGTGCCGCTGACCGTGGCGGCCGTCCCCTTCATCGCCCGTATCGTGGAGACGTCGATCCGGGAGGTCGATCCGGGGCTGGTCGAGGCGGCCCAGGCGATGGGCGCCGCCCCGCGGCAGATCATCTCAAAGGTGCTGCTGCCGGAATCCCTGCCCGGCGTTGTCGCCGGCCTGACCCTGACGCTGGTCAGCCTGATCGGCTATTCGGCCATGGTCGGCGCGGTCGGCGGCGGGGGTCTGGGCGATCTCGGCATCCGCTACGGCTACCAGCGGTTCCGGCCGGAGATGATGGCCGCCGTCGTGGTGATCCTGATCGCCATGGTGCAGATCGTCCAGAGCCTGGGCGATGGGCTGGCCCGCAAGGTCAACAAGCGCATCCTTTAATCCTCAGTCCACGTCTATCCAACCAAAGGAGAACAGAATGTCCCTTCCCCCCGTCGCCGGGCGCGTCGCCCTCGGCCTCTCGCTCGCCGCCTTCGGCGCCACGGCCGCAGAGGCCGAGGAAATCCGGATCGGCGTTTCCGCCGGCCCCCATGCCGAGATCATGGAGGTGGTGAAGCCGATCGCCGCCGAGGCCGGGCTGGAGATCGAGGTTATCGAGTTCACCGACTATGTCGTGCCCAACCAGGCGCTGCAGTACGGCGACATCGAAGCCAACTCCTTCCAGCACCTGCCCTATCTGGAAAACCAGAACGAGGATCGCGGGTTCGACCTGGTCTCCGTCGCCAAGACGGTCGTGTTCCCGATGGGCTTCTATTCCAAGACCGTCGACAGCCTGGATGAGTTGGAGGAAGGCGCGACCGTCGCCATCCAGAACGATCCGACCAATGGCGGGCGGGCGCTGCTGCTGTTGGAATCCGAAGGGCTGATCGAAGTCGACGACGCGGCCGGGCTGACCGCGGGCGTCATCGACATCACGGAGAACCCGAAGAATTTGGAGTTCGTGGAGCTGGATGCCGCCCAGCTTCCCCGGTCGCTGGAGGATGTGGACGCCGCCGCCGTCAACACCAACTACGCGGTCGAGGCCGGGCTGGACCCGAACACCGATTCCATCGCGCAGGAAACGCCGGACAGCCCCTACACCAACATCATCGCGGTGCGGGCGGAAGACGCGGAGGCCCCCTGGGTGCAGACGCTGGTCGACGCCTATCACACCGACGAGGTGAAGGCGTTCGTCGAGGAGCGGTTCGGCGGTTCGGTCGTTCCCGGCTGGTGATTCCCTGAACTTATGAGCCCGAAGACGCCGCCCCGCCCTTCCCGGCGGGGTGGCGCCGCCTTCCCCCAGCCGGCATAGTCGTCATCCAGACAGCTGGCCGAAAGGATGGTGATGATAAGGACGGCGATCGCGGCGCTTGGGATCCTGCTGGCCCTGACGGCCGGCGCATCCGGCCAGAAGGAACCGCAGGGCGCGGGCGGGCTGGTCATGGAACTGCCCTTCGACCTGGCCCTGGAAGCGCAGGATCTGCTGATCGCGCCGGAGGAGGTCCGGGTCCGCTACACCTTCCGACATCGCGGTGACGAACCCGCGACGGTCGGCTTCTCCCTGCCCCGCGGCGAAGAGACCATCGACCCCGACAGCATATCCGTCACACTGGACGGGGCGGCGCTGGAGCCCGAGACGCTGGTCGGCGACGGCCTATGGAAAGGCGTGATCGCCCCCGGCGCGACGGCGACGGTGGAACTGCGCTACCGGCCGGCGGTCGAGGAGGCCTCGTTCGGCGAGGCGGAGATCAACGCCATCCTCATCGGCGCGGACGATTGGGGCCGCGACTACTGCATGAACGACAGGCTGGCCCCGCGGCTGGCGCGGCTGCTGGAAGCGGCGAAGGCGGAGGGGCGGGAGACGCTGACCGCCCGCCGGGTCGATTATGCGCTGAGCCGCGACCTCGACTGGGCCGGCGTGATCGACCGGCTGATCGTGACCATGCATCCTGGGGAGGACGGCACGATCTTCGCCTGCGTCAACGGGCGCGGCCAGGCCAGCACCCAACCCCTGACGATCGACCGGCGCGGCGTTGTGCCATCCGCCGACATACGCTTCCTTATCCTGTCCTGACCGGACTCAGCGCCGCCAGAAGGCCGGGGTCAGCATCACCAGCACGGTGAAGAATTCCAGCCGTCCCAGCAGCATCGCCAGCGACAGCACCCATTTGGCGCCGTTCGGCAGGGTGGAGAAATTGCCCGCCGGGCCGATGATGTCGCCCAGCCCCGGCCCGACATTCGCCAGCGCCGTGGCCGCGCCGGTAGTCGCGGTCACGAGGTCGAGCCCCATCATCCCGAGGATGAGGGCGAAGAGAAACTGGGCCGCGATGAAGACGAAGAAGAAGATGACGACGGAGATCACCACCTCCGTCCGGACGTTCTTCCCGTTATATTCCCGCCGCAGCACCTGATGCGGGCTGTAGAGCCGGACGAGCTGGTTCTTCAGCGTGATCCACAATATCTCGAACCGGAAGATCTTGATGCCGCCGGCTGTCGATCCGGTGCAGCCGCCGACGAAGGTCAGCAGATAGAAAGCCACGACCGCGGGCGCGCCCCAAAGCGAATAGTCGGTCAGCGCGAAGCCCGTGGTGGTCACGACGGAGGTGACGTTGAACGACACCAGCCGCAGCGCGTCCCAGAAGCCATAGTCGCTCGTCCGCTGGAGCCAGAGCGCCATCACGATCCAGACCATGGCGAGGGAGATGAGGAAGACCCGCACCTGGCTGTCCCGCCACAGCGCGTCCCGATTGCCCCGGAGCAGGCTGACATAGCGGACGAAGGGCAGGCCGCCCAGCACCATGAAGACCGTCAGGGTCCAGTGGATGCCGGGCTGGCTCCAATTGGCGGCGGACAGGTCGCTGGTCGAGAAGCCGCCGGTCGAGAGGGTCGCCATGGCGTGGTTGACGGCGTCGAACGCGCCCATCCCGAAGAAGCGCAGGGCGAGGAAGCAGAGGATGGTGAGCGCCACGTAGGTGACGCCGATCCACAGGGTCAGGTCGGTGACGCTGGGCACCACCTTGTCCGACCGGTCTGAGCTTTCGGTGTGGAAGAGCTGCATCCCGCCGATCTTCAGGAAGGGCAGGATAGCGAGCCCCATGACGATGATGCCGATCCCGCCCAGCCAGTGCAGCAGCGACCGCCAGAGCAGGATGCCCTTGGGCGTGTTGTCCAGCCCGACGATGACCGTCGATCCGGTTGTCGTCAGCCCGGACATCGACTCGAAATAGCTGTCGGCGAGGTTGAGGTCGAGTTCGGAGAAGAAGAACGGCAGGGCCGAGACGGCGGCGATGGCGACCCAGCTCGTGGTCGTCAGCACGAAGGTCTGGCGGATCGTCAGCTCCACCTTCGGCTGATAGCAGGTGAAGGCCAGCGCACCGCCGGCGAACAAGGTCACCATGATCGACAGGGCGAAGGCGAACCAGTCCGGATTGCCGGTGACCAGGTCGACCGCCATCGGGATCAGCATCGCGACGGCGAAGATGATCATCAGGAAGCCGATGACATAGAAGATCGGCCGCGGATCCAGCCGATAAGCCGCACCGTCCTCGGCGATGTGGGAGTGCGCCGTCAGCGCCATGACCGACCCCTTCCCTCTCCCGCCCGCCTACTTCTTCCAGAATCCCGGCGTCAGCAGCACCAGCACGGTGAAGAATTCCAGCCGGCCCATCAGCATGGCGAAGGCCAGCACCCATTTCGCGCTGTCGGGCAGCGAGGCGAAATTGCCGGCCGGGCCGATGAAGTCGCCCATGCCGAGACCGACATTGGCCAGCGCCGTCGCTGCGCCGGTGATCGCCGTGATGAAATCCAGCCCCAGCATGCCGAGGATGACGGAGAAGACGAGGTAGAAGCCGACGAAGACGAAGAAGAAGGTGACGACCGACAGCACCACGTCGTTGGATACCGCACGGTCGTTATACTCCCAGCGCCGCACCTGGTGGGGGCTGTAGAGCCGGACGAGCTGGTTCTTCAGCGCCAGCCACATTATGTCGAAGCGCAGGAACTTGATGCCGCCGGTGGTCGACCCGGTGCAGCCGCCGACGAACATCAGCGTGTAGAAGACGAGATAGCAGGCCGACCCCCAGAGTGCGTAGTCCTCCGTCGCGAAGCCGGTCGTGGTGATCATGGAGGTGGTACTGAACGCCGCGTGCCGCAGCGCCTCCCAAAGCGGGTATTGCCCCTGGGCTTCCAGCCACAGCGCCATTCCTCCCCAGACCAGAAGGACAAAGATCAGGAAGTGGCGCACCTGGGCGTCCCGCCAGAGCGACCGGTAGTCGCCGCGCATGAAGCTGACATAGCGGACGAAGGGCAGCGCGCCCGCCAGCATGAAGAGCGTGATCGTCCACTGGATGCCGGGATCGCTCCAATAGCCGATCGAGGCGTCCTTGGTGGAGAATCCGGCCGTCGATACCGAGGTCATGGCATGGTTGATGGCGTCGAATGCGCCCATGCCCCAGAAGCGCAGCAGGGCGAAGCACGCCGCCGTCAGCGCCAGGTAGAGGATGCCGATATTGAGCGCCAGCCCGGAGATGCTGGGCACCACCTTGTCCGACCGGTCGGAGCTTTCCGAATGGAAAAGCTGCATTCCGCCGATCTTCAGGAAAGGCAGGATGGCGATGCCCATGACGATGATGCCGACGCCGCCCAGCCATTGCAGCAGCGACCGCCAGAGCAGGATGCCGGCCGGCGCGCCGTCCAGCCCGACGATGGTCGTGCCGCCCGTCGTCGTCAGCCCGGACATCGCCTCGAAATAGCTTTCGGCGATGTTGAGGTCGAGATCGGAGAAGAAGAACGGCAGGGCGGAAACCGCGGCGATGCCGAACCAGCTCGCCGTCGTCAGGACAAAGGTCTGGCGGAGCGTGAGCACGATCCGCGGCTGATAGCAGGTGATCGCAAGCGCGCCGCCGATGAACAGCGTGAACAGCGCCGACATGGCGAAGGCGATCCAGTCGCTGTTCCCGGTGACCAGATCGGCGGTCATCGGCACCAGCATCGCGATCGCGAACAGGATCAGCAGGAAGCCGACGATGTAGAGGACCGGCCCGGCGTCGAGCCTGTAGCTCGTCGCCTCGAACGGGAGGCGGCGCTCGCCGACGATCGGGCCGTTCGACATCTACCCCCGCCTAGAGGTCCTGGTCCGGCGGGCTTTCGACCATGCCCAGCGCGGCCTTGTAGAGATCGAGAAGCTGTTCCTGCTCCTCCCGGTCGGCCGCCTCCATCTTCCGCAGGCGGATGATCTGCCGCATGATCTTGCTGTCGAAGCCGGTGCCCTTGGCCTCGGCATAGACCTCGCGGATATCGGCGGAAAGGGTCGCCTTCTCCTCCTCCAGGCGTTCGATGCGTTCGATATAGGACCGAAGATGATCGGCCGTGATGCCGCCAACGTCAGGCATGAAATGATCTCTGATGAGTTGCTGGAATGTCGCTGTTTGCCGCCCGTCGCCGGGCGGAGCGGACGATAAGAGCAGCGGCCCCGCCTTGCAAGCGCCAGGGCGGGAATGGGGGCGGCTGCGGCAGGGATCAGTGCCGTGAGGCCTGGGATGCGTGGAAGGCGGCCTTCTGCTCTTCGGTCGCCTCGGGCTGGTGCTGCGCCTTCCAGTCCTCGTAGGGCATGCCGTAGACGATCTCCCGCGCCTCGTCGTAGCTCATCTCGATCCCGCGCTCCTCCGCCGCCGCGCGGTACCATTTGGACAGGCAGTTGCGGCAGAAGCCGGCCAGGTTCATGACGTCGATGTTCTGGACGTCGGTGCGCTGCCGGAAATGCTCGACCAACCGCCGGAACGCCGCCGCCTCGAGCTCTGTCCTGATCTTCTCGTCCATCGGTTCTCTCCATGTCCCGGGATCATGGGCGCTATCCTACCGGAGGGGCGCGGGTTTGTGGAACCGTCCAGAACCGTCATGCCGATCCTTCGTCGCCAGTGATGCGGCGAGGCCCCATGGATTCCGGATCAAGTCCGGAATGACCAACAAAAACAATGTCATGCTGGACTTGATCCAGCATCCATGCGGTGTTGATGCGGCCGAAGTCGCGCCCAACTCTTCGCCGCCGGTGCAGCGGCGACGGCCTATGGATTCCCGATCAAGTCGGGAATGACCAATTACGAGAAAACCCTCAAAGCCCGGCCATCGTTTCCTCGATCAGCCAGTCGACGACACGGGCGCAGGCTTCCTGGGAGCCAGCGCCGGACTGGCGGGCCTCGTTGTAGAGGCGGAGCTGGCTGTCCGCGCTGGTGCGGCGGCTGAGGATGCGGCGGGCACGCTCCACCTCCGGCCAGCAGCCCAGCGCCTCGGCATCCTCGCGCACGAGGGCCAGGATCTCCTCCAGCAGCTCCGCATAGGGCACGAGTTCGCCCCGGCCGAAATCGATCAGTCCGCTATCGAGCCCGTAGCGCATGGCGCGCCACCGGTTCTCGTTGATCAGCAGCGTCTTGTAGCGCCGCCAGGTGACGTTCATCCGCTTCAGCCGCCACAACATGCGCAGGATGCTGAGATAGAGCGCGGCGATGGTGACGCCGTCGTCCAGCCGTGTGCAGATGTCGCTGATCCGCATCTCCAGCGTCGGGAAACGCGCCGACGGGCGGATGTCCCACCACAGCTTCGTCCCGTCCTCGATCGCGCCCGCCTGCACCAGCGCGTTCACATGCTGCTCATATTCGCCGAAGCCGCGGTAATCCTCCGGTATGCCGGTGCGCGGCAATTCGTTGAAGACGGCGAGACGGTAGGATTTCAGGCCCGTATCCTGCCCCTGCCAGAAAGGCGAGGAGGTCGAGAGCGCAAGCAGGTGAGGCAGGAAGTAGCGCGCCTGGTTCATCAGGTCGATGCGCAGGTTCTCGTCCTCGATCCCGACATGGACGTGCATGGCGCAGATCAGCAACCGCCGCGCCGGCACGCCGATATCGCGGGCGAGCTGATCATAGCGCTGGCGACCGGTGGTCTTCTGCGGCCGCCAGGTGGCGAAGGGATGGGTGGCGGCGGCGATGATCGCCAGATCGTGGTTGCGCGCCTCCTCAGACACCGCCGTGCGCAGGAAGGCCAGCTCCTCCCGCGCTTCCTGGATCGTCTTGCAGACCGGCGTGCCGACCTCGATCTGGCATTTCATGAATTCCGGGCTGATATGGCCTTCGGCCCGCTTCTCGCAGGCCTCCAGGAGGCTGGCCGGCGGCTCGACCATCAGATCGCGGGTCACCGGATCGACCAGGAGGTATTCCTCCTCGATGCCGAGCGTGAAGGAGGGTTCGGGATTGGCCGCCACGGTCGGGGAACCCCTAGGCCGCCGGCCGGGTCAGCGCCGGATCGGCCAGCAAATCGAGCAGCGGGCCGGCGATCCGGTCGGCCCAGCGATGGGCGTCCTCCTCATTCGTCACGAGGTCCTGCCGGAACTCCAGCAGCACGTTGGGCAGGCGGCGGGGCAGCGCGTGCTCCTCCACCGTGTGGCCGTGGGTGTGCTTGCCGCTATAGGGCTCGTTGTCGCCCACCAGGACGCCGTCCTTCTCCAGCGCCGTCATCAGCGGCACGGCCATCCGGCCGTCATCGCCCCACAGCACCCCGATCTCCCACGGCCTCCGGAAGCCCCGCATCTCCGGCGTGAAGCTGTGGACGGAGATGAAGGCCGGCGTAACGCCGCGGCCGAGGAAGCCGTCGATCTCCGCGCCGATGGCGTTGTGATAGGGATGGAAGAAGCTGTCCGCCCTCGCCTCCGCCTCGGCGGCGGAGAGATGCCGGTTGCCGGGCACGATCACGCCGTCGCTGATGGCGCAGATGGAGGTCGGGTCGTCCAGCGGCCGGTTGGGGTCCAGGATCAGCCGCGAATAGCGGTGGATCAGCGCCGGCGCGTCCAGCAGCACGGCCAGCCGCCGCGTCAGCCAGTCGACGCCGATATCGTAGGCGACATGCCGGCCCAGCGCCGCATCGCCCAGCCCCAGCCACCCCAGCGCCTTGGGAAAGGCGCGGCCGGCATGGTCGGCGACCAGCAGCGCCGGCGCCGCGCCCTCCGCGTTGACATGGGCGAAGGGCGGCGGGTCGTCTTCGCCGATAAGCGGATAGCGGGAGGCGGTGGGCACGGGCGGGGAGGACAGGGAAGCGACGGTCATGGGCGGGCACTATACTCGAATCCGCCGCCCCGCCAATCCAGGCTTGCACCCTGACAATTCCGCCGTTCACGGCCGTCCCGTGCGCCGGTAGAGTGCGGCCCCATGACCGCCCGAACTTCCCCCCAGGCATCCCCCCACCCGGCAGCGCCGGCGACCGTCGGCCCCGGCCCTTCGGATTCCGACCGCACGGCGCGCATAGCCTTCGCGCTGCTGCTGACGGGGGCACTGTCCATCGCCCTGTCGCCGATCTTCGTGCGGTCCGTCCTGTCGGAGATCGGGCCGACCGCCGCGGCCTTCTGGCGGCCGGCGCTGGCGATCCCGGTGCTGTGGGTCTGGATGGCGCTGGAGCCGCGGAATCCCGGCGCCGGCAAGCGAGTGGCCCGGCGGCCCAGCTCCGCCCGCGACTACGGGACGCTGCTGCTGGCCGGGGCCTTCTTCGCCGGCGACCTGATCTTCTGGCATCTGTCGATCAAATACACCAGCGTCGCCAACTCCACCCTGCTGGCCAACGTCGCGCCGATCTATGTCGCGCTGCTCTCCTTCCTCCTGTTCAAGGAGCGGTTCAGCCGCGTCTTCGTGGCCGGCCTCGCGCTGGCCGTTTCCGGCGCGGTCGTGCTGATGGGCGACAGCCTGTCGGTGGGGGCGGGACACCTGCTGGGCGACAGTTTCGGCCTGATCACCGGCCTCTTCTACGCCGCCTACATCCTGACCGTCGGCCGGCTTCGGGCGCATTTCTCCACCGCCACCATTATGACCTGGAGCGCCATCGCGACCTCTCTGATGGTGCTGCCGGTCGCGCTGCTGTCCGGGGAGACGCTGATCCCGCAGACCCTGTTCGGCTGGTCGATGGTGCTGGGGCTGGCGATCATCACCCATGCCGGCGGGCAGAGCCTGATCGCCTATGCGTTGGCGCACCTGCCGGCCTCCTTCTCCAGCGTCAGCCTGCTGGTCCAGCCGGTGGCGGCGGCGGTGCTGGCCTGGATCATCTTCGGAGAGGCGCTGGGGCCGGCGCAGATCCTGGGCGGCGCGATCGTGCTGGGCGGCATCTCGCTCGCCCGCAGGGGCTCCTCGGCGAAGCCCACCCCGCCGCCGACCTGACGCGAGAGCGCCGATCCTCACCACCTATCGTTGACGGGGCGCAGCCCCCGGCCCACCATCGGCCTGAACTGGAGGCGATGGAGCCGGTGGGGGACGGAAAGATTTCGAAGAACGCGATCGGCGGGACGGCCGGCAGGACGACTGGCGGAACGGCCGGCGGGGTCGCGGACCGGGTGGCGCAGACGCTTCTGGACCGGATCGCGCAGGGCGATCTGTCGCCCGGCGAGCGGCTGCCGGGCGAACGGCATCTGGCCCAGCAGATGGCGGTCAGCCGGGTCTCGGTGCGCGCCGCGCTCCAGCAACTGAAGGCGCAGGGGTTCGTGACCGCCATCCAGGGCGGCGGCACGCGCATCGTCTCCTCCGCCGCGGCGATGGACGACGCGCTGACGGCGCTCGTGCGCTCGCAGATCGACAATCTCCACGATCTGGCGGAGATCCGCATGGCGCTGGAGAGTTGGGCCGCGCGCCGGGCGGCCGAACGCGCCACGCCGGACCAGGTGGCGGAGATTGGCGAGGCGCTGGAGGCCATGGCGGCGGCCCCGCCCCGGCGGCCGGTCGGCGACGGCGGACGGCGGCAGCCCGACAAGGCGGTGGAGGACATGCGCTTCCACTTCGCCATCGGCAAGGCGGCGGGCAGCCCGGTCTATACCCACATCCTGTCGGTGATCCGGGACATCCTCTCCCAGATGCTGGATTTCCACCGCTACCAGCTCTTCATGAAGCCGGATGACGACGCGACCGTGCTGCGCCACCACCGCGCCATCTTCGACGCCATCGCCGGCCACCGCCCGGAACAGGCCGAAACCGCCATGCGCGCCCACCTCGCGTGGGTGCTGACCCATTATGACGAGGAGCGCGGACGGCGGGGGGATGGCGACGGGAACGAAGGCGGTGACGTCTGATTCACCCATAGCATCGTGCGTGATATCAGCGTTGCGTTGGCAGAGGTTAGTTTTTGTCCGCTTTACAGCCAAACCTAGACGCCACCAAACTCCAATCCTTACGCAGAATAAATTAAAGCGTGCGGGCAAATGTCAGAAGTTGCGAAGAACTCCATCTCATATGAAGAATAACCTGTTGCAATCTGAGGCGCGGCTAGGGGTCTACTAGAATGCTGCCAGAATTGAACTACACAGCCCTAAAGGGACTTCGCGCATGAGTGAACACAAGCGAACTCCATTTGCGTCGACAATAGGAGAAGCCGCACTGCGTGACGCGGCTAAAGAGCAGCGCGACATCATTATCGAGCTACAGTCTGCTGCTTTCGACCGCGCTGCGGCGTACACGAACTTGATAACTCTTGGAGGGTATGCTGGCGCTTTCACGCTTTGGTCATATACACGCGACCAGCTAGCTCCAACAGCCACCATCTTGGTGGCGCTCCTGTTGGGAATTTCATTGGCTACATTCGTATTTTTTGAAGTTTATAAAATGGTTTTGACATCAAAAGGTATGACCAAGCAGGTCCGCCTCCTTACAGCCGGGCATCCGCCATCAGAATTCCTACGGCGGTTGCAAAAACTTCGGAAAGAAGACCGAGAAGCAAAACTGACGAAGCTCATGCGCATCTGGAACGTCGTCATGTACGTCTGCGTAGGTACCGGACTATCCGCTGTGGCTGTACTTTTCTATAACTTCTTCGCAATCCTACTCGGCTGGTCTCCGTGGCCGGGGGCCTGAAGATCAGCGTCCAAACATCGCTCCTACTCCGCCGAGACGGCAATGCCCTTGTTTGGTTGGACGCTGCCCCATTATGAGGAACGGGGACGGCGGGGCGATCAGCCGGCGGAGGCAGGTTAGGCCACCCGCCCCGACGGGGCCCGCTCCCGCGCCGCCATACGCCAGGCCGCCGGCGGCATGCCGGTCGACCGTTTGAAGGCCCGGCTGAACGCGGCTTCGGATTCGTAGCCCACATCGGCCGCGACGCCGGCGATTTTCGCCTCCCCGCAGGTCAGCATCCCGGCGGCGATCTGCATCCGCCAGTTCAGCAGGTAGGTCATCGGCGGCATTCCCAGCGCCGCGGTAAAGCGTTCAGCCAGGATGGTGCGGGAGACGCCGGCCTCCCTCGCCAGATCCGGCAGGGTCCAGGGACGGCCCGGATCGCCGTGGAGGAGGCGGATCGCCCGGCCGACCTGCGGGTCGCCCAGGCCCGCCAGCCACCCTCTCGCGCCGTCCGCCAGGCTTTCCGCGTGAAGCCGGACGACCTCCAGGAAGATCAGCTCGCTCAGCTTCGCCAGGATGCCGCCGCCGCCGATGCGCCCGTCGCGGCTTTCCTCGATGATCGCCCCGATCAGGAAACCCAGCTTCCCGCTTTTCTTCGAGTAGCAGCCGGGGATGTGGAGCATCCTGGGCAGCGCCTGAATGAGCGGGTTGAAGGGCCGGGCGTCGCAGCCGAGGAAACCGCACAGGAGCCGCGTCTTCTCCGGCCCGCCGCCCTGCTGCTCCACCACGAAGGGCATGGCCCTGTCCAACCGCGGCAGGTAGAGCGCCGGATCGGCCGTCGCCTGCGCCGCCGCGCGCATCCGGGGCGCGCTGGAGAAGACATGGGGATCGCCCTGCGGGAAGACGGCCACGCTGCCCTGGGTCAGGCGCACTGGCTCCGCCCCCGTCTCCGTCAGGCCGGCCCAGCATTCGCCGGCGACCACCACGTGATATTCGATCACATGCTGCGCGCCCGGCATGACCATGGAGGCCAGTTCCGCCGCCGGCGGGGTTTCCGCGACCCAGGGCGAGGAGGCCCGCACATCGAAGAAGAGCGCGCCGGAAAGCCGGACCGTCCTCAGCACGTCGGAGAGGATGTCGGCCTCGGCAGGCAGGCGCTGGGCGGGGCAGCGAACATCCGGACGCTGGGGCAATGTTGGCGGACGCGCGGTCATTCCCGTTCCCTACCCTCCCGTCTAGAGATACGGCGCCTCCGGAAGGCGGACAGCAAGGGCATTCCGCATCCGTTAACAGCGACCGTGTCGGACCGACCGCCGGAGGCTGCCGTCGGGCATTTCAGCGCCTTTCGGGCGCGACCCGTCGGTGAGCACGGTCACAATCGGCAAAAGGACCAGGTAAGATGAATGTGATTTTACCAAATATTGAGCCGGATGAGCAGCGTCTGGAAGAGTTCGCCGGCAAGGTGATGGGAGATATCGGCGGCGCGCTGGCGACGCTCCTCTCCTATATCGGCGACCAGACCGGCATCTATCGCGCGCTGCGGGAAAAAGGCCCCTGCGGTTCGGCCGATCTGGCCCGCGCGACCGGCGTGGACGAGCGGTATCTGCTGGAATGGCTGAGCGCCCAGGCCGCCGCCGGCTACGTGACCTATGACGAGGATGACGATGCGTTCTCCCTCACGCCGGAGCAGGCGATCGTCCTGTCGGCCGAGGGGCATCCGGCCTGCGCGCAGGGTTTCTCCCAGACCGTCGTCTCGCAATATGCGACACACGATAAGGCGATCGAGATCTTCAGGTCCGGCGCCGGCCGGTCCTGGGGCGAACATCATGCCTGCTGCTTCCGGGGCGTGGACCGTTTCTTCCGGGCGGGCTATGTCGCCAATCTGATCCCGTCCTGGCTGCCGGCGCTGGACGGGGTGGTGGAGAAGCTGGAGGCGGGAGGAAAGGTCGCCGATATCGGCTGCGGCCACGGCTCCTCGACCGTGCTCATGGCGCAGGCCTTCCCGAAATCCACCATCTACGGCTTCGACTTCCACGCGCCCTCCATCGCGACGGCGCGGGAGAACGCGATCGAGGCCGGCGTGATGGACAACACCTGGTTCGGCACGGTCACCGCCAAGGACTATCCGGAGAAGGATTTCGACCTCATCTGCGTCTTCGACGCCCTGCACGACATGGGCGATCCGGTCGGGGCCGCCCGTCATATCCGGGAGAGCCTGAAGCCGGACGGCACGCTGATGCTGGTCGAGCCGCTGGCCGGCGACCGGCTGACCGAGAACCTCCACCTGATCGGCCAGCTTTTCTATTCCGCCTCCACCCTGATCTGCACCCCGGCCTCCCGCTCGCAGGAAGTCGGGCTGGCGCTGGGCGCGCAGGCCGGGGAGAAGCGGCTGACGGCGGTCCTGAAGGAAGCCGGCTTCACCCGCATCCGCCGCGCCACCGAAACCCCGACGAACATGGTGCTGGAGGCGCGACCGTAACTCGGGGCAAAAGTACAGAACTACCTGATTCGAGAAAAACTACGATGTAGTTCTCATTTATGAGTTGAAGAATGGTTTGGTCGATAGGAAACTGGGAGATGCGGGCTTCGGTCCGCCTCTTTTGTGCGGGGCCCGGGACGCAGCCTCGATTCAGCGGCGGGGAAGGCTTATATTCATGGCCATGGCGCGCTCGCGGACACAGGCTGAACCACCCGACGATCTCTCCGCCGTGCTGCGGCGGATCGAGCCGGTGCTTTCCGCGCTTACCGACGAAGTCGCGGGAATGCGGAAGGAGCTTGCCGCCGTGAAGCTGGACGTGGCCGAGCTTAAGGGCCGTGTCAGTTCCACGCCCACCGGCCTGCAACTCATCGCCATCAACTTCACCACCATCATCGCCGTCTTCGGCCTTTCGGTCGCCATGGTCAGCCTGATCCGCTGACGCCTTTCCCTTCCGGCCGCCCTTCCCGCCCCCTATAGTCCGCGCCGGTTTCCCGAGGCGCGGGGGCGCATTGGTTTGAGCATGTTGGGGAAGGTGGCCTCCGTCGGGGGGTTGACGCTGGCGAGCCGGGTGGCGGGGTTCGTGCGGGACGTCGTGACGG
The DNA here is from genome assembly GCF_039839375.1 of Inquilinus sp. CAU 1745. Lineage (NCBI taxonomy): Bacteria > Pseudomonadati > Pseudomonadota > Alphaproteobacteria > Rhodospirillales > Rhodospirillaceae > Inquilinus > Inquilinus sp. CAU 1745. Next base: position 91,400 of record NZ_JBDOQU010000015.1, read on the forward strand.
CGGCGCTTCTGGGCGCGGGGCCGGTGGCCGACGCCTTCTTCGTCGCCTTCCGGCTGCCCAACCATTTCCGCGCGCTGTTCGCCGAGGGCGCGTTCAACGCCGCCTTCGTGCCCCTTTTCTCCAAGCGCCATGTCGAGGAAGGCGCGGCGGCGGCCAAGCAGTTCGCCGAGCAGGTGCTGGCGGTGCTGCTGGCCGTCCAGCTTCTGCTGCTGGTCGTGTTCGAACTGGCGATGCCGGCCTTCATCCATGTCTTCGCGCCGGGCTTCGTGGACGATCCGGTGCGGTTCGACCTGGCGGTTCTGTTCACCCGCATCACCTTCCCCTATTTGCTGCTGATCTCCATCGTCTCGCTCCTGGGCGGCATCCTGAACAGCCTGGGGCGGTTCTCCGCTGCCGCCGCCGCGCCGATCCTGCTCAATCTCTGCCTGATCGCGGCGCTCTTGTGGCTGAGTCCCCATGTCGCGACGCCGGGCCATGCGCTGGCCTGGGGCGTGCTGGCGGCGGGGGTGGCGCAGTTCGCGCTGCTGGCCTGGGCGGCGCGCCGGGCGGGCATGGCCTTGCGGCTGCCCCTCCCACGGCTGACGCCCGGCATCCGCCGGTTCCTCAAGGTTCTGGGGCCGGCGGCGCTGGGGGCGGGCGTGGTGCAGATCAGCCTGTTCGTCGACACGCTGATCGCCTCCCTGCTGCCCGCCGGGTCCGTCTCCTTCCTCTATTACGCTGACCGGATCAACCAGCTTCCGCTGGGCGTCATCGGCGTCGCGGTCGGCACGGTGCTGCTGCCGGAGCTGTCGCGGCGGCTGAAATCGGGCGACGATGAGGGCGCGTCCTTCCAGCAGAACCGCGCTATCGAGCTGTCGCTGACCCTGACCCTGCCGGCCGCCGCCGCCTTCCTTGTGGCGGCCGGGCCGATCCTGTCGGCCCTGTTCCAGCGCGGCGCGTTCACGGCCGCCGACAGCGCCGCGTCGGCCGCCGCGCTGACCGCCTACGCCATCGGGCTGCCCGCCTTCGTCATCGTCAAAAGCCTGCTGCCGGGCTTCTATGCGCGGGAGGACACAGGCACGCCGGTCCGGATCGCCATCGCCGCCGTGGCGGTGAACATCGCGCTGAAGCTGGCGCTGATCGGGCCGTTCGCCCATGTCGGCATCGCGCTGGGCACCTCCGCCGCCGCCTGGGTCAATGCCGGGCTGCTGGGCTGGACGCTCCATCGGCGCGGGCTGTTCCGGCCCGACGAACGGCTGAAGCGGCGGCTGCCGCGCCTCCTGCTGGCCGTCGCCGGGATGGCAGCGGCGCTGGTGGGGGCGGAGATCCTGCTGTCGCCGCTGTTCGACGGAACGGCGGCCGAGCGCGGGCTGGCGCTGGCGGCGCTGGTCGGCATCGGCGCGGCGGTCTTCGGCGGCCTTGCGCTGGCGCTGGGCGCGGTGCGGCCGAGCGACCTTCGGGGCCTGCGACGGGCGCGCGGCTGAAGCTGTTTCCAGAGGCGGTGGCGCGCCGGGCGGACGCCGCTTATAGTCCCGCCCATGACCGAGACGAACGCCCCCGCGCCCGCCGCCCCGGCCCTCGCCGGCGCCGAAACCGCCCCGTTGGAAACCGGCCCCGCCGCCGGCCCCAGGACCTACTACCTGGTGGACGGTTCCGGCTTCATCTTCCGCGCCTTCCATGCGCTGCCGATGATGAACCGGCGGTCCGACGGGGTGCCGGTCAACGCCGTCTATGGCTACGCCAACATGCTCCTGAAGCTGCTGGCCGACATCAAGGCCGACCATGTCGCGGTCGTGTTCGACGCCTCGCGGGAGAATTTCCGCAACGCCATCTACGCCGACTACAAGGCCAACCGGGCCGAGCCGCCGGAGGAGCTGATCCCGCAATTCCCGCTGATCCGGGAGGCGACGCTCGCCTTCGAGCTGCCGATGGTCGAAAAGGAAGGCTACGAGGCCGACGACCTGATCGCGACATATTGCCGGCTGGCGAAGGAGGAAGGGTCGAAGGTCGTCATCGTCTCCTCCGACAAGGACCTGATGCAGCTCGTCGGCGACGGCGTCACCATGCTGGACCCGATCAAGAACAAGGTGATCGACGAGGCGGAAGTGGTGGAGAAGTTCGGCCTGCCGCCGAAATGCGTCGTCGACATTCAGGCGCTGGCCGGAGACCCGGTGGACAACGTTCCGGGCGTGCCGGGGATCGGGGTCAAGACAGCCGCGCAGCTTATCTCCGATTATGGCGACCTGGACAGCCTGCTGGCCCGGGCGCATGAGATCAAGCAGCCCAAGCGCCGGGAAAGCCTGATCCAGTATGCCGACCAGGCCCGCATCTCCCGCGATCTGGTGCGGCTGGACGCCCATGTCGACGCGCCGCTGGGGCTGGACGGCATGATCGTCGACCCGCCGGACCGGACGCGGCTGGTCGCCTTCCTGGAGGCGCAGGGCTTCCGATCGATCACCGCCCGGGTGCAGGCGGAGCTGGACGGCACGGCCGACACGCCGCCGACGCCCGCCATCGACCCCGCGCCCGTCGTCGCGCCGGGCGAGGGCTCCTATGAGCTGGTCCAGGACGAGGAGTCTCTCAAGGCCTGGATCGATCGCGCGGTGGAGGCCGGGACGGTCGCCTTCGACACGGAGACGAACTCGCTGGACGCCGCCATCTGCGATCTGGTTGGCGTCTCCCTCTCCGTCACGCCCGGGGAAGCCTGCTACATCCCGATCTGCCATGTCGGGGCCGAGAGCCAGGGCGCGCTGGCGCTGGACGGCGAGGCCGCCGCCCAGCCGGCGCCGAAGCAGATCCCGCTGGAGCGCGTGGTGGCGCTGCTGAAGCCGCTGCTGGAGGACCCGTCGGTCCTGAAGGTGGGGCACAATCTGAAATACGACTATCTGGTGCTGGCCCGCCACGGCGTCGACACGCAGCCGGTCGACGACACCATGCTGCTGTCCTACGTGCTGGACGGCGGCGCTCACGGCCACGGGATGGACGAGCTGGCGCAGCTTCATCTGGGCCACAAGACGATCAGCTTTTCCGAACTGTGCGGCACCGGCAAGAAACAGATCACCTTCGACCGGGTGCCGCTGGACAAGGCGCTGGCCTATGCCGCGGAGGATGCCGACGTCACGCTGCGCCTCCACCGGCTGCTGAAGCCGCGCCTGCTGGCGGAGCGGATGACGACGGTCTACGAGACCATCGAGCGGCCGCTGGCCCGCATCGTCGGCCGCATGGAGTTCGAGGGCGTCAGGATCGACCGCCAGGTGCTGGCCGGCCTGTCGGCCGAGTTCGCCGGGCGATTGGCGGCGCTGGAAACCGAGATTCACGGGCTGGCCGGCCGCCCCTTCAATGTCGGATCGCCAAAGCAGCTCGGTGAGGTGCTGTTCGACGAGATGAGCATCCAAGGCGGAAAGAAGGGCAAGACCGGCGCCTACGCGACAGGCTCTGAGATCCTGGAGCCGCTGGCCGTCCAGGGGATCGAAATCGCGCGCAAGGTGCTGGACTGGCGGCAGCTTTCCAAGCTGAAAGGCACCTATACCGACGCGCTCCAGACCCAGATCAACCCGAAGACCGGCCGCGTCCATACCTCCTTCAGCCTCGCGGCGACCAACACCGGCAGGCTGTCCTCGAACGACCCGAACCTCCAGAACATCCCGATCCGGACGGAGGAAGGCCGGAAGATCCGCTACGCCTTCGTGGCGGAGGAAGGCTGCAAGCTGATCTCTGTCGACTACAGCCAGATCGAGCTTCGGCTGGTGGCGGAGATCGCGGGCATCGGCGCGCTGAAGCAGGCTTTCCATGACGGCACGGACATCCATGCGCTGACCGCCAGCCAGGTGTTCGGCGTGCCGCTGGCGGAGATGACGGGGGAGACGAGGCGCAAGGCCAAGGCGATCAATTTCGGGATCATCTACGGCATATCGGCCTTTGGCCTCGCCAACCAGCTCGGCATTCCGCAGAGCGAGGCGTCGGTCTTCATCAAGGCCTATCTGGAGAAATTCTCCGAACTGAAGGTCTGGATGGACGAAACCCGGCGCACGGCGCGGGAGAAGGGCTTCGTCACCACGCTGTTCGGCCGGAAATGCCATGTGCCGGGAATCAAGGACCCGAACCCGGCGCGACGCGGCTTCGCCGAGCGGCAGGCGATCAACGCGCCGATCCAGGGCACGGCGGCCGACATCATCAAGCGCGCCATGGCCCGCCTGCCCGACGCGCTGGAGGAAGCCGGCCTGAAGGCCCGCATGCTGCTCCAGGTCCATGACGAGTTGGTGTTCGAGGCTCCGGAGGCGGAGGCCGAGAAGACGGCCGAGATTGCCCGGCGCGTCATGGAAGCCTCCGCCACCCTCGGCGTGCCCCTGGTCGCCGAAGCCGGCATCGGCGACAACTGGGCCGCCGCGCATTGATGCCGCAAACCTAAAACCACCCTCACCCCCAACCCCCTCTCCCGCAAGCAGGAGAGGGGGCTATTGGACTCCCTCCCCTGCAACGCGGGGGAAGGTCGGGGTGGGGGTAAACCCGCTCACCCCACGCCAACGAGCCAGTCGATAAAAGCGCGGGCGTCAGGGCGGGCGACGGTCTGGGGTGGCGCCATGACGAGGCAGGTGCGGCCATTGTCGAGGAAGCCGAAGGGCGCGACGAGGCGGCCGGCGGCGATGTCGTCCTCGACCAGCGCCGAAGGGCCGATCGCGACGCCCAGCCCGCTGGCGGCGGCCTGAAGCATGAAATAGAAATGCTCGAACCGCTCATCCTCCCGGACCTTCACACCGTCGATTTCGGCGGCCGATAGCCAGTCCTCCCACGCCGAAAGCCGCGTCTCGGTATGCAGGAACCGGCAGCGCGCCAAGTCGCGCGGGTGCCGCAGCCCCACCTCCTCGACCAGTCGCGGATGGCAGACGGGGCCGAAGCTTTCCTTGAGGAACGGAACCGCGACCGCCCCGTCGGGTAGCGGCGTCAGGGAGTTCCGGATCGCCAGATCGACGCCGTCGCGGACGAAGTCGACAGGGCCATGGGCCGCCGACAGCCTTATGTCGACCTCCGGATGCAGGCGCTTGAAGGTCGCCATCCGGGGGATCAGCCACCGCATCATCAGTGTCGCCGGGCAGGACAGCACGAGCCGTGATGGCGCCAGCGTCCCCACCGCGCCGGCGATCAGGCCGAACGCCGCGGTGAGCGAGGGCAGCAGAGCCCGGCCCGGCTCCGTCAGCACGATCCCGCGATGCCGCCGCAGGAACAGGGTCACGCCCAGATGATCCTCCAGCGCCTTCACCTGCCGGCTGACCGCGCCATGGGTCACGCCAAGTTCGTCGGCCGCGCGGGTGAGGCTGGCGTGGCGGGCGGCGGCCTCGAAGGCGCGAAGGGCGTTCAGCGGCGGCAGGCGCATCGGATGGTCTCGTGAGGTTTCCTCACATCATGACGCCCGAAAACTCGTTTGTCAGCCCGCCCCGCCGGACGCTACCCCTTCAGGCCATGAGCGCAACGATCTTCGCCGCCGTCCTGCTGGCGGCCTTCCTTCACGCCACCTGGAACGCGATGGTCAAGGTGTCGGCCGACCGGCTGTCGGCCATGGGGCTGCTGACCCTGACCTCCGGCCTCGCCTCGTTCGCGGCGCTGCCCTTCGTGCCAACCCCCACGGCGGAGGCCTGGCCGTTCCTGGCCGCCTCGGTCTTCATCCACATCCTCTACCGGCTGTGCCTGGTCCGGGCCTACCAGCATGGCGATCTGGGCCATGTCTATCCGATCGCACGCGGCACGGGGCCGCTGATCGTGGTGCTGCTGTCCGCGATGGTGGTCGGCGAGGTGCTGCCTCCGGCGACGCTGGCGGGCGTGCTGATCATCGCGCTGGGCGTTATGGCGCTGGCGCTGCGCGGCGGACCGAAGCTGCTGGAGGAGCCGAGGCCGCTGCTCTACGCATTGGCCACCGGCGGCTGCATCGCCGCCTATACGCTGACCGACGGGCTGGGCGGCCGGGCGAATGACGGGCATGGAGCCGCCTATGTGCTGTGGCTTCTGGCGCTGGACATGCCGATCTTCGTCGCCGCCGTCGCGGTCCGGCGCGGCCGGTCCTTCTGGACCGTGGTCCGGCGGGAATGGGCGCGCGGCGCGGCCGGCGGGATCATGTCCGTGGCCGCCTACGCACTGGCCGTCTGGGCGATGACCCAGGCGCCCCTTGCCGCCGTCGCGGCCCTGCGGGAAACCAGCGTCATCTTCGCCGCCGCGATCGGCACGCTGTTCCTGAAGGAAAGCTTCGGCCGCTGGCGCATCTTGGCCGCGATGATGGTCGCCGGCGGCGTTGTGGCGCTAAGGATGTAGACCGCTTGCCCCTCACCCTCCCGCTTCGCGGGTCCCTCCCTCTCCCCGGAGGGGCGAGGGTGAAAAGGTAGCCCTCGCCCCTCCGGGGAGAGGGTTGGGTGAGGGGCTTTTTCAGGTACCTCGAAATGCCGGCTTCCGTTTCTCCACGAAGGCGGTGACGCCTTCGGCGAAATCCTCCGTGGCGGCGGAGGCGGCGAAGGCGGAGGCTTCGTCGGTGAGCTGGTCGGCCAACGTACGGTCCGCCGAGGCGTTCAGCAGCGCCTTGGTGCGGGCGTAGGCGAGCGTCGGGCCGGCGGCCAGTCGCGCCGCCAGCGCGGCGGCCGTCCCGTCCAGGTCGGCCGCGGGGACGACGCGGTTGACCAGGCCCAGCCGCTCCGCCGTCGCGGCGTCGAAACGGTCGCCCAGCAGCGCGATCTCCATCGCCTTGCGAAGGCCGACAACACGGGGCAGGTGCCAGGTCGCGCCGCCATCGGGGCTGACGCCGATATGGCAGTAGGCAAGCGTCAGCACGGTATCGTTGGCCGCGACGGCCAGGTCGCAGGCGAGCATCAGGCTGACGCCGAACCCCGCTACCGCGCCCCTGACGGCAGCCACCACGGGTTTGGGCATCCGGCGCAGGATCTCCACACTGTCATGGACCTCCCCGATCGTCCGGGCGAAAGCCGCCTGGTCTGCGGCCTTCCCTTCGGCGACCATGCCGGCGAAGGTCCTGATGTCGCCGCCGGCCATGAAATGATCGCCGGCCCCGGTGACGATCACGCAGCGGATGGCCGGATCGGCCTCCGCCCGGCCCAGCGCGTCGCGCAGGCCCAGCGCCATGTCGCGGTCGAGCGCGTTCAGCGCATGGGGGCGGTTGAGGGTGATCGTGGCGACCGCGCCGGCGACGGAGAACAGAACGGCTTCTTCGGGCATCGGCAGTCCCTCACTCATAGCCCGGCAGCGCCGGTTCGTCGTCCAGGAAGAAGTCCGGCAACAGGGGCGCGCCGGGCGTCAGGGCGTAACGGTCGAAATCCGTCACCCTCGCCTCGCGCAACAGGTCCTCATCGATGAAGAAGTTACCGGTGGTCGTCCGCGCGTCGCTGGTGAGGATGCGGTGGGCGGCGTCGGCCACGATCTCCGGCGAGCGGCCGTTCTCCGCCTTCACGCCGGGAATCATGGAAAGCGCCGCCGTGGCGATGATGGTGCGCGGCCACAGCGCGTTGACGGCGACACCGCGATCGGCGAACTCCGCCGCCATGCCGAGCACGCAGAGGCTCATGCCGTATTTCGCGATAGTGTAGGCGACATGGTTCCTGAACCAGCGCGGCGCCAGCGAGAGGGGCGGCGACAGCATCAGGATATGCGGGTTCTCCGCCTTCAGCAGATGGGGCAGGCAGGCCTGGCTGACGGCGAAGGTCCCGCGCGTATTGACCTGGTGCATCAGGTCGAACCGTTTCATCGGCGTCTCCAGCGTCCCGGTCAGGCTGATCGCGCTGGCGTTGTTGACGCAGATGTCGATGCCGCCGAAGGTTTCTACCGTCTTTGAGACGCCGTCGGCGATCTGGGCCTCGTCCCTGATGTCGACGACCAGGGGCAGCGCGCGGCCGCCTGCCTTCTCGATCTCCTCCGCCGCGCTGTGGACGGTGCCGGGAAGCCTCGGGTGCGGGTCGGCCGTCTTCGCGGCCACGGCGACATTGGCGCCGTCGCGCGCGGCGCGCAGGGCGATGGCGAGGCCGATGCCGCGGCTGGCCCCGCTGATGAACAGGGTCTTGCCCCGAAGGCTGGGGTTTTTCGAAGAGTTCATGGGAACGTTATCCTCCACAAAGCATTGCCTTCCGGATAACCCGCCGATGCGATCGACGCCAGCATTCCCCCTTGGGAGAGGCGGTGGCGCGCCCGACCTGATCGCTTGGCGATATCGTGGCGTCATGGCAGGTTGTGGGATTCTCGCTGGAATGTCAGGCCCGCCCGTGAATGCATCAGGAACTTCCGGGATGAACGTCGCCGTGCAAGTAGAATGGCAGCCCCAAATTCCCTGGGCCATCGTATTCAGAGACGCCGGCATCGGCGTTCTGCTGATCGGCATGGATGGCCAGGTCCTGAACGCCAATCCGGCGATCGCCGATTTCCTGGGCTACGACCAGGATGAAATAGTGAGCCGGCGGTTGGCCGACCTGACCCATCCGGGCGACCGGGCGGAGGATGCCCGGCAGATGGGCCGGCTGTCGGCGGGAAAGATCGACACCTACCGGCGGGAGAAGCGCTACCTCCGGAAAGACGGGCGGGCCCGCTGGGGCCGCGTCACCGTTTCGCTGGGCCGCGATCCCGATGGCGGTTCCTTCTTCATCGGCATGATCGAGGATATCGACCGCCGCCGCCGCGCGGAGCACCGGCTGCGCACCATGCTGGACAGCCTGCCTGCCATGGCGGCGGAGATCGATTCCGACGGGCGCTATGTCGACGTCAACCGGGCCTATGAGGAAACGTTCGGGATCGACCGCGACAAGATCCTCGGCCGGCATATCCGGGAGGTGGTGGGCGTCGAAGGTTACAAACACATCGAAACCCATATCCTGGCGGCGCTGGCCGGCAAGCCGGTGACCTACGAGGCGGCGCTGGATCTTGGACTGAAGGGCAACCGGGTGATGCGCGTCACCTACGTTCCCCACCGCACCGAGGCGGGCGATCCGGAAGGATTCTACGTCTTCAGCATGGATGTGACCGACCGGGTGCGGGCCGAACAGGCGCAGGAGCGGGCCGCGGCGCGGGCGGAAGAGCATGCGAGAACGCTGGACGCGGTGGTCGCCGCGGTCGCGGCGGATATCAGCATGCTGGACCGCGACGGCCGCTACCTGTTCGCCAGCGAACGGTCGGCCGAGGCGGCGGGCCGCGGGAACGCGACCGAGCTGGTCGGAGAACGGTTCGACGCGGTCGGGCTGCCCGCGCCGATCGTCGATACGATCGAGAAGACCCTGTCGGAGGCGATCCGCGTCGCCGCGCCCGTCAGCGCGGATTGCGCCGTGGCGACGGCCGATGGATCGCGCCACTACGAATACACCATGGTGCCGGTGCGCAATACCCACGGCGCGGTCGGCGCGGCGGTGGTCACGGCGCGCGACCGGACGCGGCGGAAGCAGGCGGAGAACCAGATCAAGGCTTCGCTCGCGGAGAAGGAGACGCTGCTGAAGGAGGTCCATCACCGCGTGAAGAACAACATGCAGGTGATCATCGGCCTCCTGAACCTGCAATCCCGGTCGATCGTCTATCCCGAAGTCCGCCGCAGCTATGAGGAGTTGAGCAACAGGGTCCGGTCGCTGGGGCTGGTCCACCAGATGCTGTGCGAGGGCGACTCGCTGGCGCGGATAGACATGGCCGACTATATCCGCCGCCTGTCCAGCCACCTGATCAGGCTCTACGCCACCGGCGATGCTCCGTCGGTGAGCTTCAACCTGTCTTCGGTGGGGCTGGATATGGACCGGGCGGTGCCGCTGGGGCTGGTCTTCAACGAAATACTGACCAACGCCCTCACCCACGCCTTCCCGCCGGACGCCGGGATAAAGGACGGCCGACTGGCGATCTCCCTCGACCGGTCCGGCGGCCGCGCGCTGCTGAAGGTGGCCGACAACGGCGTCGGCGTGTCGCCGGACATCGACCCGGCGACCTCTGCCTCGCTGGGGCTGAAGCTGACGCAACTGCTGGCGGGGCAGGTGGATGGCGAAGTCGCTTTCGCCCCCGGTGAGGAGAAAGCCTCGCGACCCGGCTGCACCGTCATCATCTCCTGGCCCGATACCGGCAGCCGATAGCAGAGGACACGGGCCATCATTTATGGTTAACATGGAGCGGGGAGAGGTTCGCCAGTATTCCATTGGAGCCGGCGATGAAATCCAGGCTGAAATTCATTTATAATGAAATTCTGATCCCCTATTCTCCGGACAGTATTTCCTATCAGCTCAGATACTTCAAACACCATAAACGGATCTGCGACTACAGATTCCCGAAGAAATTCTCGGAGAAGATATTTCACAGGATGAGATATCCTTCCCCCGTCCTGGCGAGGCTGTCGGACAAGCTTCTCGCCAGGGACTATATCGGGAGCATTATCGGCACCGATCATCTTGTGCCGCTGATCGGGATCTATTCACACTTAACCGCCGACGATCTGGAGAAGATGGAAGGCGGCTTCGTGATCAAGGCCAATCACGGCTCCGGCCATGTCAGGGTCGTGAAGGACGGGCGCGCGGAGGACCTGGCGGCCATCGCCCGAGAAGCCAACGCCTGGCTGGATGAGGATTTCTCCGCCCGGCACGGCGAGAGGCACTACAAGGCCATTGTCCCGATGCTCATCGTGGAGGAGGCGCTCCTGGAGGATGGCGCGTCTCCCGCCGACTACAAATGCCACATCTTCAATCCCGGCCCGTCCGAACCGCCCTTCGTCTATGTCCAGGTGATCCGTGGCCGCTTCGGCCGGCAGCGGGAGGACATCTATCTGGAATCCTGGACGCCCGCCCCCTTCAGGAACGTCGATCATGACCAGAACGAAGGATACGGCGTCGACGGCAAGCCCGCCCTGTTCGACGAGATGATCGGGCTGGCCAAGCGGCTCGCCGGCCCCTTCGGCTATTGCCGCGTGGATTGCTACCTCCATGCGGACAGGATCTTCATCGGAGAACTGACCTTCACACCGGCGGCCGGCATGACCAGGTTCGACCCGCCCGAATGGGACCTGCTGCTGGGCCGGAAGTTCGGCTGGCCGGAAGCCGCCTGGACGGGCGATCCGGCCGTCGCCGGCGCACCAGCGGCGTCGTGAGAGAAGCCCGGATGGCATGGTCAAACCGGGACTGCACGAGACCGCTCCCATATGCTATAGAGCCGGCGTCGCGCCCGTAGCTCAGCAGGATAGAGCACAGGATTCCTAATCCTGGGGTCGTGGGTTCGAATCCCGCCGGGCGTACCAGTCTCCCCCTAAGGCCGCGCAGCCAGCACGCCCATGATGTCGCCGTCGTGCGGAGCGCCCAGTATGTGGATGTGGTGCCACAGCGCGTAGTAGGTGAGCCGCCAGCAGGCAAGCAACGCGGTCTTCCCGCCGCCCTTGAAGACCTCCCGCACCGCGTCCGGCCGGCATAGCTCCGCGACGCCGGGCTGGGCGGCCACCAGCGGCCCCAGCCGGTCGGCGCGGCCGGCGATCCAGTCGCGCACCGGCACGGTGAAGCCGCGCTTCTTCGAGAAGGGCTCGGCCTGCGGGCACACGCCCTCCAGCCAGCGCTTCAGGATGTACTTCCCGGCCTTGCCACGCAGCTTCAGCCCATCGGGCAGATGGAAGGCGAAGCGCGCCATCTCAGGATCGACGAAGGGCACCCGCCCCTCGACGCCGTGCCACATCAGGTTCCGGTCCAGCTTCAGCAGCAGATCGTCGGGCAGCCAGGTGGAGATATCCTCCCACTGCGCCCGCTGGAGACGCGTCTGCCGCCAGTCCGTCTTCAGCCTCTGCCGGTCGCGCGGCGATGCGACGCCGCCGCGGGTCAGCCCCAGGCGAGACAGCAGCCCGTCGCCCCGCCGGACAGGCTTTGGGAGCAGCAGGCGGGAGGCCGAACGGTAGCGGCCATAGCCGGCGAACATCTCATCCCCGCCCTCCCCGGTCAGCACGACCTTCACATCCTCTCTGGCCCGGCGGGCGAGAAGCCAGGTCGGCACGGCGGCGTAGTCGGCCACCGGATCGTCCGACGCGGCCACCATCTCCGGCAGATGGGACCAGAACATCTCCTCCGTCACCGGCACGTCGACGAACTCCGCGCCCAGCGCATCGGCGACCCGGTGGGCCTGGTCGCGCTCATCGGCGACGCTGGCGCCGGGGAAGCCGGCCGCATAGGCGCGGACCGGCCGGTCGAGCAGCCGCGCCATCGCCGCCAGGACAGCGGAGGAATCGACGCCGCCGGACAGGAAAAGCCCGAACGGGACGTCGGACCGCTGGTGAAGCTCGACGCTACCGAACCAGGCCTTCTCCAGCGCCTCCAGCGTCGCCGGCTCATCGGCATGGGGCGGCTCGCGGTCGGCCAGCGGCCGGAGGCGGCGGCGTTCGACGATCCGGCCGCCTTCGACGACGACCGTCTCGCCCGGCGCGATCCGTTCGACGCTCTCATAGATCGTCGTCCCGCCTTCGACCATCTGGGTGTCGATGACCTCCAGCGCCTTGGAGGGCTGGACGCTGGGGGAGAGGAGGCCGGCGCCGATGAAGGCGCGGGGTTCCGAGGCGAAGGCGAGGCCGGCCGGGGTTTCCGCCACATAGAGCGGCTTGATCCCGAACGGATCGCGGGCCAGCACCAGCCGGCCGGCGGCGGGATCGTAGAGGGCGAGAGCGTACATGCCGCGCAGATGGCGCGCGAAATCCAGCCCGTGCCGGCGGTAGAGGGCGAGGATCACCTCGCAATCCGAACCGGTGCGGAAGGCGTAGTCGGGGAAGTCACGCCGAAGCTCGATGTAATTGTAGATCTCGCCATTAGCGACCAGCACCTCCCCGCCGGGGCCATGGAGGGGCTGAGCGCCGTCGTCGAGGCCGATGATCGAAAGCCTGGTATGGGCGAGGCCGACATGATCGTCGGCGAAGCGGCCATCGCCGTCGGGACCGCGATGGGCCAGCGCCCTGCCGAGCGCATCGAGCGCGGCCGCGTCGACGCCGCCCCGCGTCGAGGCCATGATTCCGGCGATTCCACACATGCCTGTTCAATCCCTCGCCGGCATGACCGTCTTCAAATGAAAGCCTCAGACCAGCCGCTTGATCATCAGGAAATCCGTTCGACCACCCATATAGTCATCCACCTGGCCGGATAAAACATAGCCGTGACGTTCGTAGAAGGGCCGGGCCTGGAAATCCATGGTTTCCAGCCGGACGCCGACGCAGCCCCGCACCCGCGCCTCCGTCTCCGCTGCCTCCAGCAGCCCGCGACCAAGGCCCCGGCCGCGATGGGAGTCGTCGATCCAGAGCAGATCGACCTGAAGCCACCGCCGCGACGTTTCGCCAACCAGACCGCCCACGACCCGGCCGCCTTCCCTGGCGAACACGCAGAGCTTCCGCCGGCCGGCCGCGCCAATGAAGGGCCTGTTATGGGCGCTCAACCCCTCGAACACCGCGCGGTGGTCCTCCTCGCGCGGGGCGTCCGTGATGTCGAGTTCGATCGAGGCCATCGCCATCCCTCTCACAAACGTCGCCCTCTCCCCTTGTGGGAGAGGGAGGGGCCCGACCGCGGAGCGGGCGGGAGGGTGCGGGGGTTGGCCGGCACGAAACAACCAAAAACACCCCTCACCCAACCCTCTCCCACAGGGGAGAGGGCCAATATGTCACAGCGTCGCCAGGCGCTCCGCCAGGAGGTCGAAATAGCGCGGACGGTCGAGCGCGGTGATGAAGCGGGCGTTCTTCGGCCAGTCGGTGACGCGCCACCAATCGACCACGGTCGCGCCCATGGTCAGTTCCGACTGGGTCTCCACCTTCACGCCGCATTCCCTTCCTTCGAACCATTCGGGATGGAGCAGGTAGGCGATGACGCAGGGATCGTGCAGCGGCCCGCCCTCCCCGCCATATTTCTCCGTATCGAATCGTTCGAAATAATCGACCAGCCCGGCGACCGCGACCGTGACCGGGGTGCCGGCGGTCCGGAGGCCGTCCAGCCAGGCCCGGCTGATCAGCGCCTTATGGGTGACGTCCAGCGGCAGGATCGTCGCCGGCGCGCCGCTGTCGAGCACGATCGAGGCGGCGTGGGGATCGACATAGATGTTGAATTCCGCCATCGGCGTGATATTGCCGGCCTCGAAATACCCGCCGCCCATCAGCACGATCTCCCGGATCTTCGGCACGATCCGAGGCTCCTTGACGATCGCCGCCGCGATGTTGGTCAGCGGCCCCAGCGGGCAGAGCGTGATCTCCCCGTCGCCGGCCGCCATCAGCGTGTCGACCATCCAGTCGACGGCGTGGCCGTCGGCGAGGCCCAGCGCCGGATCGGGAAGGTCCGCCCCATCCAGCCCGGTCCTGCCATGGACATGTTCGGCGGTTACCAGGGGCCGGAGCATAGGCCGTGCGCAGCCGGCCCGCACCGGCACCTCCGGCCGGCCGCCCAGTTCCCGGATCTTCAGCGCGTTCAGCGTCGTCAGGGGCAGCGGCACGTTGCCGGCGACGGTGGTGAGGCCGAGGACCTTCAGCTCCGGGGATGCGAAGGCCAGCAGTATCGCCACGGCATCGTCCTGGCCGGGGTCGGTATCGATGATGATCGGGCGCGGATCGCTGGCCATGGGAAGTCTCTTCAGAATCGGAAAGTCGGGAACGGGGGAAGGATCTAGACGATCCGCCGGTGGGTCATCAGCGCCAGCATCGGCAGGTCGTGGGGCCGGTTGCCGTAGCCGTAGAGGTCTTCGAACGGGCCGTTTATCTCAAGCCAGTCCGAGACGAGGGCCGCCTTACCCTGACGCACGCAATTGACGCCCTTCATCCGGCCGGTCAGCCTGCCACCATCGACCTCCAGCTCCGTCCCGATGATCTCGGCCCCGCCGAATCGCTTCTGCAAGAGCGGTTCCGCGACCACAGTAGGCGCGCCGGTGGCGACGACGACCCTGTGCCCCTTCTCCAGATGATCCTCGAAGGCGCGCACGATATCGTCGCGCCAGTCGAGCCGGTTGAACAGGCGGGCGGCGGCCTCCCGCGCGTCGTCGACGGCGACGTTGACCAGCAGGCGGGCCAGCAGCGCGGCCTTGACGCGGGTGCGCAGATCGCCGGAGCCGGTATCGCGCCGAAAGGGATGGGCGATGCCGACGCGCACGGCCGTGTAGTAGGTCCGCCGCCGTCCACGCAGCTCCATCAGCCAGGGCATCAGCGTGTCCTGGCGGGTCAGCGTGCAGTCGAAATCGAAAAACGCGGCGACGCGCGTCATGCGCTCCCTCTCCCCCTGATCCTCACTCGCCGACCGTCATAGTACGGCCGGGGCGAAAAGGCGAGAGGCTGGGCCTTACCCCGCCTGGAGCGCGCGCGGCGGCGGCTCGCCCGTCCCGACCAGCCGGGAAGCCGGGAAGACGAGGCGGGCGACCGTGCCCTTCCCCGGCGCGCTCTCCAGCTCCAGCCGGCCGTCATGAGCCTCCATCAGCGCACGGACCAGCGGCAGGCCGAGGCCGGTGCCTTGATGCCTCCGGCTCATGGCGTTGTCGATCTGGGTGAACGGCTCCAGCGCCAGGGGGATTTCCTCCTGGCTCATGCCGATGCCGGTGTCGGTGACGGAGACGACCAGCGAGCCGTCGTCCGCGATCTCCGCGTCGATGGTCACCGCCCCCGCCGAGGGCGTGAATTTGACCGCGTTGGTCACGAGATTGACCAGCATCTGCTTCAGCGCCCGTTCGTCGGCCCGGAGCGCCGGCAGGTCCGCCCCCACCCCTGCCTTCAGGCGGATGCCGGCGTCGGTGGCGCGGGACCGGGTGAGGCGCAGCGTTGCCGACACGGCGTGGGCAACCGACAACAGATCGTCGGACAGATCGAACCGGCCGGCCTCCACCTTGGAAAGGTCGAGAATATCGTTGATCAGCGACAGCAGCAGCGTCGCGCTTTCATGGATGTCGTCGGCGTAGGAGCGATAGCGGTCGTTGCCCACGGAACCGAACATCTCCAGCCGGAAGATGTCGGAAAAGCCGATGATGGCGTTGAGCGGCGTCCGCAACTCATGACTCATATGGGCCAGGAATTCGGATTTCGCGCGGTTGGCCGCCTCCGCGACCTCCTTGGCCTGGCGCAGCTCGCGTTCCGCCGCGATCCGCGCGGTCACGTCGCGGACGGTATGGACAAGGCCCAGCGGCTCGACCTCCAGCCGATAATGCAGCGCCTGATGTTCGAACACCCGTCCGTCCGGCCGTTCGATCAGCCGGTCCTTCGACCGTCCGTGGCGGCTGTTGTCGACGGGATCGAGATCCCGCAGCGCGTCGGCGACGCCGGAATCCGACACGCCCCACAGCTCGCGGAACCGCCCGTTGACGGCGGCGACGCGGCCGGCGCGGTCGGCGACCAGGATGCCCTGGTCGACCGCGTCCATGGTCGCCTGATAGAGGGCGACGCTGCGGGCGAGTTCGATCTGCGTCCGCCGCCGGCTCGCGATCTCCGCCTTCAGGGAATCGTTCAGCACCTCCCCGTCCGCCTTGGCGCTCTCCAGCGTCCGGATCAGGTCCAGATTCTCGAACTTGATGCGCAGCATCGCATCGATCGCGCGATTCTGCCGCCAGCCGGCGGTCAGCATGGCGGCGAGAAACACGACCGAGGCGATGGCCGCCAGCCAGGAAGACTGGTCCAGGGGCGGCAGGAGGAAATGGACGGTCAGCGGCGCGATGAGCGGCACGGTGAAAGCCAGCAGCGACGGCATGATCGCGGCATTGGTGGTGACCGCTCCCGCCGCCAGCCCCGCGACGATCAGATAGATGAACAGGCGGATGGCTTCCGGCTGGCTTTCCGTGAGGAACAGGGCCGATGCGCCATAGCAGACCCCGGCGGCCAGCGCGCCGACGGCGTGAAGGCGCATCCAATGGCGAATCCGGCCTTCCTGGATGAAGGCCCGCCTGAATCTGTGCACCAGCAACAAACGAAGCGCCGCCACGGCGATGAAGACGGCGCACCATGCCGTCAGCGGCGCCAGCTCCCCATGCGGCAGCAAGGCGGCGTAGGTCAGGAGGGCGCCCAGCGTCGTACCGCCGATGGCTACCGTCGATTGGCCGTAAAGGAACCGAACGCGTTCGATCAGGTGCTTGTCGGCGCACTTGCCGACCGGCACGGATTGGCCCAGGTTGAATGTCATCGGCATGGGGAAGTCATTTTTCGGGCGCGACCATATCGCAGTCCGCGACGATCGACATGCTTTTTTCATAAATCATGGCAATCCGCGATCCGTCGGCGTCAGGCGGCGGTGGAGGGTGCGAGGCGCGGCAGGAAGGGCGCGGGATCGGCCAGCGCCGCCGCCACCGCGCCGCCCAGCGCCTCCAGATCGAGCGGCTTGGCAAGGCACAGGGCGTTCTTGTCCGTGACCCGGCCGTTGGCGGGCCGGCGATGTTCGTAGCCGGACATGAAGACGACCGGCACGCAGGCGCCCCGCTCACCGATCCGGCGGGCGAGGTCGACGCCGCTCAACCCCGGCATCAGCACGTCTGTCAGCAGCATGTCGATCAGCGCCCCATCGTCCAGCAGCCGCAGCGCCTCCGCCGCGTCGGCGGCGCGGAGCGTGCGGTAGCCCAGTTCCTCCAGCGCCATGGCCGCGAAGGTGCGCACGGCCTCGTCATCGTCGACCACGAGGATCGTGTGCCGTCCCCGGTCGGCTTGCAGCGCCCCACGGTCCTTGACCGTCGCGATCGGCCGGCCCAGCAGGCGGGCGGTGATGGCGCCGCCGCGCCGCGCCGCGCGCAGGATCTCCGCCAGGCAGGCGTCGCGCTCATCGGGCCGGTCGGCATAGAGCCGGGCGAGCTCCGCGAAGCCGCCGACGGAGGTCAGGGTATTGTTCAGGTCATGCAGCGCCCCGCGATCGACGGGTTCGCCGGCCGCGGGGACGATGAGGGCCACGTCGCGCGCGCGTCGCCAGCGCCGGACGCCCCAACCGGCCAGCAGACCCACGAACCCCAGACATATGAACAAAGCGAGTGGCATGTGTCGCTGACACCATGTTCGACAGTCGACTTCGATACACGGGCATGCCTTAAGGAATGATTGAGGGGCTATTTGGCCTTCATTCCGTGCTTGCGAAGCTGCCCCCTGAACTGGTCATAGCTGAGGCCGAGCTGGGCGGCCGCCCGGCCCTGATGGTGCTGATTCTCCGCCAGCGCGCGCGTCAGGAGATCGACCTCCAGCCGCCGGACGCGGTCATGGTAGCTGTCGGCAGAATCGGGGGCGGAACCGCCTTCTTCCGGAACCTCCGCCGCCAGTGGCGCGGCCATCGCGTCCCGCGGCCGGTGGGGCGAACGGAAGGGATCGATATCGACCGTCTCCAGCGGCCGGTCGAGTCGGGGAGCCTTGGCGACCGCGCGCTCCACGGCGTTGCGCAGTTCCCGGACGTTCCCGGGCCAGCCATGGTCGGCCATCGCCTCCAGCGCCGCCGGAGCGAAGCCGGGGAATTCCGGCAGGCCCAGCTCCCGCGCCATCGCCACGGCGAAGTGGTCGGCCAGCAGCGGAATATCCTCCGGCCTCGCCCGCAGCGGCGGCAGCGTGACGACGTCGAACGCCAGCCGGTCTAGGAGGTCGGCGCGAAAGGTTCCGGCGGCCGCGCGGGCCGGCAGGTCGACATTGGTCGCCGCGATCACCCGGACATCGACCAAAAGCGTGGCCGATCCGCCCACCCGCTCCAGTTCCCCATACTCCACCACCCGAAGGATCTTCTCCTGGACGCGGGAGGAGGCGGTGGCGATTTCATCCAGGAACAGCGTGCCGCCCTCGGCCCTCTCGAACCGGCCGACATGGCGGCGCGCCGCCCCGGTGAACGCCCCCGCCTCATGGCCGAACAGCTCGCTTTCCAACAGGTCGTCGCTGAGCGCCGCGCAATTGACCTTCACGAAGGGACGATCCCAGCGGCGGGAGAGAAAGTGCAGCCGCGCCCCGATCAGCTCCTTGCCGGTCCCCCGCTCCCCGATGACCAAGAGCGGCCGGTCCAGCGGCGCGACCCGCGAGACATGCTCCAGCATCGCGACGAAGGCGCGGGATTCGCCCAGGAGAGGTGGTGGTTCGGACATTGGTCTATATAACCCATTATTGGGGCAATTCACCAATATTTGGCTATTGGAGATCTCTCATCAAGCGGGATTCCTGCGGTTTCGGGTTGGCACGGCTCCTGCTTAGAGAGGGAGCAAGGAACCAACACCCCCTCACCCAACCCTCTCCCCGGAGGGGGCGAGGGCTACCAACCTGCCCCTCTCCCCTCGTGGGAGAGGGAGGGGCCCGGCGAGAGCCGGGAGGGTGAGGGGGCTACGCCGCAAGAGGAAGGACCGTCATGACCGCCTATGACCACCGCCGTCGATACCGCGACGAACCGCCCTTCGCCAGGGACAGCCGGCGCACCGCGAGCCGGTTCTGGGCCTATCTGCGCAGCCGCCGGACGGAGTGCTGGGTGTTCTTCGCGGCCGGCTTCCTGATCGCCTCGATCCTCACCTGATCCCTTCCCGCTCCCCCACCCCATTCATCCGAATTCCAGGAGTAACCGTCATGGGCGTCTTTTCCCGCCTCAGCGACATCGTCAATTCGAACCTCAACGCCATGCTGGACCGCGCGGAGGACCCGCAGAAGATCGTCCGGCTGATCATCCAGGAGATGGAGGATACGCTGGTCGAGGTGCGCAGCGCCGCCGCCCGGTCCATCGCCGAGAAGAAGGAGATCACCCGTCGGATCGAACAGCTTGAGACCGCGCAGGCCGAATGGCAGCGCAAGGCCGAGCTGGCGATCGGCAAGGGCCGCGACGATCTGGCCAAGGGCGCGCTGGTCGCCAGGGCAAAGTCGGCGGAGACGGTCGACCTGCTGAAGAAGGAACTGGACACGATCGACGAGGCGCTGGCCAAGACCGACGTCGACCTGACGAAGCTCCAGGCCAAGCTGGCAGAAGCCAAGAACAAGCAGAAGTCGATGGAGATCCGGCGCAAGACGGCCACCGACCGCATCCGCATCCGCACCCAGCTCCATGACGGCCGGATCGATGAGGCGCTGGGCCGCTACGACCATCTGGAACGCAAGATCGACGATCTGGAAGGCCGGGTCGAGAGCTTCGACCTTGGCGACCGCAAGGGCCCGCGCACGCTGGATGACGAGTTCGCCGACCTTGAGGCCGAAGATTCCGTCCAGAAGGAGCTTGAGGAGCTGAAGGCCCGGATGAGCGCCCGTTCATAACGATAACGTCCCGCCCAAGGGAGAGGCCTCATGGAATTCCTGTTCGTTCCCGTCATCCTGATCCTGGTGATCGTGGCGCCGCTCTGGCTGGTGCTGCACTACGTCACCCGCTGGAGGGCCACCAAGACCCTGTCTTCGGAAGATGAGAAGATGCTGGTCGAGCTGTGGCAGAGCGCCCGGCGGATGGAGGAGCGCATCCACACGCTGGAGACGATCCTGGACGCGGAATCGCCGGGCTGGCGCGGGAGGCATGAATGAACTGCCGCCACCGCCGCCGCGACCCGCTGACGGAATCCCCCAACCCGATCCGCCTCTACCGCATTCCGGAGCGGGGCAAGATCGCCGGCGTCTGCGCCGGGTTCGCCGACTATTTCGGCATCCAGGACTGGCACGCGCGCGTCGCCGCCATCGTGCTGCTGCTGATCTTCACGCCGCAGACGATCATCGCCTACCTGGTAGCGGCGGTCCTGATGCCCCGGCGGCCGCAGCGGCCGGCGATCGATACGGAGGAGGAGCAGTTCTGGCGGTCGGTCACCGGAAAGCCGGAGCGGACCTTCCACGCGCTGCGCCACAAGTTCCGGGAGCTTGAGGCCAGGCTGGCGGGGCTGGAACGGCACGTCACCTCCAGCGAATTCGCGCTCAACCGCCAGTTCCGCGATCTAGAGAAGTGACGGGCGGGAGGCGTTCCGATGGCTCCCCCCGACGATCGGAACGCCGACCGCGCGTCACGCCTGACGGCAAGCCTCATCTATGCGACGTGGATCCTCTCGGCGCTCGCAATCCTCGCCATGCTGGGCGGCGTGACCATGGCCTTCCTGAAGCCGGGGCTGGTCTATGCCCTCTCCCTCGGCTGCTGACCCTCTTTCGGAGGAGATATCCATGACCCACCACCGAGACCCCTATGCGGACTACGACATCCGGCCGCCGGCCCGGTCCGACCGCGACCTCCGGCTTGCCGCCCACGCGGTCTACGCGCTCTACGCCGCAACCTTCTTCTCCGGCGTCACCATCCTGATCGGGCTGGTGATCGCGTATCTGAAGCGGAAGGATGCGCGCTACACCTTCTATGAAAGCCATCTCAGATGGGCGATCAACACCTTCTGGATCGGCCTTCTGGTCAGCATCGTCGCCACCATCCTGTCGGTGATCCTGATCGGAATTCCGATCTTCATCCTGCTGGCGCTCTGGTTCATCTACCGGATCGTGAAGGGGTGGCTGAGGCTGATGGAGGACCGGCCGATCGACCATCCGGGAGACTTCTTCTAGACCCGCTTGAGATCGCCGTCGTTGGAACACAAAGTTGGGCGATGGGTTCTCTTCCGGACCCCTCCGACATCGCCCCAGACGGGGCATCCCCTCAAAGGGAGCAGACCCTTGAAAGCCCGCCTGTCCGCCATCGCCGCCCGCCGCGCCGCCTTAGCCCTGGCCTTGGGAGCGGCGCTGGCCGCAGGGGTGGGACCGGCGCCGGCTTTGGCCCAGAACGGCGCCCCCGGCTTCGGCGAACTGGCGGAAGAGAAGCTGCCCGCGGTCGTCAATATCTCGACCACCCAGAGCATGGATGACGGCCCCATTCCCGGCCTGCCGGAGATTCCCGGGCTTCCGGAGATGCCGGACCTGCCCGAGGGGACGCCGTTCGACGAGTTCTTCCGTGAATATTTCGGCGATCCCGAAGGCGCCCCGCCCCGGTCGATGACGGCGCTGGGGTCCGGCTTCATCATCGATCCGGAAGGCTACATCGTCACCAACAACCATGTGATAGCCGGGGCCGACGAGATCACGGTCATCCTCCAGGACGACACGCGTCTGCCGGCCGAGCTGATCGGCCATGACGACAGGACCGACCTGGCGCTCCTGAAGGTGGAGCCGGCCAGCCCCCTGCCCGCGCTGGACTGGGGCGACAGCGCCGCCGCGCGGGTGGGCGAATGGGTGATCGCGATCGGCAACCCGTTCGGGCTGGGCGGGTCGGTGACGGCGGGCATCATCTCCGCCAAGACCCGCAACATCAATGCCGGCCCCTATGACGATTTCATCCAGACCGACGCCGCCATCAACCGCGGCAATTCCGGCGGACCGCTGTTCAACACCGACGGCGAGGTGATCGGCGTCAACACCGCCATCTTCTCGCCTTCCGGCGGATCGGTCGGCATCGGCTTCGCCGTTCCTTCCTCCCTCGCCCAGGAAGTCATCGCCGATCTGCGCGACGATGGCGAGGTGGAGCGCGGCTGGCTGGGCGTGACCGTGCAGCCGGTGACCGACGAGATCGCCGAGGCGCTGGGGCTGGAGAGCGGCCAGGGCGCGCTGGTCGCCAGCGTCTCGGAGGACAGCCCCGCCGCCGAGGCCGGCGTCCGCGCCGGCGACGTGATCCTGCGCCTCAACGGCCGGCCGATCGAGGATGGCAGGGCGCTGGCCCGCGCCGTCGCCGACGCGCCGGTCGACAGCGAAGCCATGCTGACCCTGTGGCGCGAAGGCGAGGAGATGGAGGTCGAGGTCGTGATCGCCCTGCTGGGCGAGGAGGAAGCCGAAGCGGCCGCCGAGGCCGCCCCCGCCCCGCCCCTGCCCGACACAACCAGCACGCTGGGCATGGCGCTGGCCGAGCTGACGCCTGAACTGCGCGCCCGCTTCAGCCTGGCCGACGAGATCGAGGGCGTGGTCGTCACCGACGTCACCCCCGGCAGCCCGGCCATGGAAGGCGACATCCGCCCCGGCGACGTCGTCACCCGCGTGGACCAGGAGACGGTGGAGACGCCGGAAACCGTCACCGAGGCGGTGGAAGCCGCCCGCGAGGCCGGACGGGGCACCATCCTGCTGCTGCGCGAACGCGCCGGCGCCGCCGCCTTCGTCGCCCTGCCGCTGGATGGGGAATGAGGTTATCCGCCTCTTCCCCATCGCTTCCCCCTGTTCTAGAGATTACCCATGATCGGCGAGACGATCCTGACCAATGCGCGCGTGGTGACGCGCCATGAGGCCTTCGTCGGGACGGTGGTCCTGGCGGACGGCGCGATCGCCGCGGTCGACGAGGGCCAATCTGGACTGGCGGCGGCGGAGGATCTGGACGGCGAGATCCTGATTCCGGGCCTGGTCGAACTGCACACCGACAATCTGGAGCGGCATTTCACCCCGCGCCCCGGGGTCCTGTGGCCTTCGCCCCTGTCGGCGGTCATGACCCATGACGCACAGATCGCCGGCGCGGGCATCACGACGGTGCTGGACGCCATCTGCGTCGGCACCTATCGCGAATCCCCCGAACGCCGGCATATCCTGGAGGCGTCGGTGGAGACGGTGCGCAAGGCGCGGGACGAGGACCTGCTGCGCGCCGATCATTTCATCCACCTGCGCTGCGAGGTCGCCGATCCCGACGTGGTCGGGATGTTCGAGCCCTATCAGGACGACCCGCTGCTGCGGCTGGTCTCCGTGATGGACCACACGCCGGGCCAGCGCCAATGGCAGGATATCGAGCAGTTCCGCCGCTTCTACCGCAGCCGGCGGTGGAGCGAGGAGGAGCTGGACGCCCGCGTCGCGGGGCTGGTGGAGGATAGCGAACGCTATGCCGATACCCACCGGCGGACCATCGTCGCCCGTTGCCGGGAACGAGGGCTGCCGCTGGCCAGCCATGACGACACGACCGAGGCCCATGTCGCCCATGCGGTCGAGGACGGCATCGCCATCGCGGAATTCCCGACGACGCGGGAGGCGGCCGCGGCCGCGCGCGGGAGCGGCCTCCGGACCATCCTGGGCGCGCCCAACATCGTGCGCGGCGGATCGCATTCCGGCAACGCCTCGGCCCTCGACCTCGCGGAGGACGGGCTGGTCGACGCGCTGTCGTCGGACTATGTCCCCGCCAGCCTGCTGCACGCCGCGTTCCTGATGGCTGGCAAAGCCGGAATCGCCGTGCCCGACGCCGTCGCCTGCGTCACCGCGACGACGGCGGAGATGGCGGGCTTTCACGATCGCGGCCGGATCGAGGCCGGGGCGCGCGGCGACCTTGTCCGGATCAGGATGATCGACGATCTGCCGGTCGTCCGCGCCGTCTGGCGTCAGGGCCGGAAAGTGCTGTGACATCCCGCCACGCGCTCTATTTCGCGCCCGAGGATGACGACCCGCTGGGACTGCTGGGCGCGGGATGGCTGGGCCGGGACGCGCGCACCGGCGACCGGCTGGACCGGCCGGCTCTCGAAGGGTGGGACGATGCCACTCTGGAGCTGGAGGCGCTGACCGCCGCCCCTCGCCGCTACGGCTTCCACGGCACGCTGAAAGCCCCCTTCGCGCTGGCCGAGGGCAGGACCACGCGCGATCTGGAGGCGGCGGCTGAAACTTTCGCGGCGGAGACGCGGTCTTTCGATATCCCGCGCCTGGCGGTGACGGCGATCGGCCCCTTCCTGGCGCTGACGCCACCCGACCCCTGCCCCGAACTGGACCGGCTGGCGGCGGACTGCGTGCGCCGGTTCGACACCTTCCGCGCCCCGCCCCCGCCGCAGGAAACCGCCCGGCGTCTGGCCCATGGCCTCACCAAACGGCAGGCCGCCCATCTTGAGCGGTGGGGATACCCGTACGTCATGGAGGATTTCCGCTTCCACCTGACGCTGACCGACGGCATCGGCGACGCGGACGACCGCGCCTCGCTCCGGCGCGACCTGGAGGCGCTGTTCGCCCCAGTGCTCCGGGAGCAAGTGCGCGTCACCTCACTCTGCCTCTTCCGGCAACCCGGCGGCAATGCGCCCTTCCGGCTCGTCCGGCGGTTCCCCTTCGGCGGCTAAACTGCCCAGAAATAGCGGGTGACGTGGAAGAAGATCGGGGCGGCGAAGACCACCGAATCCAGCCGGTCCAGCATCCCACCATGGCCCTCTATCATGCGGCCCCAATCCTTCACGCCGCGATCGCGCTTGATCGCCGACATGACGAGGCCGCCGAGGAAGCCCATCAGATTGATCAGCAGCGCCATCCCCGCCGCCTGAAGCGGGGAGAAGGGCGTCAGCCACCACAGCGCCGCGCCCAGCAGGGTGGCGCTGGCGACGCCGCCGACGAAGCCCTCCACCGTCTTGGACGGCGACAGGGCGGGCGCGATCTTCCGCCGTCCCGCCAGCTTGCCCCAGACATATTGCAGCACGTCGCTGGATTGCACGACCAGCACCAGGAAGGCGATCAGCAGCAGATGCCGGTCGGTGAAGCCCGGAATCTTCAGCGTCAGCAGCGCCGGCACGTGGGACAGGCAGAAGACGCAGATCATCAGCGCCCACTGGGTCTCCGCCACCCGTTCCAGGAAGCGCGTGGTGTCGCCGCGCACCACGGAAGCGATCGGCAGGATGAGGAAGGCATAGACCGGGATGAACACCGTATAGAGCCCGTACCAGCCGACCCAGACCAGCGCGTACTGCACCGGCAGGATGATGAAGAAGCTGGCGAGCAGCGCCCAATGATCGCCCCGGCGCGTCCGGGTCAGGGTCGCGAATTCCCTGAGCGCGGTGAAGGAGATGAAGCCGAACAGCAGGATGATTCCGGGCTTGCCGGCCATGAAGGCGACGGCCAGCGCCGCCGTCATCACCCACCACGCCTTGATTCGGGCATTCAGGTTCTGGACGACCGCATTGCCGCTGCCCGATTTCAGCGAAAGCGCGAACCCGATCAGCGAGGCGATGACGAGGACGGCCACCACGCCGGCGAAAAGGATCGTCGTATCGTTCCATTCGATCATCGGCCGGCTCCCGGTGCGAGCGCCAGAAGGGCGGCCCTCGTCCGCGCCAGGAAGGCAGATTTCTCCTCCCCTTCCGCCAGCCGCAGCGGCGCGCCGAAGGCGACGCCGCACAGGAGCGGGATGGGCAGCAACTCGCCCTTGGGCATGACGCGGGAGATGTTGTCGATCCAGACCGGCACCAGATCGACCTCCGGGCGGGAGGCGGCGAGATGGTAGAGCCCGCTCTTGAACGGCAGCAGCGGTTCGTCGGTCATGTTGCGCGTTCCCTCGGGGAAGAGGATGAGGGAATCTCCCTCGTCCAGCGCCGACGCCATCACCGAGACCGGATCGGACGTCCGGCTGGCGGGGTCGCGGTCGATCAGGACCGCGCGGAAGACTTGCGCCCCGATGAAGCGGCGCAGCCGGCCCTTCCCCCAATAATCCGCGCCCGCCACCGGCCGCGTCAGGGCGCGTGAACGCGACGGCAGCACGGTCCAGACCAGCACGAAATCGCCATGGCTGGCATGGTTCGCGAAATAGATCCTCTGCACCGGATCGGGCGGGCAGCCGGCCCAGTCCGGCCGGACGCCGGTGACCAACCGGGCGAAACCGGTGATCGCGGCGGCGGCGATGCGCGACGGCACGGTCAAGCGCCTATGCTCCCCAGCCCCTTGCGCACGCGATTGGCGACCGTGAGCGCCAGCAGTACCGCCAGCGCCCAGAGCAGCAGCCGCGTCCAGTCCGGCAGCGACAGGCCGAGCCCGACCCAGAGCCCCAGCGCGCCGAACACCAGCGCCCGGTCGCTCTTGCCCATCGGGCCGTCATAGCGGCGCGGCGCGCCTACCGTCACGCCCAATATGCCCGCAACCTCCGTCAGGACCACCAGCAGCACGACCAGGATGACGACGCCCGGATTGAACGGCGCGACCAGCGCGAAGGGCAGGTAGAGCGCGGCGTCCGAGACGATGTCCCCGATCTCGTTCAGATAGGCGCCGAGGTCGGATTTCTGCCCGAACTCCCGCGCCAGCATCCCGTCGACGGCGTTGAGCGCCATGCGCAGGAAGAGCCAGACGGGCAGCAGGAGGAACAGCGCCCGCGCCTCCCCCCACAGGCCGAGGGCGAAGCCGAGCAGGACGGAGCCGGCGGCCGCCGCGACCGTCACCTGGTTGGCCGTGATTCCGCGCGCCGCCATGGCGGCCACCATCGGGCGCAGCAGGCCCTGGAAACGCGGCTTGAGGTCGTAGAGGGTCATGCGTGGGAGAGAACCGGCAGGGGAAACGCAACCGGAGCATCGCCTCGAACCGCCCTTGACCACAACCCGAAAAAAGATCGCAAACCCAACGGGATGTTGAAGATCGCCCGGAATGCGCCAAGTTGACAGGGGCATATCCTTACCCTCGCCCCTCCGGGGAGAGGGAGGGACCCGCGAAGCGGGAGGGTGAGGGGCTGCGGCGAACCAACCGCCCCTCACCCAACCCTCTCCCCGGCGGGGAGAGGGCTATGTATGATTCTCCCTTTCCGGGAGGCGAAGAAAGAAACGACAGGAAGGTGAAGACGATGGATGTGATGGACGCACCGCAGGAGTTGGGGGCGCTCGCCACCATGATCTGGGCCTGGACCGTGGCCTTCCTGCCGCGGCTGGTGACGGCGCTTCTGATCCTCATCATCGGCTTCATCGTCGCCGGCTGGGCCGGCCGTGCGGTCAAAAGGATGATTTCCCGCAGCAAGCGGGTCGACGACACCCTCAAACCCCTGGTCGGAACGGTCATCCGCTACGGCATCATCGCCCTGGTGCTGGTGGCCGCGCTGGGGCAGTTGGGCGTCCAGACGGCATCGCTTCTGGCCGTGCTGGGTGCCGCCGGCCTGGCGATCGGCCTCGCCCTCCAGGGCACCCTCACCAATATCGCCGCCGGCATCATGCTGCTCTGGCTGCGCCCGTTCCGCACCGGGGACTATATCGAGGTCGATGGCGGCGTCAGCGGCACCGTGACGGATATCGGCCTGTTCACCTGTGAGTTGAAGACCTGGGACGGCGTCTTCGCCTTCGCGCCGAATTCGGAGATCTGGAACAAGGCGCTGAAGAACCACAGCCGCAACGCCACACGCCTGATGTCCATCGCCATCGGCATCTCCTACGATGCCGATCCGGAGAAGGCGCGCGGATTGCTGCTGGCCATGGCCGACCGCGACGAGCGGATCATGAAGGACCCGGCGCCGATCGTGTTCGTCGACAGCTATGGCGACAGCGCGGTCAACATCGCTTTCCGCGCCTGGGCCCCCAACGACGTCTACTGGGACGCGCAGCGCGCGATGATCGAGCAGGCCAAGCACGACCTCGAGGCCGCCGGGATCGAGCTTCCGTTCCCGCAGCGGATCGTCCACATGCTGCCCCCGCCCGACGAGAAGCCGGCCCCGAAGAAGGCCGCAGCAAAATCCGCCGCCGCCTCGAACGGGACCTGAGGCTCCTCCGCCGCCATGCCTCCAGCCCCCGCCGGTCGGGACATCCGCACGCTGATCACGCCGGAGGGTGCGGAGCGGTTCCGCGCCGAGCTGAAGGCGCTGGCCTACGGGGAGCGGCCGAAGGTCGTTGACGTGGTCGCTTGGGCGGCCGGCAATGGCGACCGGTCGGAGAATGGCGACTACATCTACAGCAAGAAGCGGCTGCGGGAGATCGATCGCCGCATCCGCTTCCTCTCCAGGCGGCTGGAGGATGCGACCATCGTCGACTCCGGCGACCAGAAGGGGCTGGACGCCGTTTATTTCGGCGCGCGGGTCACCTATTGCGGCGAGGATGGGGAGGAGAGGACCGTCCGGCTGGTCGGCGAAGGCGAGGCCGACCTGGCCCGCGGCGAGGTCAGCATCCTTTCCCCCATCGCCCGCGCGCTGATGCGCAGGCAGGTCGGCGACCTGGTCGCGTTCGAGACGCCGCGCGGCGGCGACACGCTGGAGATCCTGGCCATCGACTATCGCTGAGGCGGGGGAACTCTTGAGGCCCGTTCGTCCGTTAGGGAGAGAGACGGACAACAGCCCAGGAGTCTCCCACGATGGCATCGACCGGAGCCATACAGAAGCCGAGCGACGAGGCCGACAAGAGGCAGCTTGCGCTGGCGCGCGAGGAAGGCGCTGCCTATCAGAAATCGCTCTCCTACATGGTCGACGAGGTCGCCGACAATGGCGGCCGGCAGGAGATCGGCGACTATATCGTCGCCTTCGCCCAGGAGCGGGCGGAGGGGATGTACCATCTGAAATCGGAAGGCCGGCTGGAGTGGCAGGAGCCCGACGACGAGAACTGCCATCTGGAAGTCTCCGTCAGCGACGCCGCCGACCACCGCTTCATCCCCTATCTGGAGATCGAGGCGACGCTGACGCCGACGGACGGCAAGCCGGTCGGCCCGTTCAGGGTGCCCTTCGTCTGGCATCCCGGCCTCTACCATTACGGAACCAACATCAAGGTGCCGGGCGATGGCAAGTACGACCTGCACATCAGGATCGCCCCGCCCGCCTTCATGCGCCATGACGAGGTGAACGGCCGCCGCTACGCCGACGCCGTGGAGGCGAAGTTCAGCCAGGTCCAGATCAAGACCGGACAGGAGTGACGCTATGGCCGAGGAACGGAAGGACGACACGGTGCTGGAGCATATAAGGCGGCTGGCGGCGGAGGAGGAACGGCTCTATGCCGAAGGCAGCCCCTCCGACGAAGACCGGCAACGGCTGGGCCGCATCAATGTCGAGCTCGACCGCTGCTGGGACCTCCTGCGCCAGCGCCGCGCGCTGCGGGATGCCGGCCAGGACCCGGACGACGCCGAACCCCGCTCCGCCGATACAGTGGAGAACTACCGCGACAGCTAGGTTGTCCCCTCACCCTCCCGCCCCTTCGGGTCGGGTCCCTCCCTCTCCCACAAGGGGAGAGGGTGAACTTGGTCTGAACCGGATAGATAGGTGACAGAATAGACCGGAGAGATGGTTGACAGGTTTTCTTGTCGGCGAAGGAGGGCTTTGCCGATGCCGTTCAAGGAGACCTGTGTGATGGACGAGAAGCTGC
>NZ_JBDOQU010000016.1:0-119109 GCF_039839375.1 Inquilinus sp. CAU 1745
ACGAGCGGGAAGGGGCCAGGCCAGCATACGGTCTACCGATCGGGCGACCTCGAATCCAACGGCCTCCTTCCCGCTCCCATCATAGCAACCATCCAACACACAGGAATCCATGGGTCCGCGACGTTCCCACAGGTGGCGAAGAGTCGGGCGCGGGCGGTGCGGGTTGCGGTGGCGCATGGATGCTGGATCGGGGTCCAGCATGACGTTGTAATGGGGGTTGGGACGGGGCCAGCGGGCAAAGAAAAAGCCCCGGCCGAGGCCGGGGCTTTATAGAAGGTCAGGTTAGGTCAAAGGATCAAGGAATGTCCAGCTTGTTTCCGCTGTCATCGACATAGACCTGAACGGTGTCGACCCCGCTGCCGCCATTCTCGACCGTGGCGACGGTCGTGAAGTCGGCGTCGTTGCCGGAGCCAGCGACATTCACCTGAAGATTCCCGCCGTCATCCAGCCTGATATAGCTGCCTACATTGGCTTCGGTGATGGTCGCAGCGACACCCGGATCGAACAGTTCCCCGAGGTCGATCACGTCGCCTTCGGCCTTGTCATAGTCGGTGATGAGGTCGGCCAA
This sequence comes from Inquilinus sp. CAU 1745, assembly GCF_039839375.1. Taxonomy (NCBI): domain Bacteria; kingdom Pseudomonadati; phylum Pseudomonadota; class Alphaproteobacteria; order Rhodospirillales; family Rhodospirillaceae; genus Inquilinus; species Inquilinus sp. CAU 1745. Next base: position 569 of record NZ_JBDOQU010000016.1, read on the forward strand.
GCCGGGGCCGGCAGCGGCGATTTCATCGAAGGCCTGCTGGTCGATGACGAAGGTATCCACGCCGTCTCCGCCGGTCAGGACATCCTGCCCCAGACCGCCGATCAGGATATCGTCGCCGGCATCGCCAAACAGGATATCGTCGCCATCGCCGCCGATGAGCGTGTCGTTTCCGGCGCCGCCGGACAACACATCCGCCCCGCTGCCGCCGGTCAGGATTTCCCCTTCGTCCGACCCATGGAGGTAGGGGGTGTTGCCGCCGGCATAGTCGCCGGGATCGCTGACCGAGGCGCGGTCATCGAAGGATTCGGTCGGCCCTTCGACAAGCACCGAGCCGGAAGGCTTGATGACCGCGGTGAAGCCATGCTCGGTATTGGCGGACCCATCGCCGATCTGGATGTTGCCCTGATCGATGATGGTCACCCCTTCGAGCTGGAGGTCGGTGACGATGGCCTTCTTCCCGTCCACCGTTGTGACGGTCACCAGATATTCCTTCGCCGGATCGATGACGAAACCGGTATCGACCGAGAAGTCGACCGTCGAGTCCTGCTGGCCCTGGGCGTTCAGCACCAGCATCGTGACGAAGGTGTTGAGGTTGTTGCCGACCTCCGTGAAGGACAGGCGAACCTGCTGATCGCGGACGTTGGTGTTCGTCGTGATTGAGCCGTTGAGGAAGGTCGGCGGCTCCGGATCGCCGGAGGGGGAGTCCCCGTCCGTCACCTTCACCCGGAGAACGGCCGTATCCGTGTCGCCATCCGCATCCGTATAAGTGTAGGTGAACTGGTCCTCCACGTCGCCGGCATCGGCTTCCGTGACGCTATCCGCCGTGTAGGTGTAGTCGCCATCCATATTGATCTTCAGCGTACCGTGCGCCCCGATGATCGTGGCGTAGGAGCCATCCTGGGGAACCGAGACGGGACTGCCGCCGCCGAAGCTGACCGCCGTCACCGACGCCGCATCGGGAGAAATGTCCGCGCCGCCGACCGGATCGCCGCTCAGCGGATCGTTGTTGGGATCGTCCACGACATTGCCGGACACCGACCCGACAACCTGGCCATTGACGCGGACATCGTCGACGAAGAGGCCGGAGTGACCTTTCGAGTCATCTTCATCCATGACTCCGATGCCGAAGACATAAGTTCCGTCCGCCGACGCCGTGAAGGTGTAGGTCTGCCAGCCGGTCTGCTCGTCGAAGCTAGTCCCGTCGTAATCGGTGAAGCCGGAGTGCGTATCCGCAAGCTTATCCAGGCTCGTTCCGTCAGGACCGACGACGGAGAAGAAGGCAAAGTCATTGAAGCCGCTCGGCGTGTCCTCATCCGTGGCGAAATTCCACCTGAAGGTCAGAACGTCGCCGGCGGACATCGTTCGTTCCAGACGAAGGGCCGAACCCTCATTTGCACCATCGTCGCTCAGGTTATCGAGTGCCTGGTTCGTGAGTCCAAGGAAGTCGGCAACATTGTTTTCGCCAGTTGCGTCATTATTGGTCTCCAGCAGAATGGCGTTATCCCCATGCTGCGGATCGGCCGCCCAGCCATCATCAGTGATGTCGGTTTCACCGATGCTTGCCCAGCCGGCGTCGAGCCCGTTTTCGAAATCCCCGACAATCTCGTCGACGGCGACGCCGTCCGTCACCTCTGCAAGATTGTCATAGGCTTCGGGCACGCCGTCCCTGACGCAGATGTCCAGCGTCGCGGTAGCGGTGTCGCCGTCGCCATCCTCGATCTTGTAGGTGAAGTTCTCCGTCACGTCGGTGCTGACGTTCGGGGCGATGTAGCTGTAGTCGCCCGTCGCGAAATCGAAGGTCAGACGGCCGCCATGCTGGGTGGTCACCGTGACCTCGGTGTCGGTGTCGGTCGGCTCGGCCGTCTGGGTGGCCCCGAACTCATCGACATATTCGAGGCTGACAATGGCCGGCGAACCCTGGCCATCTGCTCCGAACTCGTCATCCACGCCATCGGTCAGCACGTTGCCGGTGAGGCTCGGCGTCATGGTGCCGAGGATATCGTCCGTCAACTGGCCGATATCGTCGTTGTAGACCGCACCGTCAGGCGTGTTGTCGATGAAGTCGAGATCGGGATCGGCGCTGTTCAGTTTGATGCCGACTGCGTTCGAGACGACGCCATGGTCGGTGAGGAAGGTTGCCCAATCGGAGTGACCGAAATCGTCGTCATAGCCATCGCCCTCGTTCGGCTTGCCGTCGGAGAAGAAGTAGAAATTCGTCTCGTTGCCGGCATAGGCGGGATCGCCGTCGAACTCGGTGATGGCCTGCTTCGATTCCTCCAGCGCCTCCTCGTAATTGGTGTTGCCGCTGTCGCTGACGTTGTCCACGAAATCCTTCGCGGCCTGGAAGTCGTCCGGGTCGCTGAGGTCGTAGACCTGGCTCGGTTCCGACGCGTCGGAACCGAAGGTGACGAACTTGACGTTCACCTGCGCGCCGGTCGCCTCATAGGCCGCCAGCAGTTCCTTCACGGAAGCCTGGAGGGCCTCCATCCGGTTCGGCGAGCCGGTGTCGGGATCGCCGGGATCGGTGTATTCGCCGGTGGCAGGATCGATCTCGTAGAACATGCTGCCGGACGCATCGAGCGTGATGACCACGTTCAGCGGCGCGCCGCTGCTTTCGTCCACGCAGTCCGGAGCTTCGTTCACCGCCACCGGGCGGTCGTCGTTGATGTCGACGGTGAGCGAACCGGTGTCGGTGACGCCGGCGGGGTTCTCCACCTCGTAGCCGAACTTCACCGGCAACTGGTCGCCGCCGAAGGCCGCGCCGTCATCGGAATGGTCGGCGTTGTCCTTCAGGGTGAAGGTGTAGTCGCCATCGTCCTTGTCGACCGTCAGCTCCCACAGATTGTTGGAGACGACGAACTGGCCGCCATTGTCGGTGACGGTCGGAGCGTCGCCCGGCCCGCTGGTGAAGCTGACGCCGCTGATGACGTTGCCGCCTTCGGCGCCCGCCAGCGCACCCGTGGCCGTGGTGTCGACGCCGGCCGCCGGATCGTCCCCGGTGCCGTCGTCATCGCCGCCGGCGCCGTCGGAAAGAGCAGCCTCCGTCACCACCGCCGCTTCGTCTTCGGCTTCCGGCGGGAGGTATTGCGGATCGTCGCTGACGATGGTTCCGACGCCGGTCCCGTCGCCCACGGTCGCGCCGGTCGGCGCGCCAAGGACGATCTCGAACGTTTCGTTCACCTCATAGACAGTGTCGTCGAACGCCTCGAACGGACCAACCGTAACGGTCGTGCTGCCGGCCGGGATCGTCACCGTGCCGGTGAGAAGTACAGGCTGAAGGTCGGCCGCGCCGGCCTCGCCCGCGTCGGGCGCACCCGGAAGCGTGATCGACCAGGGCACAGTCACGTTGGTCGCCGATTCCTGGCTCAGCGTCAGCGTGAAGCTGGCCGAGTTCTGCCCCGCCGAAGAGTCCTCGTAGATCGTGAAGTCGTTCACGGACACCGTCGGAACCGGATCGCTGTCGGTGATGGTGCCGTCGCCCACGCCGTCATCGACGGTGGCGTTGCTCGGGTTGCTCAGGTTGACCGTGAAGCCTTCCGACGCCTCGTTGGCGATGTCGTCCGCGTTCACCGTGATGGTGACCGTCTTCTCGGTCTCGCCCGGGCCGAACGTCACCGTCCCGGTCTCGCCGGCGGCATAGTCCAGTCCTTCGGTCGCCGTCCCGCCAAGGGTCGAGTAGTCGACCGTCACCGTCTCCGACGACGCATGGTCCAGCGTCACCGTGAAGCTCATCTCCACAGTCCCGCTCACCGGCTCGGAGATCGTCTGGTCGCCAACCGACACCGTCGGCTCGCCCTGGTCGTCATTGATCGTGCCGGTGCCCGACAGGTCGGAGCCGGCAACGTCGATCTGCGAGGCGTCCTGCGCCGTCAGGTCGACCGTGAACGTCTCCGGGTTCTCGAACACCGCATCGTCGGTGATCGTCACCGTGATCTGCTGCGTCAGCGCGCCGCCCGCCGTGAACATCACCGTCCCGGTTTCGGCCACGTAGTCGCCCGGATTGAGCGCCGAACCGTCCGCCGTGGCGTAGTTCAGCGCGATGTTCGAAGCCGTCGCCTGGCTCAGCGTCACCGTGAACGTCGCCGTCCCGTCGGTCTCGTTCACCGTCACGTCGTCGATCGTCACCGTCGGCTTGGGATCGCTGTCGGTGATCGTGCCGATGCCCTGGTTGTCGGCGATGGTCGCATTGGTGGCGTTGCTGAGATTGACGTTCAGCGTCTCGTCGCCCTCATTGGCGATGGCGTCGGCATTCACCGTCACCGTCACCGTCTTCGAGACCTCGCCCGGCGCGAAGGTCAGGCTGCTGGTCGCGTCCGTATAGTCGGACCCTTCCGTCGCCGTGACGCCAACGGTCGTGAAGTCGACCGTCACCGTCTCCGTCGACGCATGGTCCAGCGTCACCGTGAAGGTCATCGACACGGTTCCGCTGTCCGGCTCCGTCACCGTCTTGTCCGTGATCGAGATCGCCGGCTCGGGAATCTCGCCCGGTTCGATCACCACGGTCGCCGGGTCGCTGAGGCAGCCGGTCTGGTCCTTCGTCTCATAATCGAAGGTGACGGGCGGCAGTTCCCCGCCCTCGCCCTGGCTGGTCCAGGAGATCTCGTCGACCGCGAACTTGTCGCTGTTATTGCCGTTGGCGTCGGCCGGGGGCACGGCTTCGATGCGGATGCCCCAGAAGGAAACGCCGGGGTCGACCACGATGGTCTGGGACGAGTTCCCGCCGGCATCCGCGAATTCGACCGGAGAGCCGATCGCGTCGCCATTCTGGTCGAGCAGGGTGTACTGGCCCTTTTCGTCCGGGTTGAACGGCTTCACGACGAAACTGATTTCCGTCTGCGCGTTCGGGAAGGTCGCGATCAGCGCCTCGTTCTGGTCGTTGACATCGTTCGCGGCGTCGATCTGGGACGGCGAGTCGAGCTGCTGGCCCGCGGTGGCGGTGTCGATGCCGAAGCCGTTGCCAGGGTTCGAGGTCACGCCGGCGGCGGCGCCGTCCAGCCCTTCGGCCGTCAGGGTCAGCCCGCCGAGGCTGCCGGGAACGGAGGTGACGGGCGTCGGATCGCCGGTGGCGATGTCCACGACCTCATCCACCGTCGCCGCCCAGTAGACCGTGGCGTCGGCGTCGAAGAAGGTGTCGGGCGGGGTCGATCCGGCGGGGATCGTCGCGACCAAAGCGCCGCCATCGACGACATAGATCGTGCCGTAGCTGGGGGCGCTGGTGATGTGGAACGTGACATTGCCGCCATCCTCCAGATCGAACCCGCCAAGGTCGGCATCGGCGCCAGTGTCCGCATCGCCGATTTCGGTTTCGCCGGTGGACACGTCGAGCTGCTTGAACAGCGCGATGTTGTCGAGATCGGTGATCCCGAGCGTCGCCGCGATGGCGGCGAGGCCGGCGAGCGGGTCGCTCTCCGTCACCACATCGTCGGCCTCCGGCCTGTCGCTGGCCGGCGTGACGGTGACGGCGATGGTTCCGGCAACCGAGACGGCGGAGTTGTCGTCCGTATCGCACTCCGCATCGCCGGGGTGGGTGGCGCCGGTGTTAGTTTCCTGCGACCAGGCCTGGACCGTCACGTCGAAGGACCCGTCGCCCGTGTTGGCGTTGGGCGGCAGCAGGATGCCGAGCCCGCCGCCGAGCACCGTGGCGTTGTCGAAGCTCTGCGGATTGCCGGCATCGTCAAGCGTGATGGTGACGCTGCCGTCATCGTTCAGGGCGACGGTGTAGATCCCGTCGGTCACGCCAGCGGAGGTGATTTCCACGCCATTCCAGGTGAAGGCCGCGCCATCGGGCGCGTCATCGCCCATCGCCACGGTGACGTGGTCCAGATCCTCCGACCCGTCCGTGTCGGTGAGGGACGCCTTGAGCGGCAGGGTGAAGATTGTGCCTTCCGTCGCCTCGACCTGACAGGCGGCGGAACCGTCATCCTCGGTTTCGGTGACGTTCGACAGGGTGAGCGTCGGCGCATCCGCCACCGCATCGACATTCACGTCGATGATCGTGGGATCGCTGGTCGCCGTAATGGAGCCGTCCGTCGCGGTCGCCGTCACCGTGATGTCGGCGCCGACTTCCGTCCACACATCCTCATCGCTGTTCGCCGGCGGCGTCAGCGTCACCGTCAGGGTGACGGATTTCGTGTCGACCGCCGGCGTGTAGATGCCGGTGGTCTCATCGTACGTGCCGGTGGCCGCGCCGTCATCGACGGTGACGGTCCAGCCGGCGCCGTTCAGCGCCTGCAACTGCGTCAGCTTCACCTCGCTGAGCGTATCACCATTGGCCGGGTCGGCCGTGGCCGCCGTGACGGTGAAGGAGCCGTTGCCGTCCTCATCGATGCAGAGCGCGTCGCCTTCGAGCCCGATGGTCACGATCGGGGCGTCCACGAACGCCTTGGGGCATAGCGAGAGGCTTCCGTTGGCCACGTCGCCGTCGCCGTCCACGACCTGGTAGTCGATGGCGACATCGCTCTGGTCGATCTCACCGAACTGGAAGAACTCCCAGTCGCCGGTAGCGTTGTTCATCGACAGGACGAACACCGTCTCGCCGCCGACCGTGCCGTAGGCTTCGGTCCCGTTGTCATTGACGGTGACGGCGATGTCCTGGCCGCCGGAGGTGAGGGCCGCGCCCTCGAACGCCTCGGCGATGGCGAAGCGGCCGGGGCCGTCGGCCCCGAACTCACCGGGAACCTCACCCTTCGCATAGCCCAGCGGCTGGCCTTCGACCGCCGATTCCAGCGTGATCTTCTTCACGTTGTAATCGCTGTCGTCGCCCGAACCCGGATTGCCGTCGCCGGAGAGGGCGATGAAGCGGATTTCATCGAACGCGCCGTGGCCTTCCATCGTGAACTGCCCGGATTCCGAGCCCGCCACGAAATCCTGGCTGCCGACGACCTGGCCATCGCGGTAAAGGATGAACCGCCCGGCCTCGTCATACGCGCCTTCATTGGCGAAGAATTCCGAAAGTTCGATGGTCGCCTTGAAGGCCACCTTGCCGCCAAGGTCGAAGATCAGAACCTCGGAGATGGGGTCGCCATTCTCGTCAAGGCCGTAGAAATTGATCTCATTGAAGCGATCGGCCGAACCCTCCCCCGCGCTATCGACCCCCCAGCCCCGATCGTCGGTGTTGAGGTCCGCAGTCGCGCCCGGCTTCCCGATGACCTCGATGGTGACGAATTCCGGAATCTCGGTTTGGAAGATGCCATCCGAGGGGTTGTTGTTGGTGTCGATCACCTGGATGACATCGGTCACGAACTCCGGCCCCTGGGCGTCGCCCACGCAGACCTTGTCCACATGGCCCGCCACCGGCACGTCGTCCACCACCGTCACCGTGAGCCCGCCATCGGCGGACGAGCCGTCCGCATCGGTGGCGGTGAAATCGAAGGACAGGTTCAACCCGTCCTGGGAGGCCGGATCGGAGGCCGGGCCGTCGACCTCATGGTCCAGCGGCGCCTTCAGGACGAAATCGTAGCTGGAGCCAGCAGCGTCCAGCGACAGGGCGAAGACCTCATCCAGCGCATTGCCGAAGCTGTCATAGGCGATGGCGGTCAGCACCGTCCCGCCGGCGGACAGGAACAGGCGGACTTCGTTGCCTTCCGACGTGACGCCTGAAAGGACCTGACCGTCGGTGATCCCGGTGAAGGCGAGAGTGCCCGGCCCGTCGGCCTGCCAGTCGATGTCGAGCGGCTGGTCGTCCAGGGAGGATGGGCCGGTCGGGGTGACCGCGTCATTGCCGTCATGCGGCGTGGTCAGCGTGTCCTCATTGACCGTGCCTGCCGTTTCGCCGGCGATCGGACCCAGGTCCTTCACGGTCACGTCGAGGGTCTGCGTCACGACCGTGCCGTTGCAGTCTTCGACGGTGAAGGTGAACTGCTCGGTCAGCGGCGCGCCATCGGTGTGCGTGACGGAGGGGTCGGAGGTGTAGACGTAGCGGCCGTCGGACCAGACGCGGAGCGTGCCGTATTCGCCGTCGATTTCGGTGAAGTCGCCGAGGGTGATATCTCCGCTGTCCACCGCGCCCGTGACCGCCGTGACGGTCAGGCCGCCATCGCCGCTTTCGGCGCCATCGAGGAACTCGCCGCCCTTCTGCTCCCCGCCCTCATAGAGGCAGGCCGTCTTGGCCTGGAGCGTCGGCACGTCGTCGATGACGATGGTCAGGCAGTCGCCGGCCTCGCTGAAGGCCCGGTCGTTGGTGTCCCCGGTGTCGGGGGTCGCGGAATGCTCGTAGGCCTCGCCATAGACCTTGAACTGGAGGTCTTCGGAGGACGTGACCTCCGGCGCGGGGAAGGAGACGGTGACGGAGGCGGTGTCCTGCGCGCCGTCGAGCTGGCCATCGACCGGGATGCGGAGGTACTGGCCCTCCTCATCGAAACGGGTGATGCCGTGGGTGTTGAGGGACTCTCCCAAGACGATGTCGAAGCTGCCGCCATCGCCGCCGGTGACGGTGAAGTCGCCGGTCGTCCAGTTACCGCCTTCCGGATTTTCCGGCAGGCGGATGACGATGAAGTGCTGTTCGGACGTGTCGGTGAGGTCGGAGAAGCTGACCGCCGCCGTCAGGGCGACGGCACTGGTTGTGTCTTCACGGACCACGCGCGCGCCTTCATCGCAGGGCGTGCCGACCGTGACGCCCTTGACCGAGCGGATCACGAAATCGGAATTGTTGCCGTTGGCCCCGGCGTCGTTCGACACCGGATGGATGACCAGCGTGCTGATCGCCCCTTCCCCGTCGACGGTGAAGCTGGCGAGGCCGTTGAGGGTGCTGTCCACCGTGCCGCTGTCGACTTCGTTTCCGGCGGCGTCATAGGCGACCCAGCGGGCGCTTTCGGGATGGCCGTTGTCATAGACCACGCCATCGAAGAGCGCGGCGAGTTCGACCGTCACCGAATCCATCGCGGTGTCGAAGGTCAGTTCCAGCGCTTCGACGGTATTGTCGCTGGCGCCGTCAACCGTGTCGGTTTCGCCATTGTCGATGTCGCCATCGGCGTTCACGCCGACGCCGTTATAGCTCCAGGACTGGCCGTCATGGGTGAAGTTGACGTTCTTGCCGCCGAGCGGCTGGTCGGCATAGGCAGCCGGATCATAGGAACCGGCGCCCGGGGTCAGCACGACGCCGCGCAGGTTGACGCCGGATTCCGCCCAGTTTTCCTGCACCGTCTGGCCGTTGAGGCCGGCGGTGTTGAGGCAGACGATCTGGCTGACCGTATTGCCTTCCGAGCCGGAGCCGGAACTGGCGGAGGTGTTGAAGGGCATGTCGGCCACGTCGTCCACGGTGACGTGGCTGACGCCGCTATAGACTTCCGTCTCGCCGGTGATCGGCTCTTCCACCGTCACGTCGAGCTTGAGCGGGAAGCTGCCGGAATAATGCTGCGGGAGGGTGATTTCGAGGTCGTTGAGAGCCGCGTTCAATGCGGCCTCGCTCACGCCGCCGGGAAGGTTGACGGTGACCGTTCCGTCCGAAGCAACGGCATAGGTTTGTCCCAACGCGGTGACGTTGGCGACGCCGGCCGGGATGCCGGACAGGACCACCTTGATGACCGCTTCCGGCCCGCCAACGCCGCCATCGTCCGCCAGGTCGACGGAGAAGTGAGGCTTGATCGTCAGCGGTCCGGCGATGTCTCCGGCCGTGTTGTCGTTGTTATCGTCGGTCTGGCCGACGGGCGTGGAATCGTCGTCTTCGGCCTTGTCAACGTCGGTGGCGGTGACGACCGAGCCGTCATCCTGCCCATCGTCCAGATGCCCCACATCCACGGTGGCGTCATCGGAGGAGATGGCGATGTTGTTGGAGAGCAGATGTATGAAGAAGTTGCTGCTGCCGTTGTCCCAAGGAATCTCGCTGGCGATGTTATCCGGAACATCGAGCGAAACCGCATTCAGAGTGAACTCGTCGTTCTCGCGGTCCTCGGACGGCGGAACGAAGCTGACCTTCTCATTGAAGGTCTGGCCGTCGACCGCCTTCACCCATCCTTCGAAAACCAAGGGGATGGACACATGCACGAAGCCTTCGTTGCCAGGATCGGCAAAATCCCAGCCTTCCGGCAGCTTCAGCGTCACAAGGTGGATTTCCGAACCATCGGCGACGTCGGTGAAGGTCGCCTTCAACCGGAGGTCCAGCTTGTCGGTCGATTCAACGGTTGAATCGTCGCCGTCCGCGCCTTCAGGGCTGCTGTTCGCGATCTTGATCTTCGCCGTCGGCTTGTCGGCCACAGCGTCGACGATCACGTCGATTTCGTCATGGGCCGTGGCGGTTTCGCCGCCCTCGCTCACGCCGGAGCCGTCATCGTCGAATTCGGTGGTGACGGTTTCGATGGCGATGCTGAAGTCGCGGTCGCTGTCCTTCGGGATTTCGACGCCGATTCCGAGGTCGTTGAGATTGACGGAATCCAGACCCTCTCCCGCGAACTCGATGGTGATGCTGCCGCCATCGTCGCTCTCGGTAACGGTAACGCCTTCCGGCAGGTCCTCCGGCACGACGAAGGAAGCGTCGACGCCATCGCCTTCGGCAAGCTTCAGGGTGATGGAGGTGATGCCCTCCGATCCGTCGGCGTCCTCCGCCGTCGCGGTGAAGGCGATCGGCAGGACGAATGGGCCGTCATTGTGCTCCCGGTTGTTCTTGTGGTCGGCCGGATCGGCCTCCCCATCCTCGAACACCTTGAGGGTCAGGACGGTCTTGCCGCCGACTTCGCAGACCGTGGCGCTGTCGACCGCATCGCCATAGGTATCGGGTGTGAAGCCCGTGTCTGCCGGGCCGGCGACGCCGGCGACATGGATGACGATGGACTCGGCAGGGCTGGTGTATTCGCCCTGGGCGCAGGAGCCGCCATCCGGGCGACCGTTGAAATTACCTTCCGCGTCGAAGGCGTCGTCGTCATATTCGGTGGTGGTGGACTGGCCGGTCAGGGCGAAATCGGTGGAATCGTCGACCGGCAGTTCGATCCGGACCACGCCCGTCAGGTCGACGGACTGGACCATCTGCGGTTCGCCGGCCTGGTCCTCGAAGGTCAGAGTCAGGGTCTGGCCGTCTACGCTCAACCCGACCGTGGCAATGGCGGCGCCGATCATCAGGGTCTGGCCGTTGACCAGCTTGTCGCCATCGGCATTGACGAAATCGCCGTCGCCATTCTGGGTCAGGACGACCTTGGTGATGCCCTCGGACTTGTCGATATCCTGCGTATCGGCCGAATAGGGCACGTCGACGATCAGGCCCGTCTCGGTGGCGCCGGCGCCGTGGTCGCCGGTGTCCGGATCGTTGTCCTCGACATAGGAGGTGTCGGCTTCGCCGAAACCGTCCACGACCGGGCCGGCGACGCCGTCGATCTGGAAGTTGATGCTGTCGGTCGTTTCGGTGGTCGCGGCGTGAACCGCGCCGCCCGTATCGTCGTCGAATTCCTGGGTCTTCGTGGTGACCGTCAGGGTGAAGTCGGTCGAGTCGTCCACCGGCAGGCGGATCCCGATGGCGCCGGACAGGTCGACCGATTCGACGCTGTCCGCATCGGTGAAGGTCAGGACGAGGTTGCTGTCCTCGTCGAAAGTGGCGACGGCATCATGGCCGTCCACCTCGATGGTGGAGCCATCGACAATATCCGCGCCCTGGAAAGCCCACGTCCCGTCGCTCTCGCCCTTGTTAAGGGTGATGGAGGCGATGCCTTCGGAAGTGTCGGAGCCCGTGCCGGTATCCTGTGTGGCGGCGGTGAACTGGACCGGGATCAGCCGGCCGGCATCCTCCGCGCCATGGTCGACGGAATCCTTCTTGCCGTCCTCGACCAGGACCGCGGTTTCGCTCTCCGGCAGGGAGAACTCGATCTGGCGCAGGAAATAATCGCTGCTGTCGCTGTCGCCCTCGTCGCCCGTGCCGTTGCCGGAATCGGTGGCGGCGAAGATCAGGCGGTCGAAGGTCGAACCGTCGAGCAACGCGCCGTCCAGTGTGAAGGTCGCGACGCCGGGATTGCCGACATAATCGACCTCGATCTGGGCGCCAGAGCCAGCCTTGCCGAAGGTAAATTCGCCGACGAGATCGTCGCCGTTCCAGACCTCGACGGTCCCGACCTCGCCGCCATTCTCGCCCGCGATCAGGTTGGAGACGGTGATTGTGGCGCTGGCGACGGTCTGGTTGAAATCGACCTCGATCGATTCGCTGCCCGCCTGGTCGCCGTGGCCGTCGTTCAACTGCTCGCTCGGAGAGGCGGTGCCGTCGGGGTTCGCGCCCTTCACGCCGACGCCGTTGGCGCGGAAGTCGAGGTTTTCGGTCGAGTACTCGCTGCTGCCGAACAGCGCGCCCTTGATGGTGATTCCGTCGACCTGCCAGTCGTCCGGCCCGGCGTTGACGCCGCCGATGGTCTGACCGCAATCGTCGGCGGCGGTCAGTTCCGTCGCCGCCTCGCCGACCACGCCGCGGATATCGAACTCGATGGTCGCGGGTGGGCACGGCTTGCTTTCCTCGACCGCGATCTCGCCTTCCTCGTTCACCTCGGCGGTGGTCGCCTGGATATCGACGAAGAAGTTGGTCGAATCATCGACGGGGAGCTGGACGCCGAACTCCGTGGAGAAATCGACCATCGGCCGCTGGGTCGCAGCGATGACGTTGGCGGGATCGCTGTCATCGAGCGTGATGATGAGTTCATCGCCATCGGCCGTCACATTGTAGGTGACGCCGTTGATCGTGACAGTCGGCGGCAGATCGGGGCCGGTGGCGCCCAGATAGACGAATTCCGCGCCCTCATCCGCGTCACGCAGGGTCACAACGGCCTGGGTGACGGCTTCCGAACCGTCCGTGTCGGTCAGCGACGCGCTGAACATCAGCGGCAGGACGAGGCCGGTTTCGCTTCCATTGTCGCCATGCTGGCCGGGGTCGGCCTTGCCGTCCTCGACCACCACGACCTTCGTGTAGCCCGGCTCCGAATGGTCGCATTCGCAGATCACGCCCGGCGCGACGGCCGGGGTGTATTCGATTCCGCTGACGAAATAGTCGCTGGAATCCTCGTCGCCCGCGACTTCCTCGGCCCGGTCGGTGGCGGTAAAGCGGATTTCGTCGAAGACGACGCCCGGCGGCAGATTATCCCCATCGATGGTGACCGAGCCGGCATGGAGACTGCCCGGCGATTCGACGGGAATGTAGCCGTCCACGCCCTCGATAGCGCCGCCGAAAGCGGCGTCGTCGGCGGGGCCGAAGGCGAAGGTTCCGACGGCAACGCCGTCATCATAGAGGGTGACGATGCCGATCTCGCCGCCCGCCTCGTTCTCGTACAGGTTGGAGACGGTGAAGGTGACGCAGGTCGCATCCTTCGGCAGCGTCGCGACCAGCGCCTGGGTCTGGTCAGTGTCGTCATTGTGGCTGATCTGCTGGGGCACGGTCGCCCCGGCAGGGGTGCCGGCGCGGCCGCCCTCGACGCCAGCGCCGTTGGCGAGGTGCACGACAGTTCCTTCGGACCCGTCGAAATCGATGGCGGAGAGGACGATGCCGTTGAGGTCGCCGCCTTGGGTCAGGTCCGCGCTGACCGGCTCGGCCGAGCACGGGCAGTAATCGCCGATGGTGACCTTGGCCCCATCGGCTACCGCCTCGATCTCGACGCGGATCGTGCCTTCGGCGGTCGACTCGTTGTTGTCGAAGGTCAGTTCCTGATCGCCGGATTCGGAGTCCGCGCGCAATTCGCGCGTGGTGACCGCGATTTCCAGGTCGAAATCATGGTCGGAATGTTCCGGCAGGCGGATTTCGAGTGTCGAATCGCCGCCCTCGCGCAAGTCGATGCGCTGCACCCGGCCGTCGACGCCCGTGAAATCGAAGGAAAGCTCGCCCGTCGCCGGGTCGAACGAGATCTGGGCCTCGACCATCTGCCAGCTCAGGGTCCCGGTCGCCGGATCGAGTACTTCGGCTCGAATCAGGGCCGGTGCGCTGGAGCCGGGGACGATTTCTTCCCCGCCGATGATGATGCTGGCGGAATCGACGCCGTCCCCCTCCGGCCCATAGAGGTCGAGCGGGCGGGGGTCCCTGCCCTCGCCCTCAATGTCGTCGTTGATCGAGAGGACGAGCCTGGTAATGCCCTCCGAACCATCGGGATCGGTGACGCTGGCGCTGAAACCGACCGCGTAGACGGGCTCACCGCCCAGCACGTAGCAACCGCAATCGGAGGAGGAACCCTCCCGGCCTTCGCCCTCGCCGGAGAACGCGCTCCTCGCGAATGAAGGCTGCTGCGGGGGTTCGAACCCGCCGCTATCCTCGTCGTAGGTCACGCCTTCGCCGAGTTCCAGGGTCGCCTGGTCGGCGACGGCGTCGACCACCACCGTGAAGGGACCGAAGGAGCTGCTGGATTCCAGCCCCGCCCCTTCTATGGTGGCGTCGAAGGTGAGGGCGAAATCAACGTCGCTGAACGGCGTGCCGCCCAGGAAGATGTCCAGGCTGTTGAACTGTTCCTCGGTCAGCGGGCCGCCGAAATAGGCCGACAGGATCTCGATCAGGTCGAGCGCGCCGGAGGGCGCGTAGAGGTCCGCGTCGGAAGGCGCGGGCGGCATCTCCGCCGGCTCTGCCAGCGGATTCGATGCGAAGAGGAAGGCGAACGCCGAGAAGGACGAGGAAGAAGACGAGGACGGGGCGTCGCCGAAATAGATGGTGAAGCTCTCCCCGCCGGGCAGCCCCTCGATCGTCAGTGCCGAACCTTCCGGGAAGCCGGAGATGGCGAAGCTGGAAATCGACGCTTCGGCGGAACCGGTGGAATCGAACGAGACGTTCAGCCGGCCGCGCGACAGGGTGTCGTCGCCGACATTCTTGAACGGCTGGGAATCCTCATAGAGACCGCTGGACGGGTAGAGCGACCCTTCCGGCAGTTCGGTGACGATCTCCGTCGTGACGCTGATGTCGAAGATTCCGGACAGCGTATCGGAGCCCGCCGGGTCGGGATCGGGAATGCCGAAGGTGAGCGCGGTCGGCCCCAACAGGCCCAGCGTGTCGATGCCCTCGCCGATCGAGCCGATGACCGTCGGGTCGAAGCGCGCCCCGCCGCCGGGTTCGCCCGGCCCGCCATCAGCCTCGGGGCCGGCGGCCGGCTCCACCAGGTTGGCTTCTTCCTGCACCTGGGCGATCAACTGGCCGATGGGCAGTTCGACGCCGTTGACCGTGAGGGTCGGCGTGGCCTGCTGGTCGACCGTCGCGAAATAGCCTTCCAGCTCCACCGACCCGCTGTCGCCGAAGCTGAGGACCAGGGACTGGCCGTCCTGCGCGAGGGTAAGGGCGGCGATGTCCGCGCCCTGGATCGCGATCGGCTGGCCGGGCTCCACCGTCCGGGAGACGGCCGCACCGTCCAGCACGATGACCATCGGCGCCTGACCGGTCGAGGGAGCGGCCGAAGCGGTCGCCCCGGTTGCCGCCTGGGCGACCTGGACGATGCCGTCCGCGCCCCCGCTTACACTGTTGTCCGTGACTTCCGGGGCATTCCCGTGAGAGCTATCCTGGCCCTGCGCGGTGAACTGGTCTTCGGTCATCTTCCCACTCCCTCATGGATGGACGCGGTTGGCGTCACGGACGGCCCGCGTTTGTCGAAAGGCGGCGTTTCACTGGAACAGCCATTTCGACCAATTTTTCACGGTACTTTATTAAATTACCGATAACGTCTCCGGGCGCATAGTTAACCGTTCCCCGAAAGCGTATAGTGGGTTATATGGCTTTATGCTTTTCGCGGATGATCGTCCGGCCGTCGGGGACTCCCCACGGTTGCGGCTGGTGCAGCACAAGGGACGCCGCCACGCGATCAGCGTGGAACCGTCCTTCTGGGCGGCGCTGGGCGACGCGGCGTCGGAGCTTGGGGTGCGTCTCAACCGGCTGGTCGGCGAGCTGGCGGCCGCGCCGGACGGGCCGCCGAACCTGGCGGCGCGGCTGCGCCTCTTCTGCCTGCGCCGGGCGCGCCGGCAGCTTGCCGAGGCCCGCGCCTCGGCCGGCCGGACCAATGTCGCGCTGGTCGTGGCGGCCTGTCCCGCGCCCTGCCTGATCATCAGCCCGGCCCGGACCATCGTGACGGCGAACCGTGCGCTGGAGGCCTTCTTCCAGGCGTCGCCGGGGCAGATGAACGGACGACCGCTGGCGGAGTTCTTCCGGCTCAATCTCGGCCGGTCGCTGGCCGAGGCAGCCGAGGCCATGGACCCTGAACGGCCGACGCCGATCGCCGGGCACCTGACCTATATGATGCCCGGCCGTGTGGTCGGTGCGCGGGTGACGCTGTGCCCGGTCGCCCGGACGGAGGATGGCGGCCAGCACTTCCTGCTGTTCGTTGAGCGGCAGGGGGAAAGAGGGGCGGGATGATCGCCGGGGCGGGCGATCGCGCACCATCGTCATGCTGGACCTTGATCCGGCATCCATACGGCATCGATGAAGGCCAGGGCGGCGTCCGGTCCTTCGCTGTCGGCGAAGCGGCGACGGCCTATGGATTCCGGATCAAGTCCGGAATGACCAATAAAAACAATGACGAGGAGATGAGGAGGGAAGGCGGAAGGCTGAACGGACGACCCGGACCGAAACTCGTTACGGCTGCTTCCTTCCGGACCTGACCGGGTTGGCGAGAGGTCCGTCCGCCGCCAGCCTTCCTGAGGCCCTATATCGGCGATCGGAACGCCCGGCGCAAGGGTGGTGAGCCGGAATCGCTACCGCCGTTCCACCGACCGCGCCCAGACCGCCAGCGCCGCCCCCGCCGCGACCACGATGCCGAGCGCGACGGGAAGCGTCGTCGCCTCCGCCACGAAGCCGATGACCGCCGGCCCGGCGAGGCCGCCGGCATAGGCCAGCGTCGCCACCGCCGCGATGCCCGCCCCCGCCCCGACGCCGGGGGTGCGCGCCGCGGCGCTGAACAGGATCGGCACCGCGTTGGCGAAACCGAAACCCGCGCAGGCGAAGCCGATCATGGCGGCCGCCATCGTCTCCGCCAGCAGCGCCAGCCCGAGCCCCAGCGCGACCAGCAGGCCGCCCGCCCGCACCACCGCGGGACCGCCGAAACGGTGGGCCAGGCCGTCGCCCATGAAGCGCCCGATGGTCATGGCGAGGGAAAAGGCGGCGAAGCCCAGCGCCGCCGCGCCCTGCCCGGTCCCGATCACCTCCCGCAGATAGACCGCGCTCCAGTCGATCATCGCGCCTTCGCCGAGGAACGCGCCGAGGGCCAGAAGGCCCAGCACGACCAGCGGGCCCTGGGGCTTCACGAAATGCGGCCCCTCGCCCTTCAGGTCGTGGGCGGCGGGCAGCAGCAGGCGGAGCGCGACCGCCAGGACCGCCAGCATGACCAGGACGGTGGCGGCCACCTGGAGCGCGGGGGCCAAGCCGGCCCACAGCAGCAGGCCCGCCGCGCCGGCCCCGATAAGCCCGCCCAGGCTGAACATGGCGTGGAGGGAGGACATGACAGGCCGGCGAAGGCCGTGCTCGACCGCCGCGCCCTGCGCGTTCATCGACACGTCCATGATCCCGTTCGACGCGCCGAACAGGAACAGCCCCCCGGCCAGCAGGGGCAGGCTTGGCGCCAGCACGGGCAAGGCCAGGGTGAGGACGAAGCCCAGAGCGCCGACCGCGACGACGCTCCGGCTGCCGAAGCGCCGGATCGCGAAACCGGCCAGGGGCATGGCGAGCACCGCTCCCGCCGCCATCGCCAGCAGCGCCAGCCCCAGCACGCCGTCGCCGATGCCCAGCCGCGCCTTGGCCTCCGGCACGTGGGGGACCCAGCTCGCCAGCGTCGCGCCGTTGACGAAGAAGACCGCCGCCGTCGCCCACCGCGCCCGGCGAACCGCATCGGCGGCGGCGGAGAAGGAGATATCCATGGGGGAGCGGCCCGTCTGTAACGATCAAGACCGGAGGTAAGGGGAAAAGGACCGGGCCGTCAACCGGTGGCTATTGTCATTCGCGAGATATTGGTCATATATTTATGACCATTCAGGAGCCGCCCCATGCATGACCCGGTCCTCACGCTGAGCGTTTCGGAGTTCAAGGCCAAGTGCCTGTCGCTGTTCGACGACCTGGCAGACCATAAGGTCTCGAAGGTCGTTGTCACGCGCCATGGCAAGCCGGTCGCCGAACTGTCGCCCCCCTCCATCGCCTTGCCGCCGATCCACGGGGCGCATTCCGGATCGATGATCGTCCGGCCCGGCGTCGATCTGACGGGCCCGACCTTCGAGGAAGACGAGTTCGATCCGGAAGCGGGCCTCTGACCCGCCCCATGCTCCTGCTCGATACCCATGTCATCCTGTGGTTGGACGCCGGCGAGAGACTGGCAGCGGAGGCGATCGCCGCCATCGAGGCGGCCCGGCCCGCGGGCGGTGTGCTGGTCTCCCCCGTCTCGGCCTGGGAAATCGGGATGCTCGTCCGCAAGGGGCGGATTACCCTCGATTGCGATCCGGCGCGCTGGTTCGGGCGGTTCCTCGACCAGGCCGGAATCAGGCTCGCGCCGCTGACGGTCGAAGCGGCCGCCGGCTCATCGTCGCTGCCCGAACCCTGTCATGGCGATCCGGCCGACCGCATGCTGATCGCCACGGCCCGCCATCTGGGCCTTCCGCTCATGACGCGCGACCGGAAGATCCTCGACTACTCGACCGCCACCGGCGCTGTTCGCGCGATAGGCTGTTGAGCTGAATCAAGTCCGGCATGACGGGATTGCCCCTCATCCTGAGCCGATCGAAGGATGCGTGCACACATGGTTCGACAGGCTCGCCATGAGGAAGTGGGCGAGGACTTCTCCTTCCCGTCATTCCCGACCTGATCGGGAATCCATGGGCCGGCGCGGCTTTACCGGCGGCGAAGGGCCGGGCGCGGTTTTCTTCCTTCGACACCGTATGGATGCTTGATCAAGTCAAGCATGACGAACGGAGAAGACGGACGCCTACGGCGCCGGCGGCAGCATGCGGCCGAGGTCGCGGCCGCCTAGGATGTGGATGTGGAGGTGGGGGACGTCCTGGCGGGCGTGGGGGCCGCCATTGGCGATGATCCGGTAGCCCGTCTCCGCTACGCCGGCCTGGCGCGCCAGATCGCCGACGGCGCGGAAGAGGGCGACGATCTCCGCATTGCTGGCGTTGGCGGTGAAATCATCCATGGAGACGTACTGGCCCTTGGGGACGACCAGCAGATGGGTCGGGGCCTGGGGCTCTATGTCGTGGAAGGCCAGGACGTGATCGCCCTCGAACACCTTCTTGCAGGGGATCTCGCCGCGCAGGATTTTGGCGAAGATATTGTCGGGATCGTAGGCCAAGGCATCCTCCGTTCTGATTACTTTCCGGCCCGGTTATCGGTCGGCTGGCGGCTTTTCTTCTCGTCGACGCCGCTCGTCCCCTCGCGCCGCGCCAGCTCGGCCCAGACGTCGGATGGCCGCACGCCGGCATCGGCCCACAGCACCAGCAGATGGTAGAGAAGATCGGCGCTTTCCGAGGCGAGCGCGCGGGGATCGTCGCGCATCGCCTCGATCACCGCCTCCACCGCTTCCTCGCCCACCTTCTGGGCGATCTTGGGCCGGCCGCGGGCGAACAGGCGGGCGGTGTGGCTCTTCTCCGGATCGCCGCCCTTGCGGCTGGCGATCAGTGCGTAGAGCCGGTCGAGCACGGCGGAATCGGGAGAGGTCGTCACGGCGTCGCCTCCCGCATCGGCACGCCGGACGCCGCCATGTGGTGCTTCGCCTCAGCGATCGAATGGGTTCCGAAATGGAAGATCGAGGCGGCGAGCACGGCCGAGGCGTGGCCGTCGCGGACGCCGTCGACCAGATGGTCGAGCGTGCCGACCCCGCCGGACGCGATCACCGGCACGGTCACGGCGTCGGCGACGGCGCGGGTCAGGTCGATGTCGAAGCCGGCCTTGGTGCCGTCCCGGTCCATGGAGGTCAGCAGGATCTCCCCCGCCCCGTACTCGGCCATGCGCTCTGCCCACTCGACCGCGTCGAGGCCGGTGGCGTTGCGGCCGCCATGGGTGAAGACCTGCCATTTGCCGGGGCCGGTCCGCTTGGCGTCGATGGCGACGACGATGCATTGCCGGCCGAACTTCTCCGCCGCCCGGCGCACGAAATCCGGCGTCCGGACGGCGGCGGTATTGATCGAGACCTTGTCCGCCCCGGCCAGCAGCAGCCGGCGGATGTCCTCAAGCTCCCGCACGCCGCCGCCGACGGTGAGCGGCATGAAGACCTGTTCGGCCGTCCGCGCCACAACGTCGTGGAGAATGGCCCGGTTATCGCTGGAGGCCGTGATGTCCAGGAAGGTCAGCTCGTCCGCGCCGGCCGCGTCGTAGATCCGTGCCTGCTCGACCGGGTCGCCGGCGTCCTTCAGATCGACGAAATTCACGCCCTTGACGACGCGCCCATCCTTCACGTCCAGGCAGGGGATCAGCCGCGCCTTCAGCATCAGGCGGCCGCCTTGCCGGACAGGATGGCGAGCGCGGTCTTGGGGTCGATCCGCCCGTCATAGAGCGCGCGGCCGCAGATCACCCCATCGATCCCGGCCTCCTCCTCCCGCTTCAGGGCGCGGAGGTCGTCCAGCGTCGTCACCCCGCCCGACGCGATGACCGGCGTCGTCAGCGCGAAGGCGAGGTCGGCCGTCGCCTCGACATTGAGTCCGCCCATCGCGCCGTCGCGGTTGATGTCGGTGTAGATGATGGCGGCGACGCCGGAATCCTCGAATTTGAGCGCCAGATCCAGCGTCTTGACCGTGCTGGTCTCGGCCCAACCCTCGACCGCCACGAAGCCGTCGCGCGCGTCGATGCCGACGGCGATCTGGCCGGGAAAGAGCCGGCAGGCTTCCTTGACCAGCGCGGGATCCTTGAGCGCCACCGTGCCCAGCACCACGCGACGAACGCCTCGTTCCAGCCAGCCCTCGACCATGGCGAGATCACGGATGCCGCCGCCAAGCTGGACCGGCACGTCGACCGCCGCCAGCACGCCTTCCACCGCTTCGGCGTTCACCGGCCGGCCGGCGAAGGCGCCGTTCAGATCGACGACATGGATCCAGTCGAAGCCTTGGCCGGCGAAGATGCGCGCCTGTTCGGCCGGGTCCTGGTTGAACACGGTCGCGGCGTCCATCTCGCCGCGCACCAGGCGCACGCAGGCGCCGTCCTTCAGATCGATGGCGGGATAGAGGTTCATTTCGGGGCGCCGTCGGCCGGTGGCGTGGGAATATCGGCCGGACCGGGCGGCAAGCCGCGAGCCTCATCCAGCATCTTGTAGAAATAATAGCCGGTCAGGAACCGCCCATCGACCTTGGCGTAGATCGGGTTTGCGCCCCATTGCACGAAGCCCATCCGGCGATAGAGCTGGAGGGCGGCGTACTGCGTCTCGCGTACGTCGAGCTGCAGCACATCGTATCCGTCCTCCCGCGCCTCGTCCTCGACCGACTGGATCAACTGTCGCGCCAGCCCGTGGCCGCGCGCCCAGGGGGCGATGAAGAAGGTAGTGAGCGTCGCGGCAAAGGCGCCCGCCTCATTGTTCGGCGGCGGCCGCATGAGCTGCGCCGACCCGACGATCAGCCCCTCCAGCCGGGCGACGAAGAGCGATCGTCCGGGCACGGCAAGCACGCCCCGCCAATACCGCTCCATCACGTCGCGCTGGGGCGGGACGAGCCAGCCGAAGCCGCCGCCATCGGTGATGGCGTGATCGGCGGCGTCGCAGAGGTCGTGCATGTCCGAGCCGCGGAACTGCTCCAGCTTCTCGACCAGCGCTGAGGGCGGGCGGGAGATTTCGGTCAAGGCGTCCACTCCAGGAAATTGGCGATCATCCCGAGCCCGGTGGCCTGGCTCTTTTCGGGATGGAATTGGGCGCCGACCATATTGTCCCGGCCGATCATCGCGGCGACGGGGCCGCCATAATCGACCGTCGCCAGCACATCGTCATCTGTTGCGGTCTCGAAACGGTAGGAATGAACGAAATAGGCGTGCGGCGCAGCGGCGTCTGCGAGCCCGGCCAGCACGGGATGATCCCGGCCCCGCGGGGTCGGCTCCAGCTCGTTCCAGCCCATATGGGGCACCTTGCGGCCGCCGCCCGGCATCAGCGCCACGATCGCGCCGCCGATCCAGCCGAGGCCCGGATGTTCTCCGTACTCCCGGCCCGTCGTCGCCATGAGCTGCATGCCGACGCAGATGCCGAAGAAGGGGCGGCCGTCCCGCCGCACCGCCCCCTCCAGCGCGTCGCGCATGCCGGGAACGGCGGAGAGGCCGGCCATGCAGTCGGCGAACGCGCCGACGCCGGGCAGCACCACCCGGTCGGCGGCCCGCACCTGCGCCGGATCGGCCGTCACCAGAACCCGATGGCCGCCGCCGGCCGCCCGCTCGAACGCCTTGGCGGCGGAACGAAGATTGCCGGAGCCGTAGTCGATGATCGCGACGGTCTGCATTGTATCGGGTCTCGAAAACGGTGGTGGCGCTAGAGGGAACCGCCCAGCGTCCCCTTGGTCGAGGGCACCGCGTCCGGACGCCGGGGATCGATGGCGACGGCCTGCCGCAGCGCGCGGGCCAGCGCCTTGAAGCAGCTTTCGATCCGGTGATGGTTGTTGACGCCGTAGAACGTCTCCGCATGGAGCGTGATGCCGGCGGCCTGGGCGAAGCCCTGGAACCATTCGCGGAACAGTTCGGTATCCATGTCGCCCAGTCTGTCGCGGGTGAACTCCACCTTCCAGACCAGATAGGGCCGACCGGAAATGTCGAGCGCGACGCGGCTCAACGTCTCGTCCATCGGGATGGTGGCCTCGCCATAGCGGACGATGCCCTTCCGGTCGCCCAGCGCCGCCGCCAGCGCCTGGCCGATGGCGATGCCCGTATCCTCCGTCGTGTGGTGGGCGTCGATATGCAGGTCGCCCTCCGCCCGGACCGTCAGGTCGATCAGGCTGTGGCGGGATAGCTGCTCCAGCATATGGTCGAGAAAGCCCACGCCGGTCCTGACGTCGTGGCGGCCCGCGCCGTCGAGCGCGATCTCGACGCTGATGCGGGTCTCGTTCGTGGCGCGCTCTATCCGGGCGCGACGGGCGGTTTCGGGCTGGGCTGTATCCATGGCGGCTCCGGTTGTAGCAGGCACGGTCCCGCCCGGCCAGAGGCTCCGGACTTGACCGGGCGGCGATCGGCTCCAACATACGGGATCGGGTTTCGGCCCCGTTTTCCCTCACGGTTCCTCTCTGGCGATTTCCAAGGATTTCATGAGCCACACCGATTCCACGACGTGGCACGGCACGACCATCCTCGCCGTGCGCAAGGATGGCCGCATCGTCGTCGCCGGCGACGGGCAGGTCACCGCCGGCAACACCGTCATGAAGGGCACGGCCCGCAAGGTCCGGCGCATCGGCAACGGCAAGGTGCTGGCCGGCTTCGCCGGGTCCACCGCCGACGCCTTCGCCCTGTTCGAACGGCTGGAGGCGAAGCTGGAGCAGCATCCGGGCCAGCTCACCCGCGCCTGCGTGGAGATGGCGAAGGACTGGCGGACCGACCGCTATCTGCGCCGGCTGGAGGCCATGATGGCGGTCTGCGACAAGGACGTGTCGCTGCTTCTGACCGGCACCGGCGACGTGCTGGAGCCCGACGACGATCTGATCGCCATCGGCTCCGGCGGGCCGATGGCCCTGGCCGCCGCCCGCGCCCTCTATGATCTGCCCGAACATGACGCCGAGGCGATCGCGCGCAAGGCGCTGAAGATCGCGGCGGACATCTGCATCTACACCAACCACAACGTTACCCTGGAATCTCTCTGATGGCGGACTTCAGCCCCCGCGAAATCGTCTCCGAACTCGACCGGTTCATCGTCGGCCAGAACGACGCCAAGCGCGCCGTGGCCATCGCGCTGCGCAACCGCTGGCGACGCCAGCAGCTTCCCGAAGGCCTGCGGGAGGAGGTGCTGCCCAAGAACATCCTGATGATCGGCCCGACCGGCGTCGGCAAGACGGAGATCGCGCGCCGGCTGGCGAAGCTGGCCGACGCGCCGTTCCTGAAGGTCGAGGCGACCAAGTTCACCGAGGTGGGCTATGTCGGCCGCGACGTGGAACAGATCGTCCGCGATTTGGTGGAGATCGCGCTGACCATGACCCGGGAGAAATCCCGCAAGCAGGTGGAAGCGAAGGCCGAGCTGCGGGCGGAGGACCGGGTGGTCGCGGCGCTGGTCGGCGAGAATGCGACGGCGGAGACCAAGCAGAAATTCCGCAAGATGCTGCGGGAAGGCGATCTCAACGACAAGGAGATCGAGATCCAGGTGGCCGACACCGGCTTCGGCCAGCTGCCGACCTTCGACGTTCCCGGCATGCCGGGCGCGCAGATGGGCATGCTGAATCTGAACGACATGTTCGGCAAGGCGTTCGGCGCCCGCACCAAGCCCAAGCGGATGAGCGTGGCGGAAAGCTACGAGGTGCTGGTGGCGGAGGAGGCGGACAAGCTTCTGGACCAGGACAAGGCCCGGAGCGACGCCATCACGCTGGTGGAGCAGAACGGCATCGTCTTCCTGGACGAGATCGACAAGATCACCGCCCGCAGCGACCGGCAGGGCGGCGATGTCAGCCGCGAGGGCGTGCAGCGCGACCTGCTGCCGCTGATCGAGGGCACGCAGGTGGCGACCAAGCACGGCACCGTGCGCACCGACCATATATTGTTCATCGCCTCGGGCGCCTTCCACCTTGCCAAGCCGTCGGACCTTCTGCCCGAACTCCAGGGCCGGCTGCCGATCCGGGTCGAGCTGCAGGCGCTGACCCGCGACGATTTCCGCCGTATCCTGACGGAGCCGGACTACAGCCTGATCCTCCAGTACAAAGCGCTGATGGACACCGAAGGGGTGGCGCTGGACTTCACCGACGAGGCCATCGACGCGCTGGCCGACCTGGCGGCGGAGGTCAACAGCACCGTGGAGAATATCGGCGCCCGGCGGCTGCACACGGTGCTGGAGCGGCTGCTGGACGACATCAGCTTCACCGCCAGCGACCGCTCCGGCGAAACGGTGACGATCGACGCCGACTACGTCCAGAAGAACGTCACCGACCTGGCGAAGAACGCCGATCTGAGCAAGTTCATCCTGTAAACTCTCACCCCCACCTTCCCGGAGCCACCGCTCCGGGCCCCTTCCTCCCCCGCTCCGCAGGGGAGGAGTCAATCGTGGCAGCATCCTCCCCTGCGGAGCGGGGGAGGAGGACTCGGCCCGTCAGGGGCGGGGAGGTGGGGGTGGTTGCAGAAGGTCCAGGATGCGCGCCATGGGCCGGTCATTCGCTACGCGTTAGGGCCATGATCGCGTCGGTGCTCATCGTCACGTCGCCCCGGCCCCGCAGGCGTCTCGTCAACCGCTCGCCCCGTCGGCCGCCGGCTTTCGCCCTGACGATCCTGACGACCTCGCCGTCGAATTCGACATCAACCTGCGTATGAGGCAGCAGGCCCGCCTGCTCCCTTATCCCGGCCGGAATCGTGACCTGCCCTTTGGAGGTAATGCGCATCGGCCTCTTCCTCTTCTTACTCACTCTCCGCTTTGCAGGAGAGGAGTCAAGGTCGTCGGCGATTTCCTCCCCTGCAACGCGGGGGAGGAGGGGACCCGACCCGTCAGGGGCGGGGAGGTGGGGGTGGTTGCAGAAGGTCCGGGCTTTGAGCCATGGGGCACGGGTAGGCATTGCCCCGACATTGCCTCATCGCCGCCCTTGCGACGGGCGGTTTCGACCGGCATAAGCTATGGGGTCGTGGCTGGAACAGCCCTGGGGACCCTGCCGCCGGAAGATTCCGCATGCCTATCGCCGATCTCGTCCTGGTCGTCGCCGCGCTCCTGATCCTGATCGGGGCGTTGCAGCCGGCCAGTCGCGTGACCGGGCTGCCCTTCACGGTGCTTCTGGCGATCGTCGGGATCGTGATCGGGGCGGGGGCGTCGTGGCTGTTGCGGACGACTCTGACCGACGCGTTCAACGATATCGCGATCCTGGTCCTGGAACTGCCGATCTCGTCGCAGATCTTCCTCAACGTCTTCCTGCCGATCCTGCTGTTCCAGGGCGCCATCACCATCGATGTCCGCCGCATGGCGACGGATCTGGCGCCGATCCTGCTGCTGGCGGTGATCGCCGTTGTGGTGGCGACGCTGGTCGCCGGCGCGGCGCTGGCCGTCGCCAGTCCGATGCCGCTGATCGTCTGCCTCCTGGTCGGCTCCATCATCGCGACTACGGATCCCAGCGCGGTCATCGCCATCTTCCGGGAGCTGGGCGCGCCCGCCCGGCTGACCCGGCTTGTCGAGGGCGAGAGCCTGCTGAACGACGCCACTGCGATCGCCATCTTCTCGGTGCTGTTCGTCGTCGTCGTGCGCGGCGGCGAGCCGGATTACGCGCAAGGGATCAGCCGTCTTCTGATCTCGCTCATTGGCGGTGGGGTCGCGGGGGTGGCGGCCGGGCTGGCGCTGGCGGCGGTACTCTCCCGCCTGCGCTTGTTCCGGTTGGCGCAGGTCACGCTGACCATGGCCACGCCCTATGTAGTCTATGTGCTTGCGGACAGGTACTTCGCCATTTCCGGGGTCGTGGCGGTTGTCGTCGCCGGGCTGGTCCTGAGCGCGGTCGGCCGGTCCCGGTTCCAGCCGGAGACGTTCCGCTTCCTCGACGGCGTGCTGGAGCAGAGCGCCTTCTGGGCCTCCTCCCTGGTCTTCGTGCTGGCGGCGATCCTGGTGCCGAGGCTGATGAGCAACATGGGCATCGCCGACATCGCGGCGCTGGTCGCGCTGATCGTGGCGGCGCTGGGCGCCCGGGCGCTGATCCTGTTCGGCTTCCTGCCCTTCCTCTCGATGACGGGGGTGGCGCAGACGGTCACGACGCCTTTCAAGACGGTCATGTTGTGGGGCGGCCTCAGGGGCGCGGTCACGCTGGCGCTGGCGCTGGCCGTGACGGAGAACCGCTTCGTCTCCGACGAAATCCAGCGCTTCGTCGCCATCCAGGCGACCGGATTCGTGCTGTTCACCCTGCTGGTCCAGGGCACGACGCTGAAGCCGCTGATCCGCGGCCTCCAGCTCGACCGGCTGGGGCCGGTCGACCAGGCGCTGCGCCATCAGGTGCTGTCGCTGGCGCTGGGAACGGCGCGGGACCGGATCAAGGCGACTGCCGGCCGCTACGATCTGGATGACGACCTGGTCCAGGAGGTGGTGGCCCCCTACACCCAGCGCATCAAGAGCGTGGCGGACGCCAACCGCTTCGCCGAGGACATCGCCGACCGTGATCGCCTGATCGTAGGGCTGATCGCGCTGGCCAACCAGGAGCGGGAGCTGGTGATCGACCAGCTCCGCTATGGCGGGCTGGCCAATTCGATCACCGACCGCATCCTGTTCAGCGTGGAGCAGATGCGCGACGGCGCGCGCACCGAGGGCCGGCTGGGCTATGTCCGCGCCGCCCGGCGGCGGCTGCAATCGACCCCGATCTTCCAGATCGCGAACTGGCTGCACATGCATCTGGGCATCGAGCGGTTCGTGGCCCGGCGGCTGGGCGAGCGTTTCCAGACGCTGCTGTCGACCCAGATCCTGCTCCAGGAACTGAATCTCTATGTCGATTTCCGGCTGCGCAACCTGCTGGGCGACCGGCTGGCGGACCTGCTTCAGGATATCCTCACCCAGCGGACGGAGGAGGTGGAACGGAACCTGGATGCGCTGCGCCTGCAATACCCGTCCTTCGCGGTGGAGCTGCAGCGCGGCTTCCTGGAGAGGCTGGCCTATCGGGAGGAGCTGGACGAGATCGACGAGCTTCGCGACACCGGCGTCATCGGCGCGGAACTCCATGACGACCTGAGGAGCGAGCTGGAACGGGTCAACAGCCGGATGCGCGCCAAGGCGCGGGTCGATCTCAAGCTGCCTTCGCCCGACCTGATCCGAAGCTTCCCGCTGTTCGAGGACCTGCCGGATTCAGACATGAAGGCGCTGGTCCGCCGCCTGCGCCCCCGCGTGGTCACCCCCAACACCCGCATCGTCCGCACCGGCGATCCGCCGGACGGACTCTACCTGATCTCCTCCGGCGCGGTGGAGATCGTTATCGGGGACAAGACCCACCGGCTGGGCCGGGGCGATTTCTTCGGGGAGATGGCGCTTCTGAACAACCGCCGCCGCGAGGGCGAGGTGAAGGCGATCAGCTACGGCTATCTCTTCTTCCTGTCGCGGGAGGATTTCGACCGGCTGTCGCAGAACCATCCCGGCTGGCACACCCGCATCGCCGACATCGCGGCGGCGCGGGAGCGGATGAACCGCGGCGAGGAGGAATCGGCCTCCGAAGCGTCGGACGGCGACCCGGCCGCCGCGCCGGAGGATGAGGTTGACGATGAGGGCGGCGGTCAGGACACGGAGCGGACCGCCGCGTCCTGAACCGTTCTCTCGCCGGCGACCGGCTTTCCGTCAGGCTTCCTTGCGGGCGCGCTCCACGCCGCTGAGGATCATCCGACCGGCTTCCTCCGCGTCGCCCCAGCGCAGGATGCGCGACCATTTGCCCTTCTCCAGATCCTTATAGTGGGTGAAGAAGTGGGCGATCTGCTCCAGCAGGATCTCCGGCAGCTCCTTGTAGGTCGAGACGTTGGCGTAATAGGGGTGCAGCTTGTCGACCGGTACCGCCAGGATCTTCTCGTCCTCCCCGGCCTCGTCCTCCATCACCAGCACGCCCACCGGCCGCGACCGCATCACCGCGCCGGGCATCACCGGCACCTGGCCCAGGACCAGCACGTCCACCGGATCGCCGTCGCCCGACAGGGTGTGCGGGATGAAGCCGTAATTGCCGGGATAATGCATCGCCGTGTGCAGGAACCGGTCGACGAACATCGCGCCGGTTTCCTTGTCCAGCTCGTACTTCACCGGATCGCCGCCGACCGGATTTTCGATGATGACGTTGATGTCGGCGGGGGGGTTCTTCCCGACCTGGATTTTCTTGAGGTCCATGGGGGGCTCGCTCTGGTTCTTCATGCAAAAGGGAGGCTGCTTTTCGCAGGCGCAAATGACGCCATTTGGGCAGAGCTGTCAAACCGCCTTGCGTTCGCCGCCATGGCGTTGCGAGACTGCCGCTTCTTCCCGGCCCGCAACCGGAGGCGACCCGTCCGTCCCATGTCCTCGATTTCCCGTTCTTTCCGCCTTTCGGCCGCCGCTCTCGTCATGCTGGCCGCCGCCTTCCTGCCGGCTGCCAGCCCTCGCGCGCAGGAGCCGGCGCCGATGCACGGCATCGCCATGCATGGCGATCCGGCGATGCCCGCGGACTATACCCACCTGCCCTATGCCGATCCGGACGCGCCGAAGGGCGGGGAACTGGTCAGGGCGGGGCTGCTGACCTCCTTCGACAGCCTGAATCCCTACGCCATCACGGGGCGCGCGGCCGACGGCCTCAACGAATATTATTTCCCGCAGATGATGGCGCGAAGCTGGGACGAGCCCTTCTCGCTCTACGGCTATGTCGCCGAAACCGTCATGACGCCTCCCGACCGGAGCTGGGTGGAATTCCAGTTGAATCCGGCGGCGGAATGGCATGACGGCACGCCGATCACGGTCGACGACGTGATCTTCTCCATGGAGATCCTGCGCGACCAGGGGACGCCGGCCAAGCGGCGCGCCTACGGGAAGATCGTGGAGACAGAGCGGATGGGCGAGCGCGGCGTGCGCTTCACCTTCGAGGAGGGCGTGGACCGCGAGACGGCGCTGCTGATGGGGCTGATGCCGGTCCTGAAGAAGGAGTGGTGGGAGGGCCGCGACATCACCCAGCCCTTCCTGGAGATGCCGCCCGGCGGCGGGCCCTACCGCATCGATTCCTTCGAGCCGGGACGCTTCATCCAATATGAACGGGTCGAGGATTGGTGGGGGGCGGAGCTGCCCTATTTCAACGGCCAGATGAATTTCGGCCGGCTGCGCTACGATTTCTATCGTGACGAATCCGTGGAGTTGGAGGCCTTCAAGGCCGGGGCCTTCAACTACCGGATCGAGTTCAATCCTGAACGCTGGATCACCGCCTACGATTTCCCGGCGGCCCATGACGGGCGGGTGACCATGATGCCGGCGCCCCACGGCCGCGCCAACGGCATGCGCGGCTTCGTCTTCAACACCCGCCGACCGGTCTTCCAGGACCCGGCGGTGCGCGAGGCGCTGACCTACGCCTTCGATTTCGAGGCGGTGAACCGCGCCTATCTGGCGGGCCAGTATGAGCGCATCGACAGCTTCTTCGACAATTCGGAGCTTGCCGCCACCGGCCTGCCGGAGGGCGCGGAGCTGGCCCTGCTTGAGCCCTATCGGGACGAGCTGCCGCCGGAGATCTTCACCGAGCCTCCCTCCCTGCCGACGACCGACGGCAGCGGCAACAACCGCCGCAACCTCCGCACGGCGGCGGAGATGCTGAACGAAGCCGGCTGGATCGTCCGCGACGGCGTTCGGGTGAACGCCGAGACGGGGGAGCCGCTGGCCTTCGAGATCCTGCTGTCCTCGGCGGCCGACGAGCGGGTCGCGCTGGCCTTCGCCCGGAATCTCGACCGGCTGGGCGTCCGGACCAACATCCGCACGGTCGACAGCTCGGAATATGTCGCCCGGCTGGATGATTTCAGCTTCGACATGATCATCCACCGCTACGCGGTGTCGCTGTCGCCGGGGACGGAGCAATACACCTATTGGGGCAGCAGGGCGGCGGAGCAGAACGGCACCCGCAACTATGCCGGCGTCCAGGACCCGGCGGTGGACGCCATGATCGACGAGGTTATCAACGCGGTGACGGCGGAGGAGCTGGAGGCGGCGGTCCAGGCGCTCGACCGCGTGCTGTTGGCGGGGCACTACGTCGTCCCGCTCTACTTCACCGCGCAGGACTATATCGCCTATTGGGGCGATCTCGGCTTCGTCGACCACCAGCCGCTCTACGGGCACATCGCCACGGTCGATTCCTGGTGGCGGAAGGAGTGAACGGGGCGGGGCGGCGGCCGCCTCACATCGCCCAAACCGTCATGCCGGACTTGATCCGGCATCCATGCGACGTCGATGGGTGGTCGGAACTACGCCCTATTCTTCGCCGACGGCGAAGCGGCGACGGCCTATGGATTCCCGATCAAGTCGGGAATGACGGTAGGGAAGCGCGTCGACGCTTCAGCCCAGCTCGCGCTTCATTCCGATATGGGTGGCCGTGAAGCCCAGCCGTTCGTAGAAGCGGTGGGCGTCGGCGCGGGACTTGTCGGTGGTGAGCTGCAGGGCGCCGGCGCCGAGCCGGCGGGCTTCGGCCTCGGCATGGGCGATCAGCGCCTCGCCGATCTTCCGGCCGCGCATCTCCCCCGCCACGCGGACGGATTCGATCTGGCCGCGCGTCAGCCCCTTGCGGGATAGGCCGGGGATGATCGTGAGCTGAAGGCAGCCGACGATCCGGCCGGCGAGGTCGGCCACGATCAGATGGTTGTTGGGGTCGCGGTCCACCGCCTCGAACGCCCGCCAATAGAAATCGGGCAGGGGATCGGTCGCTTCCTCCCGCCTGACGCCGAGCGGATCGTCGGCGAGCAGGCGGATGATGGCGGGAACGTCGTCGCGGCGGGCGGGGCGGAAGGCGGGTCCGGTGGAGAGTGGCGCGTCGTCTTTCATAGACGGCACCATAGCCCGCCTTCCCGCCTGTTCGAAGAGGTCAGGCGGCCCTCACGTTCGAAAGGAAGCTCGCCACCTCGCCCCTGAGCCGCTCCGCCTGGTCGGACAGGGTGCGCGAGGCTGACAGAACCTCGGCGGACGCACCCCCCGTCTCCCGCGCGGCGCGGTCGACGCCGTCGATGTTGCTGGAGACCTCCTCCGTGCTGGTGGCCGCCTCCAGGACGTTGCGGCTGATCTCCTGCGTCGCGGCCTGCTGCTCCTCGGCCGCGGCGGCGATGGCGGCGGAGATCTCGTCGATCCGGGTGATGGTCTCGACAACCCCGCCGATGGCCTTCGCGGTTTCCGTGGTTTCGGCCTGCATGCCCTGGATCTTCGCGGAGATCTCCTCGGTCGCCTTGGCGGTCTGGTTGGCCAGGTTCTTCACCTCCGACGCGACGACGGCGAAGCCCTTGCCCATCTCGCCCGCCCGGGCGGCTTCGATGGTGGCGTTCAGCGCCAGCAGGTTGGTCTGGCTGGCGATGTCCTGGATCAACTGGACGACGGCGCCGATGCTTTCGGCGGTCGCGGTCAGGCCGATCACCCGGTCGTTGGTATGGCGGGCGTTTTCAGAGGCTTCCCGCGCCACCGAGGATGCGTCGGTCACCCGGCGCACAATCTCCGCGAAGGAGGCGGTAAGCTCCTCCGTCGCGGCCGACACGGTCTGCACGTTGCGCGAGGCGTCCTGGCCGGCGCGGGCGACCTGGCCGGCCTGGGCGGTCGTCTGCTCCGCAATCGCCGCCATGGATTCGGCGCTGCCGTGAAGCTCCGTCGAGGTCGAGGAGACGCCGTCGACGATGCCGCCGATGCTGGATTCGAAGGAGGAGGCCAGCGCCAGCATCGCGTCGCGACGCTCCTTCTCCGCCTGCCTCTTCATCGTCTCCTGCTCTTCGGCCATGCGTCGGTTGTCGAGCATGCCGGCGCGGAACACCTCCACCGCGCGGGCCATCACGCCGACCTCGTCCTCCCGCTTGATGCCGGAGACCGTGACCTTGAGGTCGCCGCCGGCGATGTCCCGCATCTGCGCGTTGAGCGTGCGGAGCGGTCCCGCGACGTTGCGGCTGATCACCACCGCCGCGCCGCCGACCAGCGCGCCCAGGGCGAGGATCATGATGCCGAGGATGGCGGCCTGCCGCCAGAACGCCGCCGACACATCGTCGAGATAGATGCCAGTGCCGACATAGATGCCCCAGCCTTCCACGCCCTTGGCATAGGAGATCTTCTCCACCGGCTCTTCCTCGCCGGCGCGGGGCCACAGATAGGCATGGGAGCCCTCCCCGGATTCCTCGACCACGGCAGTCAGTTCGCGGAACAGGAAGTTCCCTTCGGGATCGGTGAAGTCCCAGAAATTCTTGCCGATGTTGTCGGGATTGACGTGGGCCACCATGTCGCCGTCGAGCGTGACGGCAAACATGTATTCCCCGTCATCGTAGCGCATGCCGGAGAAGACCTCGCGCAACCTGGCCGTGGCCTGCTCGCGATCGAGCGTCCCGGCCTCGACCTGCTCCTGCAGGCCTGTGGCGATGCCATGAGCCGTTTCGGTGATGGCGCGGACCCGCTCCATCCGGTCATTCATCATCTGGCCGTGCATGAGGAAAAGCGCAGCGCCCGCGGCGGCGGCCATGGCAGCGATCGACAGGCCGACCAGCAGCCACAATTTCACGCCGATCTTGAGACGATTGAGGAACATTCGGGACCCCTGATATGAAGAGGCCCTCATATAAACGCGAAGCTGTGAATCAATCGTATATTACGTTTCGATTGCGATCCGGCGACGGGCGTCCCGCGCCCGGACCTTACCCCCACCCCG
This sequence comes from Inquilinus sp. CAU 1745, assembly GCF_039839375.1. Taxonomy (NCBI): domain Bacteria; kingdom Pseudomonadati; phylum Pseudomonadota; class Alphaproteobacteria; order Rhodospirillales; family Rhodospirillaceae; genus Inquilinus; species Inquilinus sp. CAU 1745. Next base: position 33,866 of record NZ_JBDOQU010000016.1, read on the forward strand.
ACCCTCCCCCGCAAGCAGGGGAGGGAGTTTTGGGAATGCTGCTCTCCCGCTTCGCAGGGGGAGGGAGTCCTTTAGCCCCCTCTCCTGCTTGCGGGAGAGGGGGTCGGGGGTGAGGGTGGTCGGTCGGGAGGATCAGCTTTCGGCGGCTTCCCGCTGCTGCTCCTCGGTCATCTCCTCGCCGGTCTCCTGGTTGACCGTCTTCATGGAGAGCTTGACCTTGCCGCGGTCGTCGAAGCCGATGACCTTGACCTTCACCTCGTCGCCCTGCTTGACGACATCGGAGACCTGCTTGACCCGGTAGGGCTTCATCTCCGAGATATGGACGAGGCCGTCCTTGGCGCCCAGGAAGTTCACGAAGGCGCCGAAATCGACGACCTTCACGACCTTGCCGTTGTAGATCTTGCCCATCTCCGGCTCGGCGACGATGCCCTTGATCCAGTCGATGGCGGCCTGGGCGGCCTTCTGGTCCACGGCGGCGACCTTGATGGTGCCGTCATCCTCGATATCGACCTTCGCGCCAGTCGTCTCCGTGATCTCCCGGATCACCTTGCCGCCGGACCCGATGACTTCGCGGATCTTGTCCTTGGGCACCGTGAAGGTGGTGATGCGCGGGGCGTTCTGGTTGACCTCGCCCCGGGCGGCGGTCAGGGCCTTGGCCATCTCGTCCAGGATGTGCAGCCGGCCGTCCCTGGCCTGGCCGAGCGCGATCTTCATGATCTCCTCGGTGATCGAGGTGATCTTGATGTCCATCTGGAGGGAGGTGATGCCCTTCTCCGTGCCGGCCACCTTGAAGTCCATGTCGCCCAGATGGTCCTCGTCGCCGAGGATGTCGCTGAGGACGGCGTAGCGGTCGCCTTCCTTGATCAGCCCCATCGCGATGCCCGCCACCGGACGGGTCAGCGGCACGCCGGCGTCCATGAGGGCGAGCGAGGAGCCGCAGACCGAGGCCATGGAGGAGGAGCCGTTGGATTCGGTGATTTCCGACACCACGCGGATGGTGTAGGGGAACGCCTCCTTGGCCGGCAGCAGCGGATGAACCGCCCGCCAGGCAAGCTTGCCGTGACCGATCTCGCGACGGCCGGGAGAGCCCATGCGGCCCGCCTCGCCGACGGAATAGGGCGGGAAGTTGTAGTGGAGCATGAAATGCTCCCGATACTCGCCCGCCAGCGCATCGATGATCTGCTCATCCTGGCCGGTGCCCAGCGTGGTGACGACCAGCGCCTGGGTCTCGCCGCGCGTGAACAGGGCGGAGCCGTGGGCCCGGTCCAGCACGCCGACCTCCGCCACGATCGGGCGGACGGTGCTGGTGTCGCGGCCGTCGATACGGAGGCCGGTATCCAGGATGCTGCCCCGGACGATGTCGCTTTCCATCGCCTTGAAGACGCCGCCGAAGACGGCCAGTTCGGCCTCCTCGTCGCCCAGCACTTCGCGGGCCTTCGCCTTCACCGCGTCGACGGCGGCGTAGCGGTCCTGCTTGACGACGGTCTTGTAGGCTTCGCGCAGGGCGTCGCCGATGCCGGCATCGGCCAGCTTCTTCTCCACCGTCGCGACCTCGGCCGGCGTCTCGGCGATGTCGCGCGGGTCCTTGGCCGCCATCTCCGCCAGGTCGATGATCGCATCGATGACCTCCTGGGCCGCCTTGTGGCCGAAGGTGACGGCGCCGAGCATGATCTCCTCGGTCAGCTCGCCGGCTTCGGATTCGACCATCAGCACGCCTTCTTCCGTGCCGGCGACGATCAGGTCGAGGTCCGACCCCTTCATCTCGTCGGCGGTCGGGTTCAGCAGGTACTGGCCGTCGGCGTAGCCGACGCGAGCGGCGCCGATCGGGCCGAGGAACGGGATGCCGGAGATCGTCAGCGCGGCCGACGCGCCAACCATCGCCACGACGTCCGGATCATTCTCCAGATCATGGCTCAGCACCGTGCAGACGACCTGCGTCTCGTTCCGGTAGTTCTTGTGGAAGAGCGGGCGGATCGGCCGGTCGATCAGGCGGGAGACCAGCGTCTCCTTCTCGCTGGGACGGCCTTCGCGCTTGAAGAAGCCGCCGGGGATCTTGCCCGCGGCGAAGGTCTTCTCCTGGTAATTCACGGTCAGGGGGAAGAAATCGATCCCCGGCCGCGGCGACTTCGCGCCGACGGCGGTGCAGAGCACCACGGTGCCGCCATAGGTCGCCAGGACGGCGCCGTCGGCCTGACGGGCGATCTTGCCGGTCTCCAGGACCAGCGGACGGCCGCCCCAGTCGATTTCCTTGCGGTAGACGTTAAACATGAATGGCTTTCCTTCCATCGGACACCCTCGCCCCGGATTGGGCGATCGGGCCGGGACCTCGAACCGAACAGTCCCTTTGAAACGAAGAACGCCGCCGCCCGGGATCGGGCGGACGGCGTTCCCCTTGGGATCAGGTCGCCGGGATCGGCGTCATGATCGTGCGTCGGCGCTGCATCGCGACCGACCGCCTTAGCGGCGAAGACCCAGGCGCTTGACGATACCGTCGTAGCGGCTGTGTTCTTTCTTCTTCAGATAGTCGAGGAGACGGCGGCGCCGGCCGACCATCATCAGCAGCCCACGGCGGGAGTGGAAATCCTTCTTGTGGGTCTTCAGATGCTCGGTCAGGTTGGCGATGCGCTCCGTCAGCACGGCGACCTGCACTTCAGGCGAGCCGGTGTCGGACTCCTTGGTGGCGTATTCGCCGATGACTTCCTGCTTACGTTCCTGCGTGATCGACATCGGGGCTCCTTACATCAAACCAGGTTGAGAACGCGCACCGGATGAAGTTCGGCCCCGTCGACCCGCGCCAGGGCCACGGGCAGATCGCCCAGGACCGCAAGAACGATCGTGTCGACAGCACGAAAGACGTCGTCGTCCGAAAGATCGCGGGTCAGGCTCTCCAGCCTTTCCCGGTCCGATCGGCGCAACAACGTCACCGGCTGGCCGCATCTCATGCGATGCGCTTCTGCTTCCGTCAGGGCCACCGCCGGGATGTCGTCCAGCGGGGTCTCGATCGGAAGCAAGGTGCTTTCCAAAGCCGCCGGGTCACCAGCGGCGGCCTCGATATGCTCCAGGGTGACCGCGTCGTCAAGGATAAAGGGCCCGACGGCCGTGCGGCGGATGGCCGTCAGGTGCGACGGCGTGCCCAGGAAGACGCCGAAATCCCGCGCCAGGGCGCGCATGTAGGCGCCCTTCCCGGAGTCCGCCTCGAACACCGCGGTGTCGGCGTCCGGCGTCTCGACCAGCCGCAGCGCGTCGATCCGGATGAGGCGGGGCCGAAGCTCCACAATCTCCCCGTCGCGGGCCAGGTCGTAGGCCCGTTCGCCATCGACCTTGATCGCCGAGAAGGCGGGCGGGGTCTGGACGATCTCCCCCGTGAAGCGGGGCAGCATCGCCTCGATCTCCTCCCGCGACGGCCGCTTGTCGCCGGTCGCGGTCACCTTGCCCTCGCGGTCGTCGGTGTCGCGGCTTTCGCCCCAGCGGACGGTGAAGCGGTAGGTCTTCCGCCCGTCCATGGCGTAGGAGACGGTCTTGGTCGCCTCGCCGAAGGCGATCGGCAGAATGCCCGTGGCGATCGGGTCCAGCGTGCCGCCATGGCCGGCCTTCGCGGCGTTGAACAGCCGGCGGACCTTCGACACCACCTGGGTGGAGGTCAGCCCTTCCGGCTTGTCCACGACCAGCCAGCCATGGACCGGCTCGCCCTTCCGCCTACGCCCCACGGCCGGGTTCCCCGTCATCGTCGGCAGGGTCGCCGTCATGTCCGGCCGCGACGTCGCGCGCGACCTCGTCGGAATGGAGCAGCCGGTCGATCTTCTGGGCGTAGTCGAAGGAGGTGTCCGGCTGGAAGGACAGGCGCGGCGCGTAGCGCAGGCTGAGTTCCTTGGCGATCTGAGACCTGAGGAAGGGCGCTGCGCGGCGCAGCGCGTCCATCGTCCGCTCGATCTCCGTCCCGGCCAGCGTCATCACGAAGGCCGTCGCGTTCTTGAGGTCCGGGCTGATGCGGACCTCCGTCACCGTCACGGACACGTCGTGCAGGTCCGGATCGTGCAGGTCGCCGCGCAGGAAGAGGCCGGCGAGGATGTGCCGCACCTGCTCCCCGACGCGTAGCTGGCGCTGGGAAGGCGGTTTGGGGATGTTGGTTGTCATTGGGATACCTCGGGGAACCAACCGCCCCCTCACCCAACCCTCTCCCCGGCGGGGAGAGGGCTACCTTTTACCCTCGCCCCTTAGGGGGAGAGGGAGGGACCCGCGAAGCGGGAGGGTGAGGGGTGTTCGGTTCGTTGCCCTTAAAGCTGGCGGGCGACTTCCTCGCGCTCGAAAGCCTCGATCACGTCGCCGACCTGGATGTTGTCGTAATTCTCGAAGGCCATGCCGCATTCGTAGCCCTCGCGGACCTCGCGGACCTCGTCCTTGAAGCGCTTGAGGGTCTTCAGCGTGCCTTCGTGGATCACGACGTTGTCGCGTAGCAGGCGGACGCCGGCGCCGCGCTTGACCACCCCGTCGGTGACCATGCAGCCGGCGACCTTGCCGACCTTCGTGATGTTGAAGACTTCCCGAATCTCGGCATTGCCGATGAAGGTCTCCCGCAGGGTCGGCGACAGCAGGCCGGACAGCGCCGCCTTCACATCGTCGATCACGTCGTAGATCACGCTGTAATAGCGGATCTCGATACCGTCCCGGCGGGCCAGGTCGCGGGCCTGCGGATTGGCGCGGACGTTGAAGGCGATGATCATCGCGCCGGTCGCGTTGGCCAGCGTGATGTCGCTTTCGTTGATCGCGCCGACCGCGGAGTGCAGCACGCGGGCCTTCACCTCCTCATTGTCGCCGGCTGCCTTCTCCAGGCTGGCGACGATGGCTTCGACGGAGCCCTGGACGTCGCCCTTGACGACGACCGGAAGCTCCTTGGCCTCGCCCGCCGCGATCTTGGAGAACATCTGCTCCAGCGTGCCGCGGCCGGAAGCCACCTGGGCGGCGTCCCGCTTCTTGCGGTCGCGGAACTCCGCGATCTCGCGGGCGCGGGCCTCCGTCTCCAGGACGACGAAATCGTCGCCGGCCAGCGGCGTGCCGTTCAGGCCCAGCACCTCGACCGGTTCGGCCGGTCCGGCGGACTCGATCTGCTCGTTCCGGTCGTTGACCAGGGCGCGGACACGGCCCCATTCCGACCCGGTGACGAAGATGTCGCCGACCTTGAGCGTGCCGCGCTGGATCAGGACGGTCGCGACGGAGCCGCGGCCCTTCTCCAGCTTGGCTTCGACCACCGTGCCCTCGCCGGCGCGGTCGGGGTTGGACTTCAGCTCCAGGATCTCGGCCTGGAGGAGGATCGCCTCCTCCAGCTTGTCGAGGCCCATGCGGGTCTTGGCCGAAACCTCAACCGTCTGCACGTCGCCACCCATCTGCTCGACCACGATGTCGTGCTGAAGCAGCTCGTTACGGACCCGGTCCGGGTTGGCGTCCGGCAGGTCGCTCTTGTTGATGGCGATGATCATCGGCACGCCCGCCGCCTTGGAGTGGCGGATGGCCTCGATCGTCTGCGGCATGACGCCATCGTCGGCGGCGACCACCAGGATCACGATGTCGGTGGTGTTGGCGCCGCGCGCCCGCATCTCCGTGAACGCCTCGTGGCCCGGCGTGTCGATGAAGGTGATCTTGCCGCCATTCTCCAGCGTCACCTGATAGGCGCCGATATGCTGGGTGATGCCGCCGGCTTCCCTGGCGGCGACATCGGTCTGGCGCAGCGCGTCCAGCAGCGAGGTCTTGCCGTGGTCGACATGGCCCATGATCGTGACCACCGGCGGACGCGGCTTCAGGGATTCAGGGGAATCATCCTCGCCCTTCAGCCCGATCTCCACGTCGCTTTCGGCGACGCGGCGGATGCGGTGGCCGAACTCGCTGACCAGCAGCTCAGCCGTGTCGGCGTCGATCGACTGGTTGATGGTCGCCATCACGCCCATCTTCATCAGCGCCTTGATCACGTCGGCGCCGCGTTCGGCCATGCGGTTGGACAGTTCCTGGACGGTGATGACTTCGGGAATCACCACGTCGCGCACGATCTTCTCCTGCGGCTGGCCGTAATCGGCCCCGCGCTGTTTCTGACGGGCGCGCTTGACGGCGGCCAGGCTGCGGGTGCGTTCGGCGACGCCGCCCTCCAGCGCCTGGACGACGGTCAGCTTGCCGCCCCGGCGGCGCGAATCGGTGCGGGTCCGGGTCGGCGCCGCGCGTTTCGGCCCTGGCCCGGCCTTGCCGCGCCCGCCCCGGCCGCGATCGTCCTCTTCCTCCGGCAGCGCGCCGACACGGGCGGCGGCGGCCTGGGTGGTGCGGTCGACGGCGGCCTGGCGCTGCTCGTCCTGAGCCTTCTCGGCCTGACGCTTGCGCGCTTCCTCATCGGCGCGGGCCTTGTCGGCCTCGTCGCGAGCGCGCTTCTGCTCGGCCTCTTCTTCCTGGATCTTGCGCAGCTCCTCCATCTCGCGGCGGCGCAACTCCTCGGCGTCGAGGATCACCGGCTCCGGCGCGGGAGGCGGCTCGGAGGGGCCGGCCTCCTCGGAAGGCTGTTCGGCGGCCCTGGCGGCGGCCTGTTCCTCCTGATGGCGGCGGGCGTCCTCGGCCTCCGCATGCATGGCGCGAAGAGCGCGTTCCCGCGCCTCCCGCTCAGCCTCGGTCAGGGTGCGGGGGGCGCTGCCGCCGCCCTTGGAACGAGCCTGCCCGGACGAGGCCGGCGCGCCTTCGGCGGCACGGCGAGCAGCGGCGCCGCCGTCGGCCAGGCCGGCGGCGGGTCCCTTCTCGGCGGCGCGTTTGCGCTTCACCTCCACCTGGACGGTCTTGGACCGGCCATGAGAGAAGCTTTGACGCACCTGGCCATCCGTTCCGCCCTTCGGCGACAGGCCGAGCTTGCTCCGGTTGCCCAGGCTCAGCGTCGTCTTGCGGTCTTCTTTGTTGTCGCTCTCGCTCATCTCTTCCAGCGTGTCCGCCTTTGTCTCTTGCGGCGGGGCATGGTCCGCCCCGTCCTTTGTTCCGTCAAGCCGCGCCCTCGGGGCCGGCGCGCAAGCCTTGAAGGCGCGCCGCCTCGCCCAGGAACGCTCTCGCCAATCCTCCCGGCGCCACGGCCGCATGGACCGCATGATCGCGTCCGAAGCAGGTCCCCAGCCGGTTTGCCGGGAACAGCGCCACGACCGGCAGGGCCGGCGCCAGCGCCCGCAGCTTGGCGCGTCCGTCCTCCGCGCCGTCGCTGGCCGCCACCAGGACCGCCGCCTGCCCCTGTTTGAGCCAGGCGCGGACCTTCTCATACCCGGCGACCGCCTGCCCCGCCCCGCGCGCCAGACCCAGGAGGGCGAGGCAGCGCGCCGTCAGCAGGGCGTCGACCCGATCCGCCAGATCCTCCGGCGGCCGCACCGTCATCCGGGCGGCGCGCGAGAAAAGACCCTTTCGCACCGCGCGGTCAAGTGCCGAGCGGTCGGCGGCGACCCAGAGGCCCCGGCCGGGAAGCTTCCCCTCGACATCGGGAACCACCGAACCGTCGGGGCCGACGACGAAGCGGATCAGCCGCTCCTTGGGCAGCGTCTCCCCGGTAGCGAGGCATCGCCGAAGCGGAGAGCGCTTCTCCGCCCGCTCCGGGCTTCCGGCGCCGTCTTCGGTCAAGGCCGCTCCCTGGTCCCGGATCAGGCCGATTCCGAGGCCGCCTCCGGGGCGGCCGGGGTTTCGTCATCCTCGAACCAGTGCGCCCGCGCGGCCATGATGACCTCGTTGGCGGCGGCCTCGTCCATCGTGCCCTGGCCGACGATCTCGATCAGCTCGTCGCTCGCCAGATCGCCCAGATCGTCGAGCGTCCTGATTTCGGCCTCGCCCAGCTTCACCAGCATCGCCGGCGTCAGCCCGTCGAGAGCCTTGAGCTCGTCGGAAACGCCGAGCTCGCCCGCCCGCTCCTCATCGGCGCGGGCCCGGGTCTCCAGATAGGTCTGGGCGCGGTTCTGGAGTTCGGCCGCGATATCCTCGTCGAAACCCTCGATTTCGGTCAGTTCCTCCAGAGGCACGAAGGCGATTTCCTCCAGCCCCGTGAAGCCTTCCGCGACCAGCAGATGGGCAATCACGTCGTCGACATCAAGCGCATCCATGAAGAGCTGGCTGCGCTGGCGCGTCTCCTCGATCCGACGCTCGCTCTCCTCGGCCTCCGTCAGGATGTCGATCTCCCAGCCGGTCAGCATCGAGGCGAGGCGGACATTCTGCCCGCGCCGGCCGATGGCCAGCGAAAGCTGCTCGTCGGGGACCACCACCTCGATCCGCCGCTGCTCGTCGTCCAGCACCACCTTGCTGACCTCCGCAGGGGCCAGGGCGTTGACGATGAAGGTGGCGGCTTCCGGCGACCAGGGAATGATGTCGATCTTCTCGCCCTGCAATTCGCCGACGACCGCCTGGACGCGGCTGCCGCGCATGCCGACGCAGGCGCCGACCGGATCGATCGAATTGTCGTGGCTGATGACGGCGATCTTGGCGCGGGAGCCGGGGTCGCGGGCGACCGCCTTGATCTCGATGATGCCGTCATAAATCTCCGGCACCTCCATGGAGAACAGCTTCGCCATGAATTGCGGATGGGAGCGCGACATGAAGATCTGCGGCCCGCGTGGTTCCTGCCGCACGTCGAAGATGTAGGACCGCACCCTGTCCCCGACCTTGAAATGCTCGCGCGGCAGCAGCTCGTCGCGGCGCAGGATCGCCTCGGCGCGGCCGAGGTCGACGGTGACGTTGCCGTATTCCACCCGCTTGACCAGCCCGTTGACGATCTCGCCGACGCGGTCCTTGTACTCCTCGTACTGACGCTTGCGCTCGGCCTCGCGGACCTTCTGGACGATCACCTGCTTGGCGGTCTGGGCGGCGATGCGTCCGAAATCGATCGGCGGCAGCGCGTCGGTCAGGAAGTCGCCGACATTGGCGTCCTCCTTGATGGAGCGCGCTTCCTTGAGCGAGATCTGGGTGGCGTCGTCCTCCACCGGATCGGCGACCTCCAGATAGCGGGTAAGCTGGATCTCGCCCGACTTGCGGTCGATATGGGCGCGGATATCGTGCTCCAGCCCGTATTTGGAGCGGCCGGCCTTCTGAATCGCCTGCTCCATGGCGAGCAGCACTTCATCGCGCTCGATATTCTTCTCGCGGGCGACCGCGTCAGCGACTTGCAGCAGTTCCATGGGATCCTGACCCGACTTCCTTTATTTCCCTGGCCGACGGGGAAGCCCGTCAGCCGTGACCGCCGGAGGCGGCGATCAGTTCATCCGTCAACACCAGCTTGGCGCGCACGATCTCGTCGAACGGCACCCGCGCCACGGCCGGGGCGGTCTCGGCTTCGGGACCTTCGGCCGGCGCTTCGACCTCTATCTTGATCTCGCGCCCTTCCGTGCCGTGCAGCTTGCCGCGGAACCGCTTGCGGCCCTCGACGGCGACCCGGCTTTCGACCCGCGCCTCGAACCCCGCGAACCGGTCGAAATCGTCCAACCGCGTCAGCGGCCGGTCGATTCCCGGCGAGGAGACCTCCAGCGTGTAGGCTTCCCGGATCGGGTCCTCCACGTCCAGAAGGGCCGAAACCGCGCGGCTGATCTCCGCGCAATGTTCCACGGTCATCTCCGCCCGGTCGGCCCGCTCCGCCATGATCTGGAGGGTCGGGCGCATGCCGCCGGTCATATGGACGCGCACCAGCTCATACCCCATGGCCTCGAGCGAGGGGGCGATGATGGCGCCGACTTTGTCCGTACGATCCATGGGCGGGCGTTCGCGAAGTTTCCGGCCGCGCGGGCGGGCGCGGCGATGAATTTTCCCCAAAATGAAAAAAGGCGGGCCGCCGGCCCACCCTTCTATCAGTCCAGCCACCAGGACGGGACCGTTATGGGATGTTGGAGGCGCACTATAGCCAGTTCACGATCCGCCGCAACCGTTTTCGAGATGACCGATATCACCGTCGCACGAAGCGGAGGAAGGCGGGGACGCCGTGCAGGCGTTTCTTCTCGTAGCGGGTGGCGGGCCAGTCGGCGGGGCGGGTCCGCCAGTCGGCGGGGCGTTCGGCGGTCCAGCGGAAGGCGGGATGCCGCCTGGTGTGGAACAGCATCCAGTCGACCAGCCCCGGATTGTCGCTGGCCAGGCGCAGTTCCGCCCCGCTGCGCAGGATGCGGGCCAGGACGTCCAGCGTTTCGGGCTGGATGAAACGGCGCTTGTGATGGCGCGCCTTCGGCCACGGATCGGCGAACAGGAGGAAGGTCCGCCCGACGCAGCCGTCTGGCAGCGCCTCGATCAGCGGCCGGGCGTCGTCGGGATGGATGCGGACATTGTCCAGCCCCAGCGCCTCGACATCCCGCAGGAGGGTGGAGATGCCGTTGATGAAGGGCTCGCAGCCGATGAGGCCGACATTCCTGTTCCGGTCCGCCTGCCAGGAGAGATGCTCGCCGCCGCCGAACCCGATCTCCAGCCACAGATCGTCGACCGGCCGGGGGAAGAGCGCCGCAGGGTCGAGCGTCACCGGCGGGTCGGGCAGGGCGATGCGGAGACGCGGCAGGACGTCGTCCAGCAGCGCCGCCTGCCCGGTCCGCAGCTTCCGTCCCTGGCGGCGGCCGTAGAGCCGGCGCGCGGCCGGCTGTCCGGTCCCCGACATGGAGGCTACGCGTAGGCGCTTTTCAGCGGGTCGACGAGATCGAGCCGTTCCCAGGAGAAGCCGCCATCGGCTTCCGGGGTGCGCCCGAAATGCCCGTAGGCGGCGGTGCGGGCATAGATCGGCCGGTTGAGGCCGAGATGGGTGCGGATGCCGCGCGGCCTGAGATCCATCAGTCCCCGGAGCGTGCCCGACAGCCGGTCCTCGTCCACCTTGCCGGTGCCGTGGGTGTCGATATAGACCGACAGCGGCTCCGACACGCCGATGGCGTAGCTGAGCTGGATGGTGCAGCGGTCGGCCAGCCCGGCCGCTACCACGTTCTTGGCCAGGTAGCGGGCGGCATAGGCTGCCGAGCGGTCGACCTTGGTCGGGTCCTTGCCGGAGAACGCGCCGCCGCCATGGGGGGCCGCCCCGCCATAGGTGTCGACGATGATCTTGCGTCCGGTGAGGCCGGCGTCGCCGTCCGGGCCACCGATCACGAACCGGCCGGTCGGGTTGACGTAGAACTGGTCCTCCGGGCACATCCAGCCGTCGGGCAGGACGTTGACGACGTGGGGACGCACGATTTCCCGGATCTCGTCCTGGTCCAGCCCGTCGGCATGCTGGGTGGAGACCACGACCGAGGTCGCGCCGATCGGCTTGCCGTCGACATAGCGCAGGCTGACCTGGCTCTTGGCGTCGGGGCCGAGATTGGGCTGCGCCCCGGAATGGCGCGCCTCGGCCAGGCTCTTCAGGATCGAATGGGCGAAATGGATCGGCGCCGGCATGAAGGCGTCGGTCTCCCGGCAGGCGTAGCCGAACATGATGCCCTGGTCGCCCGCGCCCTCATCCTTGTTGCCCAGCGCGTCGACGCCCTGGGCGATGTCCGCCGACTGCTGATGGACCAGCACGTCCACCTTCGCGTCCCGCCAGTGGAAACCGCCCTGCTCGTAGCCGATCTCCTTGACCGCCTGCCGGGCGACATCCTCCATCACCCGGGCGGTCACGGCCTCGGGACCCCTTACCTCGCCGGCGATGACGATGTGGTTGGTCGTGCACAGGGTCTCGACCGCCACGCGCGCTTCCGGCTGGGCGGTCAGGAAGGTGTCGACGATGGCGTCGGAAATCCGGTCGGAGACCTTGTCCGGATGGCCTTCGGACACGGATTCGCTGGTGAAGACGTAGTTTCCCTGACGCACGGCGGGCCCTTCATTCTGACGGTCGGAAGCGGGATTGGCGGCGGTTCCATGGCGCGCAATCCGCCGTTTCTTGCAAGGAAGCGGCGGACGGTCAATGAAAAGCTTATGGGAAAAGCCGCCGGGAAAAGCCGAACCGAGGGGGCAGCCGTCAGCCGCGGCTGTCCTCCGGATCGCCGCGATGAGCGCCGGCGATGGTCCGGGTCAGGTCGAAAAGGCGCTTGCGGATCGCCGGATCGGTGATGCGGTAATAGGCGCGGACCAGCTCCAGCGTTTCCCGCTTGGCCATGGGGTCCAGCTCATGGGCATAGGGCGCCGGCTCCTCCGCCAGGCCCGGCGCGGCGGCAGGAGCCGGGCCGGCCGGCGCTTCGTCGAAGAAATAGCTGACCGGTACGTCGAGCACGCGGCTCAGATCGAACAGGCGGCTGGCGCCGATGCGGTTGGCCCCGCGCTCGTACTTCTGTACCTGCTGGAAGGTCAGTCCCAGCGCATCGCCCAGCTTCTCCTGGCTCATCCCCAGAAGCGTACGGCGCAGGCGGACACGGCTTCCGACATGGATGTCGACGGGATTGGGCGTGCCGAGCCGCGGCCGGCCGGCCTTTCTCCTGGGAGGTTCGGATGTCAATGCGGAAGCTCTCTGATGATGTCGCCAGCGAAATCCGTCATACGGTCGTATGCTGTATTACGGCGTTTCAAGCCGGCAGGCCAGCCTTTTGCCTAGCCTTTTGCAAGAGATGAGGCTCAAGCGCGGCCAAGGCGGCGCAGACCGATCGCGGCGACCGAGAACAAGGCCAGCAACAGCCACAACCCGCGGTCGCCGAACCGGGCGTAGAGCGTAGGCTCCGCGAGCGCGACCGGCAGGTCGGCGTCCAGGACGCCCTGTTCGCCCAGCCCCAGCCGGGCCGTCACCCTGCCATAGGCGTCGACCACGCCGCTGATCCCCGTGGTCGCCGCCCGGACCAGCGGGAGCCCTTCCTCCACCGCGCGGGTGCGGGCGATGGCGAAATGCTGATGCGGACCCGCCGTCTGTCCATACCAGGCGTCGTTCGTCAGGTTGAGCAGCCAGGCCGGCCGAACGGCGTCTTCGCCTTCCGCCGTCACCTCGCCGGGGAAGATGACCTCATAGCAGATCAGCGGGCTGACCGGCGGCAGGCCGGGCAGCTCAAGCGTCCGGGGACCGGGGCCAGCCGAGAAATCGGTGGTCCCGGAGGTGATCTTGTCGATCGGCAGGACCGAGCGGAAGGGGACGTACTCCCCGAACGGCACCAGATGGAACTTGTCATAGGTTCCGACCACCGCGCCCGCCCCGTCGATCGCGGCCAGGCTGTTGAAGTACTGGACCGGACCGCCGCTCTCCACGATCCGCGGCGCGCCGGCGATCACCAGCCCGTCATCGGGAACCACCCGCGCGATCGCCTCCCGCGCATGGGCGTCGCGGCTGAGGAAATAGGGGACGGAGGTTTCCGGCCAGATGATATGGGTCACCGGCTGCGTCGCCGGCCGCGCGCTCAACGCCAGATGCTGCTGGAAGATCTGCGGCCAGAGGTCGGGGTTCCATTTGTCGGCCTGGGAGGTAGCGGGCTGCACCAGCCGCAGCCGAACCCCTTCCACCGTCGCGGTGGTGGCGTCCTGGAGGCGCAGCCAGCCGGCGACCGAGAGGCCGGCGAACAGGAGCAGCCCCAGCGCCGTCGCCACGCCGCCGCCGCGACGGCCGATCGCCGCCGGCATCGCCATCGCCGCGACGGTGAGGGCGCTCAACCCATATATCCCGATCCAGGCGACGCTCTGCAGCACCGGAATCCAGCCGACCCAGCTATAGCCGATCAGGTTCCAGGGGAACCCCGTCAGGATGTGGCCACGCAGATATTCCGCCAGCGTCCACAGCACCGCGAAGGCCAGCACCCGCGAGACGCCCTGGAGCCGAAGCCCGTGGAGCAGCCAGAGGGCGAGCCCGGTGAAGATCCCCAGCAGCGCCGGCAGGCCGGCGACGGCGAACGGGATCAGCCAGAAGAAGCGCGCCAGGTCGACGGTGAGCGCCCAGGCGATCCAGTAGAGGCCGGCGACGAAGAAGCCGAAGCCGAAGGACCAGCCGATCGCGAAGGCGGCCCGGCCCCGCTCCGCCCCGTCCAGCAGGAAGAGAAGGCCCGGGAAGGCGACCAGCAGCAGCGGCGCGGCGCAGAAGGGCGGCATGGCGAGCGCCGCCACCGCCCCCAGCGCGATCGCGGCGGCATGACGCCGCCAGCCGGTGAGCGCGGCGATCCGCGTACGCAGGCGGCCGGCGGTTGTCGCCGACCGGCGGGAAGCGCCGGCCGGCGCGGCGTGGTCAGGCATCGTCGACGGCGATCTCGGGCTCGGTGCGGCGCACGCGGAGGCGGCGGATGCGGCGCGGGTCGGCGTCCATCACCTCGAATTCCAGGCCGCGGGCGTGGCGCAGCAATTCGCCGCGCGCCGGAATCCGGCCGGCCATGGAGAAGACGAGGCCTCCCAGCGTGTCGATGTCCTCCCGTTCATCCTCCTCCAGGATGGCGCCGACCTTGTCCTCGAACTCCTCGATCGGCAGGCGCGCATCGGCGACGAAGCTGCCGTCCGGCCGTTCGGCCATCCGGGGCGCCTCGTCGATGTCGTGTTCGTCCTCGATCTCGCCCACGATCTCCTCGACCAGATCCTCGATCGTGATCAGCCCGTCGATGCCGCCGAATTCGTCGACCACCAGCGCCATGTGCTGGCGGTTCTCCCGCATCTCCAGCAACAGGTCCAGGATCGGCATCGACGGCGCGATGATCAGAACGTCGCGCAGCAATTCCTGGAGGCGCAAAGGTTCGCCCGACGCGATGCGGGCCAGCACGTCCTTGATGTGCAGCATCCCGATCACGTCGTCGAGCGATTCCCGATAGACCGGGACGCGGCTGTGGGCGTTGCGCGACAGGATGGCCGCGATCTCCTCGGCCGGCGTGTCGACCTCCAGCGCCGTGATGTCGGCGCGCGGTATCATCACGTCGTAGGCGGTCAGATCCTTGAGCCGCAGGATGTTGGAGAGAAGCATCCGCTCATGCACGGCCGCCGGAACGTCCGGTTCGCCGCCATCCTCGATCAGCTCTTCGATCGTGTTGCGCCAGTTGGCCTCCGATTTGCCCCGGAGCGACGCCCGGAGCCAGGTGCGGAACAGGCCCGGCAGTGTCTGGGAGGATTGTTCGGCCCCGCTCTGGCGGGGCGGTCGACTGACAGATGTATCGGTCATTACCGTCGTTGGGATGGGGCTGTCGGGGCGGCGCGAGCGCCTTCCGTCGGGCCGACTTCGGCGTAAGGGTCGGCAAGGCCGAACCGCGCCAATACCGCCGCTTCCGTCCGCTCCATCAGGAGGGCGTCGGCGTCGGTGAGATGATCATAACCGAGAAGATGCAAAACGCCATGGACGATCAGATGGACCGCATGGTCCCGTGGGGCCTTGCCCTGCTCGGCGGCTTCGCGAAGCACTGTCTCGCGCGCCAGGACCAGGTCGCCCAGCATCACCGGACCGCCCATGGGGGCCGGCGTTTCCTCCCCCTCGGTAAGCGCGAAGGACAGGACGTTGGTCGGCTTGTCCTTGCCGCGATAGTCGCGGTTGAGGACCCGCACCCTCTCATCGTCGGCGAAGGCGATGCCGATCTCCACCTCTTCCTCCGCCGCGTCGCCTGCCTCCAGCGCAGCGATGACGAACGGCGTGACCAGGCCTTCGGCGTCCTCGCCCAGCATCTCCCGCCAGCGATCATCCTCGACCGTCACGGCGAGATCGAGGCGGTCGGCGAAAGCGGCCGTCACGGCGAGCCTTCCCGCCGCTTTCGGTCCAGCGCGTCATAGGCGCGGACGATGCGGGTGACCAGTGCGTGGCGGACCACGTCGCGATGGTCGAAGCGGACGAAGGCGACGCCCTCCACCCCGTCGAGGATCTCGATCGCCTCCTTCAGGCCGGACTTCACGCCCGGCGGCAGGTCGATCTGGCTGATATCGCCGGTCACGACCATGCGGCTGTTCTCGCCCAACCGGGTCAGGAACATGCGCATCTGCATGGCCGTCGCGTTCTGGCCTTCGTCCAGGATCACATAGGCGTTGGACAGGGTGCGGCCGCGCATGAAGGCGAGCGGCGCGATCTCGATGACGCCGGTCTCCATATGCTTGGCCACCTGATCGGGCGGCAGCATGTCGTGCAGCGCGTCGTAGAGCGGCCGCAGATAGGGATCGACCTTCTCTTTCAGATCGCCGGGCAGGAAGCCCAGCCTTTCCCCCGCCTCCACCGCCGGGCGGGAGAGGATGATCCGGTCGACGCGGCCGGCGATCAGCATGGCGACGGCCTGGGCGACCGCCAGATAGGTCTTGCCGGTGCCGGCGGGGCCCAGCCCCAGGACCAGGTCGTGGCTTTCCAGCGCCTCGATATAGCTTGCCTGGTTGCCGCTGCGGGCGGTCACCACGCGCCGCTTCGTCCGGACGCCGACCTCCGACCGTTTCAGCGCGTCGGGCGCGCCCCCGCCCTCCTCGGCGAAGCGGATCACCGTGTCGACATCGGCCGCGGCCACGGGAAGTCCCCTCCCCAGCCGTTCCCAGAGGGTGTTGAGCACCAGCAGCGCCCGGTCGGCCGCGCCCTCGCCGCCCCGGATCGTGACCTGGTTGCCGCGCGAGGCAAGGGAGACGCCGAGCTGGTGTTCGATCCGCAGGAGGTTGGTGTCGTGCTCCCCATAGAGCAGGGGGACCAGCCGGTTATCATCGAACGCGACTGAGATGCTTCTGTCGGCCAGATCCGTCACGCGGAAAGCCGCTCCATCGGCTGGTGGACATGTTTGCCGGTGACGATGCCGCCGGTCAGGCTGTTGGCGAACGCGTCCGTGATACAGACTTCGGCGACCGTCCCGAAAAGCCGGTCCGGGGCGGTCAGGTAAACGGATTGCATGTGCGGGCTGCGGCCGACGAGCTGGCCCTCCCGCTTGCCCCGCCGGTCGAGCAGCACAGGGATCGTCCGTCCGACCGTCGATCGGTTGAAGGCGATCTGCTGCTCGTTCAGAAGCTGCTGGAGCGCCGCCAGCCGGTCCGACTTCGCCGATTCAGGCGCCTGGCCGTCCATGCCGGAAGCCGGCGTGCCGGGGCGGGCGCTGTATTTGAAGCTGTAGGCCTGGGCGTAGCCGATATCGGTGACGAGCCTGAGCGTGTCGGCGAAATCGCGGTCGGTCTCGCCGGGGAAGCCGACGATGAAATCCGAGGAGAGCGCGAGATCCGGCCGGGCGGCGCGCAACCGGTCGACGACCCGGCGATAATCGTCCGCGCCATGCTTGCGGTTCATCGCGGCCAGGATGCGGTCGGATCCGCTCTGCACCGGCAGATGGAGGAACGGCATGAGCTGCGGCACCTCGCCATGGGCGGCGATCAGATCGTCATCCATGTCGCGGGGGTGGGAGGTGGTGTAGCGGATGCGTTCCAGCCCCGCGATCCCGGCCATCTCGCGGATCAGCCGGCCCAGCCCCCAGACGGTCCCGTCCGCCGCCTGCCCGTGGAAGGCGTTGACGTTCTGCCCCAGAAGCGTGATCTCCCGCGCGCCGCCGGCGACCAGCCGCCGCGCCTCGGCCAGGATCTGTTCCGGCGTCCGGGAATATTCCGCCCCGCGCGTGTAGGGCACGACGCAGAAGGTGCAGAACTTGTCGCAGCCTTCCTGAACCGACAGGAAGGCCGAGACGCCCTGGCCTGCGCTTTCCTCCGGCAGATGGTCGAACTTGCTTTCCAGCGGGAAATCAGTGTTGAGCACGCCGCCGGTCCGCCTTGTCGCCTGGGCGACCATCTCCGGCAGGGCGTGATAGGTCTGCGGGCCGAACACCATGTCGACATAGGGGGCGCGGGCCATGATCTCCTCGCCCTCCGCCTGGGCGACGCAGCCGGCGACGGCGATGATCATGTCCTGGCCGGAAGCCTTCCGGTCGCGCCGCTGTTCACGCAGCCGGCCCAGTTCGGAGAACACCTTCTCCGTCGCCTTCTCGCGGATATGGCAGGTGTTGAGGATCACCATGTCGGCATCTTCGGGGGCCGGCGTCGCGACATAGCCCAGAGGCGCCAGGACATCCGCCATCCGGGCGGAGTCGTAGACGTTCATCTGGCAGCCATAGGTCTTGATGAAAAGCTTCTTTGTCACCGCCCGTCCGCGATCAACCGGCGCCCGGTACGGGCGCGCCTCCCCCACATGACCCGAATCCCGTGGGAAATCAAGACCGCGAGGCCGATTCGATTCTCGCCCCGACCCCCGCATTGGCGTCCGCGACGCCCCCGGCGATCGTCCGCCAGCAATGGTCGGCCAGCGCCTTGCGCCCGGCGAACCCTTCCAGCGCGACCGGCGGGTGGAAGCGCACGGAGACCCGCAACCGCCCCAGCTTCACCATCTCCCAGAGATGCGGCGCGAGGTCCATGTCGCCATACCAGGCGTAGCAGGGCCTGAGCGCCCGGCCGAGCGGAATGCCGTCCAGGCGCGTGGCCGTGACCGACACCGGCTGGAGCTGGATCGGCTTGCCATCCACCTCCATCGACGCCACGGCGAAGAGGGCGGTCTTGAAGGGCAGCGTCCGGTTGCCGTCGCTGGACGTGCCTTCGGGAAACAGGATCAGATTGTCCCGCGCCTCCAGCCTTTCCCGTACCTCGTTTCGATCCCGGTCGGCGTTGCGCGCCCGGCGGTCGACGAAGACGCTGCGCTGGAGCTTCGCCAGCAGGCCGAACAGCGGCCAGGTGCCGACCTCCGTCTTGGCGACGAAGCTGCCTTCGATCAGCGCGCCCAGCACCATGATGTCCAGATAGGAGGAATGGTTGCTGATGAAGAGGGTCGGCCGGACGGTCGAGCGTGCGCCCTCGACCTCCAGATCCAGCCCGACGATGCGGCAGCAGGCGCGATGGTAGAGAAGCGGCAGCCGGTCGCGGACGAAGCCCAGCCGCGCCCAGACCGCCACCGCCTGGATGGGGATCAGAAGCGCCGTCCATGCCAGATAGACGGCGAGCCGGCAGCTTCCCAGAAGCGGAGACCCCATCGGAACGGCGACGCCCCTCCGGGATCAGAGACGCTGATAGGCCAGGACCGGCCTTCGTTCGCGCTTTTCGTAGTGACGGTAATATTTCTCCGTCACCAGATCGGTCTTCACAACGACGCACACGTCGGTGGTGTTGAACTGATGGTCGACGACCGCGCCGTCGCCGACCAGCCCGCCGAGGCGGAGATAGCCTTTGATGAGCGGCGGCAGCGCCGCGAGCGCCGCCCGCCGGTCGATGTCGTCGACGCGCAGCCGGTTCATCGGCACGTAGCGCTCGATCAGGGCCTTCGGCCTGAGCGCCGGCGGCGCCAGATGATAGTGATAGAGGTAGGAAAGCGGCAGCGAGACCGCTTCGGGCGTGACGCCGGGAATGCTGGCGCAGCCGAACATCAGTTCGATATCGTATTGGAAGACGTAGGCGGCGATCCCCCGCCACAAAAGCTGCATGGTCTGGCCGGTGCGGAAATCCGCATGGACGCAGGACCGGCCCAGTTCCAGGATCTCGCCCGGATAGCGCAGCAGGGTCGCAATGTCGTATTCGCCGGCGGAATAGAACGAACCGATCCGCCCGGCCGCCTCCCGCCGGATCAGCCGGTAGGTGCCGACGACGCCGTCCGCGCCCGGCCCCCGCTCGTGATCGATCACCAGCAGATGGTCGGCGACCGCGTCATAGACGTCGAAATCGCGTTTCCGGGCGGCCATCTCGAAGGACGGCTTGGCCGACATCTCGCCATAGAAGATGTCGTAGCGGAGGGACTGGGCGGCCTCCACCTCCGGCGCCGTCCGGGCCAGCCTGACCTCCAGGCTGCCGGCGCGGAAGCTCCAGCCATAATCCCCTACCGGGGTCGTTTCTGCCATCGTCCCTGCATTCGCCTGAGCGGGCCGGCTCGGCCCCTTTCGACCCCCTCTAACAAAGTCGGACTGTCCGGGGCAATGAAAGCTTAGCTAAGGATTCGTGACAACGGCCCGGCGGCCATTCCGGCTTCGCGCCGCCGTCCGCGGGGGAAACCCCATGCGGGCGCGCGGAACGATTATAGCGGGAAAGCGGGACAGCCGCCACGGGGTCGGCGGCCGGGATACCTCAATCGCCCTTGCGAGCGCGGGTGCCGAGGCCGATCTGCTTGGCCAGTCGGCTGCGCTGGCGGGCATAGTTCGGGGCGACCATCGGATAGTCGGACGGCAGGTTCCAACGCTCGCGGTATTCCTCCGGCGTCATGTCGTAGGCCGTCTTCAGATGCCGCTTCAGCATCTTGAGCTGCTTGCCGTCCTCCAGGCAGACGATGTAGTCGGGAGTGACGGATTTCTTCACGGGCACGGCAGGCTGCGGCCGTTCGGGCTGCGGCGGCGGCTCCGTGCCGATGCCGGCCAATGTCCGGTAGACATGTTCGATCAATTGCGGAAGATCGGATGTCGGGACCGAATTGTTGCCGACATGCGCCGAAACGATCTGGCTGGTCAGGGACAGCAGTTCGCTCGACGGGGTTTGGCTGGTCATCACCTAGGCTCCAATTTTTTCTGCCTAAATTTATAAGTGCTTCACCAAGCTATTTCAATAACCGGTGACACAAAAGAAGAGAAACCGATGTCGCAGCTAAAGGACGCGGATTACTTCCTGGATATCTCCCAAGAGGTATGCCCCTTTACCTTTGTGCGGACCAAACTGCTTCTGGAACGGATGGAGCCGGGCAAAATTCTGGAGGTGCGGCTGCAAGGCCATGAGCCGCGCGAGAACGTGCCAAGGTCCGCCCTGGAACTGGGACACGACGTATTGGGCATGTACGTGGAAGATGAAGCGACGCCGGAGGGTTGCTATCGTTTACGGATCCGCAAGCGTTGAGCCCGCCAGCACGCGTTTGAGGATCAGCGCATCCAGTTTTCCATTCGGCCCTTCATAATATTCGCGCCGCCTGCCGACGTACCGGAAGCCGCAGCGCCGATAGAGCGCCAGCGCCGGCCCGTTCGTCTCCGCGACCTCCAGGAACATCTCCGCCGCGCCGCGCGAGGCGGCCTCATCCATCGCGGCTTCCATGAGGCGGCGGCCGGTCCCCCGCTTCCGCAAGGCGGGATCGACGGCGATGGTCAGAATCTCCGATTCCTCCGCCGCGACCCTGGCCAGGACGAACCCTGAAGGGGCGTCCGCCGCCCCCATCATCCAGAACCCGAAACCGTCCGGCCCCGCCAGCAGCCGCGCGAAGGAATCCTCGCTCCACCCGGCGTCGAAGCACCGGGCGTGCAGGCTGGCGAGCGGCCCCGGATCGAACGGGCCGATCGGGCGCAGCGCTCCGGCGGCCGGGTCAGGAAGCACGGGCGCGGGCCGGCCTGGCCGGAACGGCATCGGGCGGACGCAGATAGTCGGGCGGCGGCGGGTCCGCCTGCGCCCGGCCGGCACCGGCCAGCGCCAGCCTTGCGATCACCGAGGGGTCGACCATATCGGAGTTTGGAACGATTTCGTAACGATCAGGTTGCACGACCTTCTCCAGGAACCGGGCGGCGCCGTCGCCGGCCAACCGCACCCTCCCCTGTGGCGCTGCCTGGTCTATCGCATCGGGCGCAAGGCAGAGCGGACCGCCCTCGCGCCCGCCATCGGGCCGATAGGTCTGGGCGAAAAGCTCCTCCCGCTTGCTCTCGATCACCACCAGGAGCGGGTTGGGGCCGTCCGGCACAGCGGCGGCGACCGCATCGAAGCTGGAGATTCCGACGATCGGCGCGCCGGTGGCGAGGCCGAGCCCGCCGGCGGCGGCCAGCCCGATCCGCAGGCCGGTAAAGGCGCCGGGCCCGGTGGTCACGCCGATCAGCCCGATATCGGCGAAGCCGAGACCAGCATCGGCCAGGGCTCCGGCGATCTGAGGCGTCAACGCCTCGGAATGGCCGCGCGCCATCGGGCGCACATCGCGCGCCAGGACAGCATCGTGACGGAGAAGGGCGACGGAGCAGGCCGCTCCGCCGGTATCGATGGCCAGGACGATCACGCGCGCTTCATGCCTTGTTCAGGGACTAGTCAACAAATTGGTGGACTGATTCACGTAACGCTTGGGAACCAAGCGTTACGATCAGACCACCAGGGTCTAAAGTCATAGCAGCGAATCGCCTGTCCCCGCACCCCGAGCATTCCCGAGACCCATGACCCTTCTGCCGATCACCGCCGAAAGCCACGGCGTGAGCATCGATCTGCGCTACGCCACGCCGGACAACCTGACCGGCGCGGCGATCTACCGGCGGGCGGGCGCCTACCTCCACCCGGATGCCGCGGCGGCGCTGGGCCGCGCGGTCGATCTTGCCCGCCCGCTGGGGCTTCGCTTCAGGATCTATGACGCCTTCCGGCCGCCAGAGGCGCAATGGCTGCTGTGGAAGACGCTGCCGGACGCGCGCTTCGTGGCCGATCCCAGGCTCGGGTCCGCCCATGGCCGCGGCGTCGCCATCGATTTGACGCTGGAGACGCCGGGCGGCCGGATCCTGGACATGGGCACGGGCTTCGACGAGATGGCGGAGGCGTCGCGCCATTCCTCCATCTCGGTCCCGGCGGCGGCGCAGCGGAACCGACGGTTGTTGCTGGGGCTGATGATCGCGGCCGGATGGGCGCATTACGATCCGGAATGGTGGCACTTCAACCTGCCCCATCCGGAGCGCTACCCGCTTCTGTCCGACAGCGTTCTGGACCGGCCGATGGTCGCCTGACCTCCGGTCACTCGATCCGGCAGGCCTCATCGAAATCCAGCCTGTCGTCGCGGGGATCGACCGTGTCGTCCAGCCCGTAGCCGAGATTGACCAGGAAGTTCGACCGCCAGCTTTGACCTTCGAAGAAGGCCTTGTCGGTCTTCGCTCTGTTGAAGCCGGACATCGGGCCGCAATCGAGGCCGAGCGCGCGCGCCGCCATGATCAGGTAGGCGCCCTGCAGGCTGCCGTTCCGGAAGGCGGTCTCCGCGATCAGGTCGGGCTTCCCGGCGAACCAGGACCGCGCATCCTCCTTCCGGTAGAGGCGCGGCATGAGGTCGGGAAAATCCATGTCATGGGCGATGATGGCGGTGGCGGGGGCCGCCATGGTCTGGTCCACATTGCCGGGCGACAGGCAGGGCTTCAGCCGCGCCTTGGCTTCCGGACCGACCACGAACACCACCCGCATCGGGCTGCAATTGCCGCTGGTCGGACCCATCTTCGCCAGATCGTAGACCGCCTCCAGCAGGATGGGGCTGACCGGCTTGTCCCGCCAATGGCGATAGGTCCGCGCCTCGCGGAACAGCAGGTCCAGCGCCGCGTCGGTCACGATGCTTCCGGTCAAATCATTCGGGTCCTTCTTCCGGCGGCCCGCCGCCCATCCCGGGAAGAACCGGGGGTCAGATGACCGAGGCCACCTGGCTTTCCGGAACGGCGAGGCGCGCCCTGTCGAACTGGGCCAGATCGTTATCGTCGATCACGCCGCGGACATAGTTGATGTAGTCCTGCCCCAGCTCCGAATAGCGCAGAAGGCCGGCGAGCAGTTCGCTGCCGTCGAGCCTGCCGCCCGAAGCGCGCTGCTGGGCCCTGAGCGCGCGGAAATCCGCATAGGCCCGATGGGTGTTGAGGTTGCGGACGTAGGATTCCGTGCCGTCCAGCAATTGGGGGAATGAGGCGAAGCGCTGGCCGTCGGACTCCGACACGATGCCGGTCTCCGCGATGGTGATCTGTCCGAAGACGGCGTTAGCCTCCTGCGCGAAGCGCGAGCGGCCCCAGCCGGATTCCACCACCGCCTGGGCCAGCGCCATCGAGGGCGGCACGATGTCGACGCGCAGGAGAAGCTCGTCGATATCGACCTCGTCCAGCCGGTATTCCTCCGCCAGCGCGCCCAGCCAGCGCCGGTCGTCGCGTGTCAAGGCGCGGCCGTTCTCGATCCGCTCCCGCAGCCCCAGCAGCCGCCAGCGATCATGCTGGACCTGTTCGTTGGCGCGCAGGACCAGCGGCAGCATGGTCTTGAAGAAAAGGCTCTTGCGCTGGTCGATCGTTTCGATGCCGTCAAGGTCTTCGGGGAAGGAGGCGACGAAAACGCGCGGCACCAGCGCGTCGCCTTCGCGGATCTCCTGCACAGAATAGTCGAGGGCGGCGAACTTCCGCGCCAGATCCTCGACCGAACCGACCTCGAGGACCGATTCGGAATCCTTGTCGATCGGCGACGGCCTGATGGTGTCCAGTTCCTCGATGAAGACGCCGGACAGCACGTCTTCCGCGCCGTCCCCGCCGGAGAATTCGAAATCCACCGGCTGGAGCAGCGCCGCATCGACGATCGGGGCCGGATCCACGGGCTCGCCCGTCTCGTCGCTGGCGACGGGGCGGGCGGGGTCGTAGGTCCCGCCGGAGAGGATACCGCTGTTCCAGACCGAGGCGGGGACGATCAACCCCGCGCTCAGGACCGTCAACAGAACCAGATTGCCCCGCGTTCGGCTGCGCCGGCATCGCGGGGTTATGCTTATTGTCGTCATCGGCAATCTCTTTCGGCATGCGCGAGGCGGACGGTCCCGGACCCGGCCTTCAAGGGGTCGAATCCGCGTCTGCCCGCGGCTTTAAGGGAGACTGTCGGGGGGAAAGGCCGTCACATGACGGCGCGGACCTCCTGAACTTCAGGGATGTAGTGGCGCAGCATGTTCTCGATACCCGCCTTCAGAGTCATCGTCGATGAGGGGCAGCCGGAGCAGGCGCCCTGCATGTGCAGGTAGACCACGCCGTCCTCATACCCCTGAAAGATGATGTCACCCCCGTCCTGGGCCACGGCGGGACGGACCCGCGTGTCCAGGAGCTCCTTGATCTGGGAGACCAACTCGTCATCGTCGTCCGATCCGGACTGTTCCGGGGTCGTGGACACCGCCTCCGCCATGACCGGACGGCCGGCGGTGAAATGTTCCATGATGACCCCGAGGATGGACGGCTTGAGCAGGTACCAATCCTTGTCGTCGTCTTTGGCGACCGTAATGAAATCGCCGCCGAAGAAGACGCCCGACACGCCGGAAACCTCAAAAAGACGCTCGGCCAGCGGCGACGACGACGCTTCCTCGCGCGAGGGGAAATTGGCGGTGCCGGACCCCAGCACGGACATGCCCGGAAGGAACTTCAGGGTGGCCGGGTTGGGGGTCTGTTCAGTCTGGATAAACATCAACGCTCTCCGTCGCCTGCCAACTTCGTAAACGGCAGGTTAACGGGCAAGTTGGTCAAAATGGAGGGCGAGATCAAGACCTTCCTGCGTATGGCGACCATGCGCGAAAAGCCGGAATCCGCGAATAAATATTCAATTCCCACCGCTTGCGACCGGCGGCTCATAATATTTCTGAAGCTCAGCCCAGCGTGTCGATGGCCTCCAGCGACAACCCGCCGGGGACAATGGTGATCGGGATGCGCAACTGCCCGATGCGCTTTCCGGTCAGATAGGAGATCAGCGGCCCTGGCCCCTCGCTGCCGGGATTGGCGCCCAGCACCAGGATGGAGATCGTCGGCTCCTCGTCGATCAGCTTCAGCAGCTCGTCATGGGTCGCGCCGTCGCGGACATAGAGCACCGGCATCTGTCCGTTCAGCTCGTTCACCTCCTTGGCGACCTTCTGGAGCCTCTGTTCGGCCTCCTGGCGCTTCTCCTCGCGGATCACCTCCTCCACGGCCATGAAATGCTGAAACTCCGGCTCCTCCACAACATGGAGGAGCGCGACGCGACCGCCGGTATGTTCCGCCCGCCGACAGGCGAAGCGAAGCGCCGCGCGCCATTCCGCGCTGTCGTCGATGACGACGAGGAATATCCGGTTCGAGGCGTGTCGGCCGGCACTCTGGGACGGGGTGTCGGTCATGTCGGATCCTTCCGGCAAGGGGTCAGCCGCGACGGAACACCACGCTGGCCAGCCATCCCGCCGCCACCGCGATGAAGATGGCGAGAAGGCCGTAGGCGGCGGCCTGGCGCTGGGCGTAGGCGTAGATATCGGCGCCCAGGCCGATCTTGCTCACCACCAGCGGGGTTGTCTGGGCGTCCACCACGGCGCCGTCGCGAATAAGATATACGCTGACGATATATTGCCCGGTCGGGACGCTGGCGGGAAAGTCCAATCGCGTCCGGAAGAGCCGCCCGCCGAGAAACGCCACCTGTCCGCTGCCGACGCCGAAGACCCCGTCGCGCTGGCGGGAGCGGATGAGCGCGTCGTGGAAGGCCGACACCTCCGCCTCGTCGAGGTCAGAGGATTCGCCCACCGCGAGGCGCAGATGCTGGAGCCCGATACCGTGCCGCCGCAGGGTCGACTCGTCGGCGAGCTGGGGCAGCGGAACGCTGCTGGCCACGCGGTAGAAGCTGGGCACGCCGAGGAAGGTGACGCTGGTCGTGTTCACCCAGATGCCGAGCACGCGTTCCTTCTCCCGGACGACGACATCCTCCGCCGGGCCCCGCACCACCACGGCGATGTCCCCCGGCTCGTCCAGCGCGCCGAACAGCACCACCTCCGTCCCGGTGAAGTCGGTGGAGATGGCGATCAGATGATTCGACAAATCGGCCACCAGATCCTGTGCAGACGCCGGCCGGGCGCCGGCGGCCGCCCAGGCGACCAGCAGCACGGAGAGCCAGAGCCGGGCGATCATGCGATCCGCCCGGCATCCGCGCCGGCCAGGAAGGCGGTGACGATCTGGAGCGAGAAGGGCTCATCGGGCGGGGCGACGAGGTCGAAACTCAGCTTCAGGCAGACCGCCAGCACCAGTGCGGCCAGCAGGGCGCGCGCCTGGTCGCCCCGCAGCACGTTCGCCGCCCGGGTGCCGAACTGCGCCCCGATGACGCCGCCGGCCAGCAGCATCAGCGCCAGGAGGAGGTCGACCGTCTGGTTCTGGTAGGCCTGGAGGAAGGCGGCGATGGCGGAGGAGAAGATGACCTGGAAGAGCGACGTTCCGGCGACCAGCGTCGCCGGCATGCCCAGCACGTAGATCATCGCCGGGACCAGGAAGAAGCCGCCGCCGATCCCCATGATCGCGACCATGACGCCGCCGATGAACCCGATGCCCAGCGGCAGCAGGGCTGAGATGTAGAGCCGCGATTTCGGGAACCGCGTCTTCAGCGGCAGGCCGTGCAGCGCGTTGTGCTTGTGGAGCTTGCCGCGCTGGCCGGTGGTGCGGCGCAGCTTGAGCATCGACCGCAGGCTCTCCACCAGCATCAGGATCGCGATGACGCCGAGGAAGAGGATGTAGGAGAGCGAGATCACGAGGTCGATCTGGCCCAGCCGCTGCAGCCAGCCGAACAGCAGCACGCCCAGCAGCGTCCCCACCGTCGACCCGGCCAGCATGACCACGCCCATCTTCACGTCGACATTGCCCTTGCGCCAGTGGGCGAGCACGCCCGAGACGGACGCGGCGACGAGCTGATTGGACTGGGTTCCGACCGCGACCGCCGGCGGCACGCCGATGAAGATCAGCAGCGGAGTCATCAGGAATCCGCCGCCGACGCCGAACATGCCGGACAGGAATCCGACCGCTCCGCCCATCGTCAGGATGAGAAAGAGGTTCACCGACATTTCGGCGATGGGCAGGTAGATCTGCATCGGGGCCTATGTTTGCCCGAGCGGGAGTTAACGGCACCTTAGCTTGGCGGCGATTCGACTGAAAGACCCCGCGAACGCTTTTTTGAACAATGGCTTGGGATCATCCCGGATATTGCCGCGCCGCGGATTACATCCGCTATAAGATTAATCCGCTCCGGCCACACCTTCTGCTTCGCCAGCAAACTTTACGAACCCCGGTTCCGGCGTGGATTCCGGCTTCGCGACCTTGTGATTACACTCGGTGAATCTCGGCGCAGCAATCATGCGCTGAACCCCCGTCCGCCCGTACCCGGAGAAAATAGCAAGTGGCGAATGATGATCGCACCAGGATCGTTCCAAGGAAAACGCCTGAATCCGCAGCCATGGTGGCGAACGTCAAACGGGCGATGGCGATCACCGCCGCTCTCAACCGTTTGACGTATGACGATGCCGATGAAGTCCGTGCCCTGTTCAGCGACCTTATCGGGAAGAAGGTGGACGACAGTTTTTCATTGATCCCGCCGTTCTACACGGAAAGCGGGGTCAATATCAGTGTCGGACGTAATGTATTCGTAAATCAGAATTGCACTTTCTATGACCTTGGCGGCCTGGACATCGCCGACGATGTGATGATCGGGCCGAACGTGAGCCTCATCACGACCGGTCACCCCATTGAACCTTCCCGGCGGCGCGCATTTGTTATCGCAAAGCCCATCGTCATCGAGAGAAACGTCTGGATCGCCGCCGGCGCGACCATCATCGGTGGCGTAAGGGTAGGCGAAAACTCGGTTGTTGCGGCAGGTTCGGTGGTCACCAGGGACGTTCCGCCTAATGTCCTTGTCGGAGGAAATCCGGCGCGGGTCATTCGTTCGATTGCCGACTGAGGAAAACACCCGCAAGGGGGCGATCGGCTACCTCGAAAGCAAGGAACGGATTGTGCGAGACGAACCCCCGAAAGACGTGAGCGGAACAGGGCCGGCGTCCCGCCCCCGTCACGCCCTACACCCGGATCAGCCCCATGATGTCCTGGACCTCGCGGAGGATGGGGTCGGCGATGGCGCGCGCCCTGGCGCCGCCGTCGCGGAGGATTGAATCGACATGGGCCGGATCGGCCATCAGGCGCGCCAACTCATCCGCGATGGGCGCGAGCTTCGCCACCGCGAGGTCGGCCAGATCGGACTTGAAGCCGGAGAACTGGCTGCCGCCATATTGCGCCAGCACCTCGTCGACCGGCCGTTCCGCCAGCGCCGAGAAGATGGTGACGAGGTTGCGCGCCTCCGGCCGCGTCTCCAGTCCGGCTTCTTCCGACGGCAGCGGTTCGGGATCGGTCCTCGCCTTGCGGAACTTCAGGGCCAGCGTGTCGGCATCGTCGGTGAGGTTGATGCGGCTATAGTCCGATTCGTCGGACTTACTCATCTTCTTCGTGCCGTCGCGCAGGCTCATGACGCGGGTCGCCGCGCCCAGTATCTGCGGCTCCGTCAGCGGGAAGAAGTCGCGGCCGTAGCGATGGTTGAACGACCCCGCGATCTCCCGCGTCAGCTCAAGATGCTGCTTCTGGTCCTCGCCGACCGGAACGTGGGTCCCCTTATAGACCAGGATGTCGGCCGCCATCAGGACCGGATAGGCTAGGAGACCCAGCCCGGCATTGTCCCGCTGCTTGCCGGCCTTGTCCTTGAACTGGGTCATCCGGTTCAGCCAGCCGAGCGGCGTCTGACAGGAGAGCAGCCAGGAAAGCTCGCTATGGGCCGTCACCTGGCTCTGCGCGAACAGGATCGATTTCGCGGGATCGATGCCGCAGGCGATCAGGGTTGCCGCCAGCTCCCGCGTCTGCGCCCGCAAATCGTCGGGGTTCTGCGGCAGCGTCAGGGCGTGGAGGTCGACCACGCAATAGATCGTCTCATATTCCGGCCCCTGGAGCGCGACCCAGTTCCGCACCGCGCCCAGATAATTGCCCAGATGCATTTTGTGGGTCGGCTGGATGCCGGAGAAGATGCGCTTCATGGAGCCCTTGCGTTGGATGGGGTGCGGGGGAAAGCGCCCGCGTTATCGCCGCGCCGTCCGCGAGGGGTCAAGAGGCCTTGTCGGCCAGGGACCGGCTGAGAAGGGACCGGATCTCCCCCGGCCGGACCGATCCGGTGAGGATCGCCGCGGAGAAATAGACCGCCGCGCCGCCGAGGATGAGCAAGGCGAGCGGCCCCGCGCCTTCCAGCCCCGGCGGTATCGGCGCCAGCATCTCCGACATCACGTCGAGCGCGCCGGCCAGCAGCAACGCGGAGAAGAGGAACCCCGGCAGCCGGCGGCGCAGGCGTCGGTCCGGCCGCAGCGATCCCTCGCGGTGGAGCCCCCGCGCCAGCAACCCGGCGGTCAGCCAGCTCGACAGGCCGGTGGCGAGCGCGATGCCGGCATGGCCCAGCCAGCCGATCAAGGCGAGGCTGAGGACGATGTTGGCGACCACCCCGGCGACGGCGGCGCGAACCGGGCTTGTCGTGTCGTGCCGGGCGAAATGGGCGGTGGAGAAGACCTTGGCCATGATGTAGGCCGGGATGCCGACGGCATAGCCGGTGAGCGCGGCCGCCGTCGCCGCCGTTTCCGCCGGGCCGAAAGCACCGCGTTCGAACAGCACCGACAATATCGATTCCGGAATGATCGCCAGCGCGACGGCGGCGGGCAGGGCGAACAGCAGCCCATATTCCAGCGCCCGGTTCTGCGTATCGCCCGCCGCGCCCGCCTTGCCGGCGGCGATCTGCCGGGTGAGCGGCGGCAGGAGGGCGGTGCCGATCGCGATGCCGACGACGCCCAGCGGAAGCTGGTTCAGCCGGTCGGCGTAATAGAGGAAGCTGATCGCGCCGGTGGGCAGCAGGGAGGCGATCAGCACATCGACGAACAGATTGACCTGCATCGCCCCAGCGCCGATCGCCCCCGGTCCGATCAGCCGGAACAGCCGCCGCATTTCGGGCGTCAGACGCGGCCGGGGCAGACGGAGCGACAGCCCGGCGCGCCTGCAGGCCCACGCCATCCACAGGAGCTGGAGGATCCCCGACGCCAGGACGCCCCACGACAAGGCGAGCCCGGCATTGCCGAGCCGCGGCGCAAGGAAGAGCAGCGCTGTGATCAGCGTCAAATTGAACAGGATCGGCATCGCGGCGAAGGGCGCGAACCGGCCGATCGCGTTCAGCATCCCGCCCATCAGCGCGACCAGCGACATCAGCAGCAGGTAGGGGAAGGTGATCCGGGCGAACAGCGCCGCCTGGGCATAGCGCGCCGGATCGTCGATGAAGCCGGGCGCGATCAGCGTCAGCGTCCAGGGCATCGTCAGGACGGCCAGGAGGGTGAACGGGGCCAGGATGGCGATCATCATCGCCAGCGTCGCCTCGGCGAACCGCATCGCCGCCGGCCGCCCCTCCCGCTCCAGCATCGCGGAGAAGAGCGGGACGAAGGAAACGCTGAAGGCCCCTTCCGCGAACAGCCGCCGGAACAGGTTGGGCAGCTTCAGCGCGACGAAGAAGGCGTCCGCCATCGGGCCCGCCCCGGCGATGGCGGCGGTCAGGATGTCGCGCGCGAAGCCCGCCACGCGGCTGACCGCCGTCAGCCCGCCGACCGTGGCGACGGCCCGGAAGAGGCTCATCGGCCCGTTCAGGCCGTCTCGGCCACGCGCCGCGCCGCGCGGCGGCGGCGTTTCGGCCGGACCGGCGGCTTCCGTTCCGCCGTCGATGGCGCCTCAGGATCGACCAGCGCCTCCAGCAGCGTCTCCCGGATGCGGGCCAGCTTCGCCTCATGGGTGATCTTCAGGCCGAACACGTCCTTGACGTAGAAGACGTCGATCGCCCGTTCCCCGTAGGTCGAGATCTTGGCGCTGGAGATCTGGAGGTTGAGGCCGGTGACGGCGCGGGTCACGTCATAGAGCAGGCCCGGCCGGTCGCGGCCGTTGACCTCCACCACCGTATGGGTCCGGCTGGCGTCATTGTCGATCAGCACGCGGGGCTGGACGCGGAAGACGCGGGTGCGCGCCGGGTAGGCCGGCTTGCGCTTGGCCAGCTCCGCGATCGGCCGAACCTCGCCCGACAGGCTGCGCTCCACGATCACGGCCAGCCGCGCCAGCTTGTCCGGCGATTCGAACGCCCCGCCCTCCCCGGCGTCCTGGACGGAGAAGACGTCGACCGCCATGCCGTTGGCCAGCGTGAAGATCTTGGCGTCGACGATGTCCGCCCCGGCGAGCGCGAGCGCGCCGGCAAGGCGGGAGAAGAGGCCCGGATGGTCGGCCGCGACCAGCGTCACCTCCGTCACCCCGGCCTCCCTGTCGACCCGCGTGTCGACAGTCAGCGGGTTGCCGTCGCGTTCCGCCGCCCGGACCAGCCGGGCGTGCCGCTCATGGGCCGGCGGGTCCAGCGACAGCCAGTAGGGCGCGTAGCCCATCGCCAGGAAGGCGTCGATCTCGGCCGCCGGCCAGTCCGCCAGCCTCTCGCGCAGCGCGGCCTGGGCCGCCCTTATGCGCTGTTCGCGCCCTTCCCCGTCGAAGCCGCCGGACATCATGTCCCGCGCCCGGTAGAAGAGCTGGTTGAGCAGCGTCCCCTTCCAGGCGTTCCAGCGACCGGGCCCGACGGCCCTGATGTCCGCAGTGGTCAGCACCAGCAGCAGGCGCAGCCTTTCGGGGCTTTCGACCTGGGCCACGAAATCGCGGATGGTCTGGTCGTCCTCTATGTCGCGCTTGAAGGCTGTGTCGCTCATCAGCAGGTGCCAGCGCACCAGCCATTCGACCGTCTCCGTCTCCTCGTCGTCGAGGCCCATCTGGGGGCACAGCTTCCGCGCCACCTTGGCGCCCAGGACCGAATGGTCGCCGCCGCGCCCCTTGGCGATGTCGTGCAGCAGCATGGCGACGTAGAGCGCCCGCTTCGACACGATCTTCCGGCCGACCCGGGTGATCGTCGGCAGCTCCTTCTCAAGCTGCCCGGACAGGATATCGTAGACGATGCCGATGGCGAACAGCGTGTGCTCGTCCACCGTGAAGACATGATACATGTCGTACTGCATCTGGGCCACGACCCGCCCGAAATCCGGCAGGAAACGGCCCAGCACCCCGGCCTCGTTCATGCGCCGGAGCGCCAGTTCCGGATCCTTCGGAGAGGTCAGGATCTCCAGGAAGAGGCGGTTGGCCTCAGGGTCGCGGCGCAGCTTCGGGCCGATCAGGCGCAGTGAGCGGGTGATCAGTCTGAGTGCGTGGGGGTGGATGTCCAGATCGTTCGCCTGCGCGACCTGAAAGAGGCGGATCATGTCGACCTGCGCGGCGCGGAACTGCCTGTCATCGGCCACGGTCAGCCGCTCGCCCTCCACCACGAAGCCTTCCAGCGTCTTCCGCCCGCCGGTCAGGAACCGCATCCGCCGGGGCGCGCGCTGGCTTTCGGCCTCCAGCGTGGCGCAGAAGATGCGGGTCAAATCGCCAACGTCCTTGGCGATCAGGAAATAGTGCTTCATGAACCGTTCGACGCCCGAAGCGCCGGCATGGTCGGTATAGCCCATGCGGCGGCCGATCTCCGCCTGGGTGTCGAAGGTCAGCCGGTCCTCCGGCCGCCCGGTCAGATAATGCAGATGGCAGCGGACGGTGCGCAGGAAGGTCTGCGCCTTCTCGAACCGCTCGGCCTCCTCCCCGATCAGGACGCCGGCCCGGACCAGCCCTTCCACATCGTCGACCTGATAGAGATACTTGCCGATCCAGTAGAGTGTCTGGAGGTCGCGCAAGCCGCCCTTGCCCTCCTTGATGTTCGGTTCCAGCACGTAGCGGCTGTCGATCATCTTGTCGTGGCGGGCGTCGCGCTCCGCCAGCTTCGCCTCGACGAATTCCGGACCGGTGCCGGCGGCGATCTCCTTCACGAAGCGCCGCCGCAGATCCTCGTAGAGCGCCCGTTCCCCCCACAGCGCCCGGCTTTCCAGCAGGCTGGTGCGGACGGTGATGTCGGCCTTCGCGCCGCGGATCGATTCGTCCACGGAACGAACCGCATGGCCGACCTTCAGCCCGAGGTCCCAGAGCATGTAGAGCATGAACTCCACCACCTGCTCGACCTGAGCGTTGCGCTTGTAGGGCAGGAGGAAGAGGAGGTCGATGTCCGACTGCGGGGCCAGCTCGCCGCGCCCGTAGCCGCCGATGGCGACGATCGCGAACCGTTCGCCCACCGTCGGGTTTGGCGCGGGATAGATGCTGCCGACGGTCACGTCCGCCAGCGCCCGGACGATCCGGTCCATGAGATAGACCTGTTCGGTGACGCAGGCATCGCCGCCGGTCAGCTCCTCCAGGAAACGGCGCCTGATCTCCGTCCTGCCATCCTCCAGCGCCTCGCGCAGCGCCTTCAGGATCGCGTTCCGGGCGTCGGCGGGGGCGCCGGACGACCGGGCGAGGTCGGTCAGCCGGTCGGCGAGGGCGAGCGGCTGGACGATCGCCGCATGATCGGCGATGGTCTCGTCCGCCGGCGCGTCGGGGGCCTGGTGTTTCTTGAACATGTTCAGCATGGCGGCGGCGAGCATACAGGGGCCGCGCGCCCAGCGGAATGATCTAGCCGGACGGCAGGAGACCCTTCAGCCGGTAGAGCGCCTCCAACGCGTCGCGGGGCGTCAGCTCGTCGGGATTGATCTCCGCCAGCGCGCCCTCCACCGCCGACGGTACGGCCGACGCCGGCTCAGGCCGCGCCAGCATGGCGCTGAACAGCGGCAGATCGTTGGCCAGCCGGGCGACGCCGCCGGCCTTGCCGTCGCTTTCCAGCCCCTTCAGCACATCCTCCGCCCGGCCGATGACGGAAGGCGGCAACCCGGCCAGCTTGGCGACATGGATGCCGTAGGAGCGGTCCGCCGCCCCAGCCTGGACCTCATGCAGGAAGACGATGTCGCCCTGCCATTCCTTGACCCGCATGGAATGGCAGCGCAGCGCCGCCAGCTTGGCGGCAAGCGCCGTCAGCTCATGATAATGGGTGGCGAAGAGGGCGCGGCAGCCATTGCCCTCATGGATATGCTCCACCGCCGCCCAGGCGATGGAGAGGCCATCGAAGGTCGCGGTGCCGCGCCCGATCTCATCCAGGATGACCAGCGCGCGGGGACCCGCCTGGTTCAGGATGGCCGCCGTCTCCACCATCTCGACCATGAAGGTCGACCGGCCGCGCGCCAGGTCGTCCGACGCGCCGACGCGACTGAACAGCCTGTCGACGATTCCGATCCGGGCGGCGGCGGCCGGCACGAACCCGCCCATCTGCGCCATCACGGCGATCAGCGCGTTCTGGCGCAGGAAGGTCGATTTGCCGGCCATGTTCGGGCCGGTCAGCAGCCACAGCCGGTTTTCGGGGTTGAGATCGCAATCATTGGCGACGAAGGGTCCGGCGCGATCGGCCTCCAGCGCCGCCTCGACCACGGGATGGCGGCCGCCCTCGATTGCGAAATCCAGCCCGTCATCCACGACCG
Source organism: Inquilinus sp. CAU 1745 (assembly GCF_039839375.1). Taxonomy (NCBI): domain Bacteria; kingdom Pseudomonadati; phylum Pseudomonadota; class Alphaproteobacteria; order Rhodospirillales; family Rhodospirillaceae; genus Inquilinus; species Inquilinus sp. CAU 1745. The sequence goes on from NZ_JBDOQU010000016.1 coordinate 68,613, forward strand.
GGCGGACATAGCGGCGCTCGGCCGCCAGATCGGCCAGCGCCGCCGTCACGTCCAGCAGGGCCAGCGCGCGGGCCGTCGCGGCCACGGGTTCGGCCCTGGCCATCACCTCGCCGACCAGGTCGTCGAACATGGCGAGTTCGATCGCCAATGCCTTCTCCGCCGCCTCCGCGATCTCCCGCTCCAGCCCGTTCAGCTCCACCGTCGTGAAGCGGACGGCGCTGGCGAGTGTCTGGCGATGGATGAAGGTCTCGTTCCGGGGTGCTGCCGTCAGCTTGTCGGCATGGGTCGGCGTCACTTCGATATAATAGCCGAGCACGTTGTTGTGCCGGATCTTCAGCCCCGATACGCCCGAAAGCTCCGCATATTTCGCCTGGAGCCCGGCGATCAGCCGCCGGCTGTCATCGCGTAAGCCCCGCAGTTCGTCCAGCCGCGCCTCATAGCCCGCGGCGATGAAGCCGCCGTCGCGGGTCAGCACCGGCAGGTCGGCGGCCAGCGCCCGCGTCAGCCGGTCGCGCAGCGGCCCGTGATCGCCCAGATCGGCCACCGCATCGGCGGCCAGCGGAGGGCAGGGGGCGAGGCGGTCCTTCTCCATCAGCGTCTTCAGCTCCGCCGCGCGGTCCAGCGCGTCGCGCACGGCGGCGAGGTCGCGCGGGCCGCCCCGGCCGAGCGTCAGGCGGCCCAGCGCGCGTTCCACGTCCGGGCAGCGGCGGAAGAGGTCCCGCGCCTCCTCGCGCAGCCGTTCGGCGTCGGTGAAGAACTGGACCGCGTCCAGCCGCCGGCCGATCGCGGCCGGATCGGTCAGCGGCGCGCCCAGCCAGGCCGCCAGCAGCCGCGCCCCGGCCCCGGTGACGGTGCGGTCGATGGTCGCCAGCAGGCTGCCCCGCCTGTCGCCCGAAAGGGTGCGGGTCAGCTCCAGATTGCGGCGGGTCGCGCCGTCGATCTCCATCACCGAGCCGTCGCCCGTCCGGCGCGGTGGGGAGAGGCGCGGCATCCGTCCCTTCTGGGTCAGGTCGATATAGTCGACGAGCGCGCCGGCGGCCGCCATCTCCGCACGGGAGAAGGCCCCGAAGGCGTCCAGCGTGCCGACCTTGTAGAGGTCCAGAAGCCGCTTCCGTGCATTCTCGCTGTCGAACCGGCTGTTGGGCTGGACAGTCAGCCGAGACCGCCATTCGCCGAACAGCTCGAAGAGGTTAGGGTCCTGGACCAGCCGTTCGGGCAGCAGGATCTCCCCCGCATCCAGCCGTGCCAGCGCCGCGCCCAGCCGGTCCCGCTCCGCCGGCTCCAGCGCCAGCTCGCCCGTGGAGATGTCGACATAGGCGAGGCCGAGCGCCCCGCCGGCATCGGTCAGCGCCGCCAGATAATTGTTGGCGCGGGCTTCCAGCAGATTGTCTTCGGTCAGCGTGCCGGGGGTCACCACCCGGATCACGTCGCGACGGACGATGGTCTTGCCGGGACGCTTCTTCGCTTCGGCCGGATCTTCCATCTGGTCGCAGAGCGCGACGCGGAAGCCCTTGCGGATCAGCCGGGCGAGGTAGCTTTCGTGGGAATGGGCCGGCACCCCGGCCATCGGGATGTCCTCGCCGCCATGCTGGCCCCGGCGGGTCAACGTGATGTCCAGCGCCGCCGCGGCCTTGACCGCGTCGTCGAAGAACATCTCGTAGAAATCGCCCATGCGGAAGAACAGCAGGCAGTCCGGATAGGCGGCCTTCGCCTCCAGATACTGCGCCATCATGGGGCTGACGGTGGAAGGGGGTCGGGCGTCTGGCAAGGGGCTGTCGCGGCGGCTGGATTGGGAAGGCAGCGCACCCTATCACCACCGCCCGCGCAAAAGAAACGGGGGCCTCGATCGAGGCCCCCGTCGCCTGGAAGAGAGAGTGTCGATGAGTGCGTTACCGGTAGACCGGCTCGCCCAGATCGATGTCTTCCTCATCGGTCAGATAGCCGGCCGCCGCGCCAGCCGCACCGCCGAGAAGCGCGCCGCCGACGGCGCTGCCGCCCGTGACCGCGCCCACCGCGGCGCCCGTGCCGGCGCCGATGGCGCCGCCGGTCAGCGCCCGGTCGCCGGGGCTGGAACCGCAGGCCGCCAGCAGCGCGCCCGCGAAGGTGAGGGCGATGAGACTTCGAACGATGGTCATGACGTTGTCCTCCAATGAAGGTCGGGAGCCGCCCTAGAAGACCGTCAGCGCCGGTGGGCGCGCGGGACCAGGCTTCAGCGGCCTGGTGACGACATCGAATGAACAACGGAGGCGGCGGATTTTTGGTTCCGGAAGGAGCGGGGGCGATTCGGCGTTCATATCGCGGCGATTCGGCGGCGGGGCCGAGGAGGCTTGACGATTCCCGCCCGGTCCGGCCCACTGAACGGCCCTGCCCGTTGGGCGATCCTTCAGCCCACCTCCCCAAGCCTCCTGGAGCATGACCGCCCGATGGCCGGAAAATCCCTCGACGAAGAAGCGCTTTCCCTTCACGCCTCGGGCCGCCCCGGCAAGCTGGAGATCATGGCGACCAAGCCGCTGACCACCCAGCGGGATCTGGCGTTGGCCTATTCGCCCGGCGTCGCCGCGCCGTGCCTGCGCATCCGCGACGATCCGAGCCTGGCCTACGACTACACCGCCAAGGGCAACATCGTGGCCGTCATCTCCAACGGCACAGCGGTTCTGGGGCTGGGCGATCTGGGCGCGATCGCGTCCAAGCCGGTGATGGAGGGCAAGGCCGTCCTCTTCAAACGCTTCGCCGACGTGGACGGATTCGACCTGGAGGTCTCCACCTCCGATGTCGACGAGTTCGTCAACTGCGTGCGCTTCCTGGGCGCATCCTTCGGCGGCATCAATCTGGAGGACATCAAGGCCCCGGACTGCTTCATCATCGAGGACCGGCTGCGGGAGCTTCTGGACATCCCGGTCTTCCATGACGACCAGCACGGCACGGCGATCATCGCCGCCGCCGGCCTGATCAACGCGCTGGATCTGACCGGCCGCCGGATGGAGGACGTCCGGATGGTCATCAACGGGGCAGGCGCGGCGGCGATCGCCTGCGTGGAGCTGTTCAAATCGATGGGGCTGAAGGCGGAGAACGTCCTGCTCTGCGACACCAAGGGCGTGATCCATGCCGACCGGAAGGAGGGGCTGAACCAGTGGAAGGCTGCCCATGCGGTGAAGACGGACGCCCGCACCCTGGCCGATGCCATGGCGGGCGCGGACGTCTTCATGGGCGTGTCGGTCAAGGGCGCGGTGACGGCGGAGATGATCCGCTCCATGGCCGCCCGGCCGATCATCTTCGCACTGGCCAACCCTGACCCTGAAATCACGCCGGAGGAGGTGCGCGCGATCCGCGACGACGCCATCATCGCCACCGGCCGGTCGGACTATCCCAACCAGATCAACAACGTTCTGGGCTTCCCCTATATCTTCCGCGGCGCGCTGGACGTGCGCGCCCGGACCATCAACGACGCCATGAAGATCGCTGCCGCCCGCGCGCTGGCGGAGCTGGCGCGGGAGGACGTGCCCGACGAGGTCGACGCCGCCTATTCCGGCCGCCGGCTGCGCTACGGCCCGGAATACATCATCCCGGTGCCGTTCGACCCGAGGCTGATCGCCGCCGTGCCGCCGGCGGTCGCGGAGGCGGCGATGGAATCGGGCGTCGCGCGGAAGCCGATCGCGGATATGGAGCAGTACCGGCAGGGACTGCGCTCCCGCCTCGATCCCACCGCCGACAGCCTGCAATTCATTTTCGAGAAGGTGCGCGCCCAGCCGAAGCGGGTGGTGTTCGCCGAAGGGGAGGAGGAGCGCACGATCCGCGCCGCGCTGGCCTTCCGCAATGTCGGGCTGGGCACGCCCATCCTGATCGGCCGGGAGGAGCGCATCCGCGAGACGATGCGCGCGGCCGGGCTGGTCGGCGCGGACGATCTGGAGATCCACAACGCCAAGCTGTCCCGCCACAATCAGCGCTACATCGATTTCCTCTACGGCCGGCTCCAGCGGCGCGGCTCGCTGCGCCGGGACGCCCAGCGGATGGTCAATCAGGACCGCAACATCTTCGCCGCCTGCATGGTGCAGCAGGGCGACGCCGACGCGATGGTCACCGGCCTCACGCGCAGCTTCTCCGTCTGTTTCGAGGACATCACCCGCGTCATCGATCCGCAGCCCGACCACATCCTGTTCGGTCTTTCGATCATGGTGGTGCGGGGCCGGACCGTGTTCGTGGCCGACACCACGGTCAACGAACGCCCCGATCCGGAGCAGCTTGCCGACATCGCGATCCAGGCGGCCGCCAAGGCGCGGGAGATGGGGCACGAGCCGAGGGTGGCGATGCTGTCCTTCTCCAATTTCGGCCAGCCGATGCGGGTGCTGTCGAAGCATATCCGCGACGCGGTCGGCCTGCTGGACGAGCGCGCGGCCGATGGCGGGATAGACTTCGAATATGACGGGGAGATGAGCACCGAGGTCGCGCTGGACGACGATCTGCGGAACCGGCTCTACCCGTTCTGTCGCCTGTCGGGCGCCGCCAACGTGCTGATCATGCCGGGGCTGCACGCCGCCAATATCGGCGCGAAGCTGCTTCAGAAGATGGGCGGCGGCACGCTGATCGGGCCGCTGCTGATCGGCCTTTCCAAGCCGGCGCAGGTCGCCCAGATGGGCGCGACGGTGAACGATCTGGTGACGGCCGCCGCGATGGCGGCTCATGACGCGGTGGCCCAGGACGCGAAAGGACGAACTGTCGCCAAAGTTTAACTTTCCCGCCGGCGCGGACGCGTCGAACATCGGCTGACGCCCATGCTATAGGGTGGCGACGATGGCCAAGACCGCGATCTCTCCAGGCCCCTTCCTTCGGACCTGCGCACTGTTCGTCGCGCCGGGGCCGGTCGTGTTCGCCCTTCTGGCGGCAATGGACCGGCTTACTCTCGCCGAGGCGGCCGCGGGATCGATAGCCGTCGCGGCGGCGACGGCGGCGATCGTCTTCTTCTATTACCGCGAGGCCGTCGCCATCGCCCGGTTCCTGGACCATGTCGGCCGGCCGGGGCAGGAGGCCGCGCGGCCGCCGCAGCCGGTATCCGGGCTGGGCCGCGCCGTGACATCGGCCTTGTCGCGGCTGCAACGGTCCTGGCGGCACCGGGAACGGTCGCTCGGCCTTCAGCTCAACGCCGCGTCGGCAACGATCGAGGCGTTGCACGACCCGCTGCTCGTCCTGGATTCGCGGCGTTCGGTCACCACCGCCAACGCGGCGGCCGAGGCGCTTCTGGGCGAAAGGCTGCCGGGCCGCGACCTGGCCGATCGGCTGCGCCATCCCGACGTGCTGGCCGCGGTGGACGCCGTCCTGAAGGGCGGAGCGTCGCGATCGCTGGAATACACCCAGCCGGTGCCGATCGAGCGGACCTTCATCGTCCGCATCACGCCCTTCGACGCGCCGCCCGACGGCAGGATGGAGGAGGACGAGCCGGAGGAGCCGCGCCGCCGGCAGGCCGCGCTTCCGGCGGCTTTGGTCACCTTCCACGACATCACCGCGATCAAGCGGTCGGAGCAGATGCGCGCGGATTTCGTCGCCAATGCCAGCCATGAGCTGCGCACGCCGCTGTCGACGCTGGGCGGCTTCATCGAGACGCTGCGCGGCCCGGCGCGGGACGATCCCGACGCCCGCGAGCGCTTCCTGTCCATCATGCATGAGCAGACGAGCCGGATGTCGCGGCTGGTCAGCGACCTCCTGTCCCTGTCGCGGATCGAGCTGGACGAGCACACGCCACCGACCGACGTCGTCGATGTCGGCCGGGTGCTCAAGGCCGTCATCGCGTCGCTGGAGATCAAGGTGGCGGAGCGGAAGGTGAAGATCAGGCTGGTCGCGCCGAAGGCCATCCCGGGCGTGGTGGGCGACGACGATCAGTTGACCCAGGTGTTCCAGAACCTGATCGACAATGCGGTCAACTATACAAGGCCCGGCACGGAGGTCGTGGTGGCGGTCAAGTCCGTCACCGGGCTGGGCGGCGGGCGGAGCGCCTTCCTGTCGGTGGCGGTGGAGGACAGGGGGCCGGGCATAGACCGCGGCCATATCCCCCGGCTGACGGAGCGGTTCTACAGGGTCGATCCGGCGCGCAGCCGGGCGATGGGCGGGACCGGTCTGGGGCTGGCGATCGTCAAGCACATCGTCAGCCGCCATCGCGGACGGCTGACCATCGAAAGCCAGGTGGGCGCGGGCAGCACCTTCACCGTCCTCCTGCCGACGGCCCCGGTCCCGCCGGCGATTCCGGCCGTGACGCGGCGGTCCCGGGAGATGGCCCGAGAGACGGCGGAGAAGATTTCTTCGCGCTGAAACGAGATTCCCGCGTTCGTGTCATCAAACTGTAACCGAACCGTAGTAAATCGATCTTCGACCGACTGTAGGTTCCGCCACGAACGAGTTGGGAAGGTAAAATCCTTCCTATCCCGATCACCGGCGGTCCGGAGGCCTGGTGCAGGGCGAACGGGCCGATCGCCTATCCCAATCGGAGGCCAAAAGCTTATGAAGAAGTCGCTTCTCCTCGCCGCCGTCGCGACGGTGGCCATCACCGGCGCCGCGCATGCGCAGTCCCGCCAGAACATCCAGGTCGTCGGCTCCTCGACGGTCTTCCCGTTCTCCACCGCCGCGGCGGAGAACTTCGCCCGCGCCGGCCAGTTCCCGGCGCCCGTGGTCGAATCGACCGGCACCGGCGGCGGCATGCAGCTCTTCTGCGGCGGCATCGGCGAGCAGCATCCCGACATCACCGGCGCGTCCCGCGCCATGAAGGCGTCGGAGTTCGAACTGTGCCAGGAAAATGGGGTCACCGACATCACCCAGGTGCTGATCGGCTATGACGGCATCGTCTTCGCCAACTCCGCCTCCGCTGAGCAGCTCGACGTCACCAAGGAGCAGCTCTTCCAGGCGCTGGCGGCTGAGGTCGAGGTCGATGGCGAGATCGTCCCGAACCCGTACGAGACGTGGAGCGAGATCGATCCTTCCCTGCCGGAGACCGAGATCCAGGTGTTCGGCCCGCCCCCGACCTCCGGCACCCGCGATGCGTGGGTCGAGCTGGTGATGGAAGCGGCCTGCGTCGAGTTCCCGGCGATCGCCGCGCTTGAAGAGAGCGACGAGGATCGGTTCGAGGCGGTGTGCGCGACCATCCGCGAGGACGGCAAGTACATCGAATCCGGCGAGAACGACAATCTGATCGTCCAGCGCCTGAGCAACGCGCCGGAAGCCTACGGCATCTTCGGCTTCTCGTTCCTGGACCAGAACCAGGACACCCTCCAGGGGTCCATGGTCGAGGGCGTCGCGCCGACCTTCGACGCCATCGCCGACGGCAGCTACTCCATCTCCCGGCCGCTGTTCTTCTACGTGAAGAACGCCCATGTCGGCGTCATCCCCGGCCTTGCCGAGTTCGTCGCCGAATACACCAGCGAGCGGGCCATGGGGCCTGAGGGCTATCTGGTCGATCGCGGCCTGATCCCGCTGCCGGAGGAAGAGGCGGCGGAACAGCGGTCGATCGCGACGAACCTGACCGCCATGACGGGCGTGCGCGAGTAGGCGTCGCCCCGGATACCAGCGGCCCCGCTTCGGCATTCGCCCGGCGGGGCCGCCACTGCCTGAAGTCTTAGGAAACCGCCCGATGTCGATGTCGACGCTGATGATGGTCCTGCTGGCGCTCAGCATCGCCGGCTTCTTCCTGGGCCGGAGGCGCGCCTTCGCCACCGCCGGCGACAGCGTGCGGTCGCTGCATTCGGTGCCCAACTATCATGGCGCGTTCGTTGCCCTCTGGTGCGGCGTGCCGGCGCTTCTCCTGCTGCTGGTCTGGCAGTTCGGCGAAAGCGCGCTGGTCCGCCAGCTCGTCCTGAGCGGCGTCCCGGCCGAGGCCAAGCAGGCCTTCCCGGTCGATTTCCTCTGGCTCAAGATCGCCAACGCCGCCGCGGGCGCGACGGCGGGAGCCAACGACGCGGTGCTGGAAGCCGCGCAGCGGCTGAACTCCCTCCAGACCCTGTCGGACGCGGCACAGCTCGTGCTCGTCCTCGTGCTGGCGGCGATCGGTCTCTGGTTCGCCCGGCGGCGCATAACCCCCGCGCTCCGCGCCCGCAACGCGGTCGAGACGGCGGTGACGGGGTTCATGATTCTCTGCTCCACCATCGCCATCTTCACGACGCTGGGCATCGTCCTGTCGCTGCTGTTCGAAAGCCTGCGCTTCTTCGACCGCGTGCCGGTGACGGAGTTCCTGTTCGGCCTGCAATGGAGCCCGCAGACGGCGATCCGGCCCGACCAGGTCGGCTCCTCCGGCGCGTTCGGGGCCGTGCCCGTCTTCGCCGGCACGGCGCTCATCAGCCTGATCGCCATGGTCATCGCCGTGCCGCTGGGCCTGCTGTCGGCCATCTTCATGTCCGATTACGCGCCCCGGAAGCTGCGGTCGGTCGCCAAGCCGATGCTGGAGATCCTGGCCGGGGTGCCGACCGTCGTCTACGGCTATTTCGCCGTGCTGACGGTCGCGCCCTTGTTCCGCGATATTGGGGAAAGCGTCGGGCTGGATGTCGCCGCGAACAGCGCGCTGACCGCCGGCCTGATCATGGGCGTCATGATCATCCCCTTCGTCTCCTCCCTGTCCGACGACGTCATCAACGCCGTTCCCCAGTCGCTGCGCGACGGGTCGGCGGCGCTGGGCGCGACCAAGTCGGAGACGATCCGGCAGGTGGTGCTGCCGGCGGCGCTGCCCGGCATCGTCGGCGCGGTGCTGCTGGCGGTCAGCCGGGCGATCGGGGAAACCATGATCGTCGTCATGGCGGCGGGGCTGGCCGCCAACCTGACCGCCAACCCGTTCGAGGCGGTCACGACGGTGACCGTGCAAATCGTCACCAATCTCACCGGCGACCAGGCCTTCGACAGCGCCAAGACCCTGTCTGCCTTCGCGTTGGGCCTGCTGCTCTTCATCATCACGCTGATCCTGAACGTGGTGGCCCTGCGCGTCGTCCAGAAATACCGCGAGAAGTACGATTGATGGCCGAACTTACGACAGACCGTCCCGAAGCGGACGCGCGGCCCGCGACCGGCTACCACCGTTCCGACCGCGCCGCCCGGAGGCTGAAGCAGCGCTACGCCGCCGAACGGCGCTTCAAGCTCTACGGGCTGGGGGCCATCCTGGTCGCCATGGCGATGCTGGCGACCATCCTGGTCACCATCACCTCCCAGGGCTACACCGCCTTCGTCCAGACGCGGGTCGAGCTTGATGTGTTCCTGGACCCGGCGGAGATCGATCCGTCCGGCGAACGCGATCCGGCGGTCCTTTCCGGGGCCAACTACCAGGGTCTGGCCAATCAGGCGCTCTACGATCTGTTCCCGGAGATCACGGGCCGGGATCGCGGCGCCCTGCGCGACATGCTGAGCGCCGGGGTGAATTACGACCTGCGCGACATTGTGGTGGAGAATCCGGACCTGATCGGCCAGACGATCTCCTATGAGGCGCTGCTGTCGTCGGAGATCGACCAGCTTCACAAGGGAGCTATCAATCGCGACCTGCCGCCCGATCGCCTGCCGGTCAGCCAGGAGAAGCTGGACGCATACGACAGCCTGGCCGAACGCGGCCTCATCACATCGACCTTCAACCTGGCCTTCTTCCAGACCGGCGACAGCCGGGACCCCGAGCTGGCGGGCATCTGGGGCGCGGTGATGGGGTCGTTCTACGCGCTGGTCATCTGTGTGGCGATCAGCTTCCCGATCGGAGTCGCCGCAGCGGTCTATCTTGAGGAGTTCGCCCCCAAGAACCGCTGGACCGACCTGATCGAGGTCAACATCAACAATCTGGCCGCCGTGCCGTCGATCGTCTTCGGCCTGCTGGGCCTGGCGGTCTTCCTCCAGGTCTTCGGGCTGCCGCGATCGGCCCCGCTGGTCGGCGGGCTGGTGCTGGCGCTGATGACCCTGCCGGTCATCATCATCGCCGGCCGCGCCTCGCTGAAGGCCGTCCCGCCGTCCATCCGCGAGGCGGCGCTGGGCATGGGGGCGTCGAAGCTTCAGACCGTGACCCATCACGTGCTGCCGCTGGCGACGCCGGGCATCATGACCGGCACGATCATCGGCATGGCCCGCGCGCTGGGCGAGACCGCGCCGCTGCTGATGATCGGCATGGTCGCCTTCATCGTTTCGGTGCCGGACGGGTTCACCGACCCGTCGACCGCGCTGCCCGTGCAGATCTACATCTGGGCCGACAGCCCCGAACGCGGCTTCGTGGAGCGCACGTCGGCCGGGATCATGGTGCTGCTCGGCTTCCTCATCCTGATGAACGGCCTTGCCGTTTGGCTCCGCAAGAAATTCGAACGACGGTGGTAAACCAATGACGGCTCACATGGCGACACAGCGCGACGACACGCCGCCGCGCTCTACCCCCGCACCCAGTCTCAAGATGACCGCGCGGGAGGTGAAGGTCCGGTATGGCGAAAAGGAAGCCCTTCACGGCATCAACATCGACATTCCGGAGAACGAGGTCCTGTCGCTGATCGGCCCTTCGGGCTGCGGCAAGTCCACCTTCCTGCGCTGCCTCAACCGCATGAACGATTCGATCGAGAACGCGGTCGTCACCGGCACGATCACGCTGGACGGAGAGGACATCTACGACCGGCAGCTCGACGTCGTGCAGCTTCGCGCCCGGGTCGGAATGGTCTTCCAGAAGCCCAACCCGTTCCCGAAATCGATCTTCGACAATGTCGCCTACGGCCCCCGCATCCACGGCATGACGACGCGGCGCGACGAGCTGGAAGGGATCGTCCAGCAGTCGCTGGAGAGCGCGGGCCTGTGGAAGGAGGTCAAGGACCGGCTGGCGGAGCCCGGCACCGGCCTGTCCGGCGGCCAGCAGCAGCGCCTGTGCATCGCGCGGGCGATCGCCGTCAATCCGGAGGTGATCCTGATGGATGAGCCGTGCTCCGCGCTGGACCCGATCGCGACGGCGGTGATCGAGGAGCTGATCGACGAGCTGAGGCGCAACTTCACCATCGTCATCGTCACCCACAACATGCAGCAGGCCGCCCGGGTCAGCCAGAAGACCGCCTTCTTCCATCTGGGCGACATGGTCGAGCACAGCCCGACCGAGGAGATCTTCACCAACCCCCGGGACGAACGCACACAGGGCTACATCACCGGCCGCTTCGGCTGACCTCCGCCTACCCTCCGGATCTCCGCCCCCGCAACATCGGAAGCGCAAGCATGGCCAGCGAACACATCGTCAAATCCTTCGAGCAGGAGCTGGAGCAGCTCAAGCGGACCATCCTCCAGATGGGCGGGATCGCCGAAAGCCAGATGGAGACGGCGATCCGCTGCGTCGTCCGGCGCGATGCCGACCTGGCCGCCCAGGTGGTGCGCGGCGACGACCGGCTGGACCGTTACGAGAACGAGATCGACGACGCCACCGTCCGGATGCTGGCGCTGCGCCAGCCGATGGCGGGCGATCTGCGCGAGGTCGTCTCCGCTTTGAAGATCGCGTCGGACCTGGAGCGCATCGGCGACTACGCCGCCAACGTCGCCAAGCGGTCGATCGCCCTCTCCCAGGTGCCCCAGGTGAAGCCGGTGACGGCGATCCCGCGCATGGGAAAGCTGGCGCAGGAGATCATCAAGGACACGCTGGACGCCTATACCGAACGCGACCTGGACAAGGCGCTGGCCGCGTGGGAGCGGGACGAGGAGCTGGACGATCTCTACACCAGCCTGTTCCGGGAAACCCTGACCTACATGATGGAAGATCCCCGGAACATCACGCCCTGCACCCATCTGGTCTTCATCGCGAAGAATATCGAACGGATCGGCGACCATGCGACCAATGTCGCCGAGACGGTCCATTTCCTCATCACCGGCCGCGCGATCCGGGAGGACCGTCCGAAGGGCGACCAGTCCAGCTTCGCCGTCGTCGAGCCCGTGAAGTAAGGAACGCGACATGCGCGCCAGCGTCCAGCCCTTGATCCTGGTGGTCGAGGACGAAACCGACCTCGTCACCCTCCTGACCTACAACCTGGAGAAGGAAGGCTTCCGCACCCGCGCCGCCTATGATGGCGACGAGGGGCTTCTGGCGGCGGCCGAGCAGCGGCCCGACCTGATCCTCCTCGACTGGATGCTGCCGCACAAATCCGGGCTGGAGGTCTGCCGCCAGCTTCGCCGGTCGTCCAAGACCCGGGACGTGCCGATCATCATGCTGACGGCGAGGGGGGAGGAGGGCGACCGCGTGCGCGGGCTGGACAGCGGCGCGGACGACTACATCACCAAGCCCTTCTCCACGACGGAGCTGGTCGCCCGCATGAGGGCGGTGCTGCGCCGGTCCGCCCCGGCGATGGCGCAGGAGAGCCTGGCCTTCGCCGACGTATCGATGGACCTGGCCGCCCACCGCGTCCGCCGCGCCGGCCGCGACGTCCATCTGGGCCCCACCGAATTCCGGCTGCTGCGCCATTTCATGCAGCATCCCGGCCGCGTCTTCTCCCGCGAGCAGCTTCTGGACATCGTCTGGGGCCACGACGTCTATGTCGAGCCCCGGACCGTCGACGTCCATATCCGGCGCCTGCGCAAGGCGCTGAACAATGACGATTCCGACCCCGACGTCATCCGCACCGTCCGCTCCGCCGGCTACGCGCTCGACGCCAACCCGGACTGAACCTCACCCCCACCCCGACCCGCTTCGCAGGGGAGGGAGTCCAATAGCCCCCTCTCCTGCTTGCGGGAGAGGGGGTTGGGGGTGAGGGTGGTTTCGTTGGTTCCCGCCGTCACTCCGGCACGATCGCCGCGCCGTGCCCTGACAGGCTGAGATGAACGGTCGTTCCGGGCGCGGCCGAATCGACCACGTCGCCATCGGTGATGAACAGATCCCCGACCTCCGTCGCGACGAAATATTCCATATGCGTGCCCAGATAGGCCGCGCTCTTCACCGTGGCCGTCAGCCGGTCTGCCGCCGGCTCGCGATGGAGGGCGATGGCCTCCGGCCGCAGCGCGACGGTCACCGCGCCGTCCGGCAAATCCGCCGCCTGAGCCTTCAGCAGCAGGCCGCCGACCCGCACCGCCGGACCGCCCTCGCCCGACCGCTCCACCCGTCCGGGCACCAGATTCGCGTCCCCGATGAAGTCCGCGACGAAGCGGCTGCCCGGCGTTTCGTAGAGGTCGCGCGGGCTGCCTTCCTGGGCGATCCTGCCGTTTTGCATGACCACGATCCGGTCGGAGACGGCCAGAGCCTCCTCCTGGTCATGGGTGACGTAGACGACCGTCAGCGCCAGCCTCTGCTGCAGATCGCGGATGTCCTGCCGCACCTGCCGGCGCAGCTTGGCATCGAGGTTGGAGAGCGGCTCGTCGAACAGCAGCACCTTGGGCTCCAGCACCAGCGCCCGGGCGACCGCGACCCGCTGCTGCTGGCCGCCCGAAAGCTCGCTGGGCAGCCTGTCGTCGTATCCTTCCAGCCCCACCTGGGCGAGCGTCGCCCGCGCCGCCTCATGGGCCTGCCGCCGGGGCGTCCGGCCGACCGTCAGCCCGTAGGCGACGTTGTCCAGCACCGTCATGTGCGGGAAGAGGGCATAGGACTGGAACACCATCGCGATGTCGCGCCGGTCGGCCGCGACCGTGGTCACGTCCTCCCCGCCGATGACGACCCTGCCCGCCGACGGCAGCTCCAGCCCCGCGATCAGCCGCAGCGTCGTCGTCTTGCCGCAGCCGCTAGGCCCCAGCAGCGTGACCAGCGTCCCGGCTTCGATGGTCAGCGAGACGTCGTCGACGGCAACCACGGCCCCGAACCGCTTGGTGACGGCGTCGAGCAGGACGGTTCCGGCGGACGGGTCGACGGTCATGTAAGCACTCCGGCGGTGGCGTCGCGGCGGCCGATCCGGCGGGAGCCGACGACGAGCTGGATCAGGGTAACGATGGCGATCATCAGAACGATCAGCGCCGAGCAATAGGCGATGGCGAGGCCGTACTGCCCGTTCTCCACCCGGCCGATGATGTAGGCGGTCGCCCATTGATACTCCGCGCTGACCAGGAAGATGATCGCGCTGACGGCGGTGACGGCGCTGACGAAGCTGTAGACCAGCGCCGCGACGATAGCCGGACGCAACAGCGGCAGGATGACCCGGCGCAGCGTGGTGAAACTGCCGGCCCCCAGCGTCACCGAGGCTTCATCCAGGCTCTTGTCGATCTGGCTCATCGCCGCCACGCCGGCGCGGATGCCGACCGGCATGTTCCGGGAGATGAAGGACACGATCAGGATCAGCGCCGTCCCGGTGATCTCGATCGGCGGGACGTTGAAGGCCATGATGTAGCTGAGGCCGATGACCGTGCCCGGCGTGGCGAAACTGAGCATGGTCATGAAGTCGAACGCGTTGCGCCCGACGAACCGCCGCCGCGCCAGTATGTAGGCGGTCAGCAGGCCGGTGGCGGCGGTCAGCGGCGCGGCGGCGGCGGAGATCCAGAGGGTCGTCCAGAAAGAATTCCAGGCCCCTCCGGCCAAGACGATCCCGTGTTCGCCGAGGATGATCCCGAAGGCGTCGATGTAGTGGCTCCAGGTCAGCGTATGGTCGCGGCCCCAGATCTCCACGAAGCCGCCGAAGAGGATCGTCCCGTAGATGACTAAGGTCATCGCCACCCAGGGCAGGGTGATCGCATATACCGGCCAGGCGACCGCGCGGGGCAGCAGGTCGTGCCCGCCGGAATCGCCCTTGCCGGTGATGGTCGTGTAGGATTTGCGGCCCAGCCAGTAGCGCTGCGCCCAGAATGCCGTCAGCGTGAAGCTGAGCAGGATGATGCCCAGCACGGCGGCGCGGCCCTGGTCGTATTGCGCGCCGGCGATGGCGAAGAAGATCTGCGTCGACAGCACCTCGAAGCCGCCGCCGATGACGATCGGGTTGCCGAAATCCGCCAGGCTTTCGATGAAGCAGAGCAGGAAGGCGTTGGCGAGGCCCGGCCGTATCAGCGGCAGCGTCACCGTGCGGAAGGTCGTCAGCCGGTTGGCGCGCAGCGTCTTCGCGGCTTCCTCCATGGACGGGCTGACGCCCTCCACCACCCCGATCATCACCAGGAAGGCCATCGGCGTGAAGGCCAGGGTCTGCGAGAACCAGATGCCGGGCAGTCCATAGACCCAGCGCGACCGGGGCAGGTCGAAAAGCTCGCTCACCCATTGGGTGACGGTGCCCGACCGGCCGAACAGCAGGATGATCGCGAGCCCGACCACGAAGGGCGGGGTGACGATCGGCAGTACGGTCAGGAGCCGCACCGACTTCTTCGCCGGAAAGGCGGTGCGCGTGACCAGAAGCGCGAAGGCGAAGCCAAGCGTGGTGCAGGTGAGGCCGCTCAAGCTCGCGAGGAACAGCGAATTCCACGCGATGCCGCAGCGGTTGACCCCGATGATGCAGTCCAGCCGCCAGATGTCCGCGCCCACGGCCCTGGCCAGGAACGCACCCGCCGACAGGCCGTCCTCCCCCCGGAAGGCGGCGACCAGCACATGGCCCAGCGGGAAGAAGATGAAGACGAGGACCAGCCCCATGACCAGCGCGATGGCGCCGATCATGAAGGCGTCGCCCCGCATGATCCCGCGCGCCGCCAGCCCGTGGGAGAGGAAGGCGGCGAAGGCGAGTACCAGCAGCACCGCGCCCCAGCCGAGGCCCGGCTGCCCACCCTCCGCCGCCGCGAATAGGGCAAGGCGCGGGCCCTGATGGTCGATCGAAAGGCCCTGGAAGGTGAGATAGGCGAGTCCGCCAGCCCCGGCGAGGACCAGCAGGGTGGCCGCCGCACGGTCGGCGCGGGGCCGGAGGGCGGCGATGGCGGCCAGCCCGAGCGGCAGGATCAGCGGCCAAAGCCACCACCGCCCATGGAATGCCGCCTGGAACAGCCCCGGCGCGCCCGCCGGATCGTCCAGCAGGGCGGGCCAGAGGAAGGCGAAGAAGCTTTCCTCCAGCGCGTACCAGGGGAGCGCCGCGAAAGCGACGCCCCCCACGGCAAGCCAGAACAGGACAGGTCGATTCATTACACTGAAAACGCTCTCTTGAACCGTCTTCAGTGCGGCAGCGAACCGATCTCTTCGTCCCACTTGGACAGCAGCCGGGTCCGCTCCTCCGAGGACCCATAGGTCTCGAAATCGTAGTCGATCAGCTTGATCGAATCGAGATCCGGGGCCTCCGGCGGGGTTTCGGCGTTGACGTTGGACGGCACCTGGAAGGCGTTGACCGTCGCCGCGATCGACTGGGCCTCCGGCGACAGCGCCCAATCGTACCAGATCTTGGCGTTCTCCAGGTTGGGAGCGCCCTTCACGATGCTCATGGAGCCGATCTCGTAGCCCGTGCCCTCGCAGGGCGCGACCACCTCGATCGGGAATCCTTCCACCGCCTGCTGGACGGCGTCATGCATGAAGACGATGCCGATGCCGGTTTCGCCCCGCGCCGCCGCCTTGATCGGGGCGGAGCCGGACTGGGTGTATTCGTTGACGTTCTCGTTCAGCGCCCGCATGTACTCGAACGCCTCCTCCTCGCCCATCAGCTGGACGAAGGTGGAGAGCGCCGTATAGGCGGTGCCGGACGAGTTCGGATTGGCGATCTGGATCTCGCCGCGATACTGCTCCTCCACCAGGTCCGACCAGCAGGCCGGGGCCTCCAGATCGTTGGCTTCCAGCCATTCGGTGTTGTAGCCGAAGCCCAGCGCGCCGGCATAGATGCCGACCGTGCGGTAACCGCTGGCCTCCGCCTGGGACACCGCCCAGGGCTGAAGCTGCTCCAGCATCGGGGACTGGTATTCCATCGTCAGGCCTTCCTCGGCGGCCTGGAGATGGGGATCGCCCGTTCCGCCCCACCACACGTCGCCGCGCGGGTTGGACGCTTCGGCCAGGAGCTGGGCATAGGTCTCGCCGGAGCTCTTGCGGGTCATGTTGACGGTGATCCCCGTCTCCGCTTCGAACGCCGTGGCCATCGCCTGGCACCATTCCGGCTGCAAGGCGCAATAGAGGGTGAGTTCCCCCGACTGCGCCTCCGCGGCCGCCGCGAAGCCGGCAACGCCAAGGACGGTCAGGGCGCCAAGTGCAAATTTTTGTTTCATGATGTTTCCTCCCATCGGGGAGGATGTAACAAATCTGTCACGAAAGCCATGGTAGATTTGCGGCTCACGCCACCTTGGCCGTCGGGACCTCGTCGTCAAGGCAGGCGAGAAGCCGGTCCAGGGCGGCCGGGCCAGAATCCGTCAGGCGATAGTCCACCAGCCCGTCGGCCATGCCGGCAGTGGCGCGGATCGGGCCGACAAGCCGGGTGATCACCGCGACCGCATCGGCCGAATCGTGCGGATCGCCGTCGCTGTCGCCATGGCCCGGAAGGTCTGGAGCGACGACCCGGTAGCCCGTCGCGACGAGCGGATCGACCAGCGGCGCAAGATCGCCGGCGCCGCCGCCGGGACCGTGGAGGAGGAGAAGCACGGGCCCGCGCCCCCAGCTCCAGACCGCCAGATGTCCCGGCCAGTCCCAGATCGTCAGTTGATGGCGTTCCGACGAGGGTTCCGGCAATGCAATCCTCAAACGAACGTTCGTGCTTTTAAAATTCCTGAAATAGCGAAACATGGCTGTCTTCCCTCTTGAACGTTCAGGAACGGGAGCGGGCGTCTTCCAGCAGGCGGTCGAAGGCCGCACGGAAGAAGCGGTCGGCCTCCCGGTCGCGCAGCAGCCGGCTGGCGAAGGTGTGGCCGTAGATCAGGGCGTTGATCTCGAACGCCACCTGATGGGCGTCCAGATCCGGACGAAACTGTCCTTCGGTGATCCCGCCCTCGACGATCCGGGCTATGGACTCCAGGAACTGGCGGCGCATGTCCGCCAGATAGTCCCTGAGCGGCCCCGGCACGTCGTCCAGCTCCAGCGATGCGGCCAGCAGCGGGCATCCGCCCGGCCGTTCGGGATCGTCGTTCCAGATAAGCCAGAGATCGATCAACGCCCGCAGGCGCGGCTCGCCGCGCGGGCGCTTGAGCGCCGGCCGCAGCACCATCTCCCTGAACCGCTCAACGGATATTTCCAGAACCTGCTTCTGCAAGGCTTCCTTGGAGCCGAAATGCGCGAACAGCCCGCTCTTGGACAGGCTCATCCGGCCGGCCAGATCGCCGATGCTGATCGCCTCCAGCCCGCGGACGCTCGCCAGGTCGATCGCCTGGTCCAGAATCGCCGCGCGTGTCCGTTCGCCCTTGCCCATGAAGAGAAATTAAACGAACGATCGTACTATTTCAAGCAATCTTCGCCGCAAGGTCGACGATGACCCGCACCAGCCCCGGATCGTCGGGATCCTCTCGCCGCTGGAAGCCCAGCTCGTCCGCCATGCGCAGCATGGTCGCGTTCTCGCGCAGAACCTCGCCATAGAGCCGCCGCAGCCCGTGATTCCGGGCGTAGGCGATGATCTCCCTCATCAGCAGATAGCCCAGCCCCTGGCCCTTGAGGTCCGACCGGACCATCACGGCGTATTCCGCCTCGTCCGCCGCCGGGCCGATGGCGAAGCGTCCGACGGCCAATATGGCGTTGCGTCCATCCTCCGGGGCCTCGACCACGAGCGCCATGCCGTTCGCGGGATCGACCCTCGACAGCCGTTCGGCCGCCTCTTCCGTCAGGCTGCGGATCGGCGCGAAGAAGCGCAGCCTTATATCCTCCGGCGCGGACCGGTCGATCATGTCGCGAAGCAGCGGCCCGTCGGCGGGATCGATCGGGCGCAGATGGAAGATCCGCCCGTCGCGAAGGCTGATGTCGCGCGGTCGGAAGGATCGCCGGTCCGTCATCCTTCCAGCCTCCCAGAATGGCCGTCCGGGCGAAAGTCCGATCAGCCGTCCCGCCGGCGCTTGAGAAGGACATAGAGCGCGCCCGAGCCGCCATCCTTCGGCTGGGCCGGCTGGAAGGCGAGGATCTTGTCGCGCAGCGGCGCATCGTTCAGCCATCGGGGGACGGCGGATTTCAACACGCCGCTTCTTTCGCCGTAGAGCCCCTTGCCGGTGATGACCAGCACGGCGCGCCGGCCCATCCGGTGGCTGGCCAGCACGAAGCCGGTCAGCGCATCATGGGCCACGGCCTGGCTCATGCCGTGCAGGTCTAGCCTTCCGTCAATATCCATGCGTCCCCGCCTCAGCCGATCCGCCGACCGGCGATCGAGCCCGGGCGTCTTTCCGGGCGCGAGCGGCGGCAAGGGCGGTTTGGGCGCGGGCAGCGGGGCCGCCTTGATCGCCTCTTTCAGCCGCCGCGCCGGCTCATCGGCGGGCGCGGCCGGCGGCGGCACGTCCTCGGGCACGGGATTGTCCGGGCGCAGCGGCGTCACGCCCTGCATGACGGCGCGCCACAGCCGCTTTTCGTCGGCGGTCGGTTTCCGGGATCGGGACATGGACAGGCGGGCTCAGGTTTCCGGCTCGCCGACCAGGATGATGTGCAGGCGGCGCGGGCCGTGCGCGCCCAGTTGGATCTTCTGTTCGATGTCGCCGGTTCGCGAAGGACCGGTGACGAAGTTGACAGTGCGCGGCATCGGCCCTTCGGCGCGCAGCCGGTCCCAGGCGTCCTCATAGGGCCCGACGATCTGATCGGCCCGCAGGATGACGATATGGTTGTCGGGCAGGAAATTCAGCGTCGTCGGACTGCCGGGGCCGGACGCCAGCATCAACGTCCCGGTCTCCGCGATGCCGGCGACCGCGCCCGTGACGCTCGACAGGTCGGATTCCTCCGCCTTGCCCCTGGCGACCGTCAGTGTCGGCCGTTTCGCCCACGGAACGGCGTCGAGCGCCGCATCGGGAGCGACCCTTACCGCCGCCGGCAGATTGTGGCCGGCCAGATAGTTCGCGACCGCGTCCGGGGCACCGTCCAGTGATGCAACACGGATAACGGTCGCGTTCACCTCCTCCGCCATCCTGACGAACAGCGCGACCCGCGCGGCCGGGTCGATATCGGTGCGGGCGGGGATCAGGTTGCGGGAATGCCGGGCCAACCGGTCCGCCGCACCGCTTTCCCCCTGCCGATCACGTCCCGCCGCGCGGCGGACGGAAGCCAGGATCTGCGACCGGGAATCGACGCTGCCGCTCATGGCCTGTCGCCCTTCCGGTCGGCGTAGAGCTGCTGAAAGGTTCGCCCCTCCGGCGCCGGCAGGTCCCGCCAGTCCGTCCAGCCCCCGGCGAGCGGCATCCTGCGGAACCGCCCCTTCCGGCCGCCCAGCCGGCCCAACAGTCGGGCCGCAAGGTCCACGCCCAGCCTGTAGAGCCGGGGGCGGCGCGCCGCGAAGGCCCACAGCCTGATGCCGTAGCGCGCGGCGGCGGGGGATAGATTCCTCCGGAACTCCTCCTCTCGCCAATGGCGCATGATTTTCGGCAGCGGGATGCGCATCGGGCACACCTCCTCGCACTTCCCGCAGAAGGTAGAGGCGTTGGGCAGGTCGTGGGCTTCCTCCAGGCCGATCAGCCCCGGCCCCAGCGCCGCGCCGATCGGCCCCGGAACCACCCAGCCATAGGCGTGGCCGCCGATGGCGGCATAGACCGGGCAATGGTTCATGCAGGCCCCGCAGCGGATGCAGCGAAGCGCCTCCTCGGCCTCCGTGCCCAGGAGCGCCGACCGGCCATTGTCGACGATGACGACATGGAATTCGTCCGGCCCGTCCAGATCGCCCGGCCGCTTCGGCCCGGTGGAGAAGGTCGTGTAGGCGCTGAATTCCTGCCCGGTCGCGGAGCGCGCCAGCAGCCGCAGGATGGTCGACGCATCCTCCAGCGTCGGCACGATCTTCTCCAGCGACGTGACGACGACATGGATCTTCGGCAGGTTCTGCGTCAGGTCGCCATTGCCTTCGTTGGTCACGATGACGGTCGACCCCGTCTCCGCTACCA
This sequence comes from Inquilinus sp. CAU 1745, assembly GCF_039839375.1. NCBI lineage: Bacteria > Pseudomonadati > Pseudomonadota > Alphaproteobacteria > Rhodospirillales > Rhodospirillaceae > Inquilinus > Inquilinus sp. CAU 1745. The sequence goes on from NZ_JBDOQU010000016.1 coordinate 89,403, forward strand.
GGAAATTGGCGCCCGTGATGCCGACATCGGCGGAAAGGAATTTCTGCCGCAGGACGGCGCGCGCCTCGTCCGTCAGGGCGCGCGGTTCCTCCAGCGAACGGGCGGGATCGAATCCTTCATGGTGCTGAAAGAAGCTCTCCGCCACCTGTTCCTTGGTCAGATGGATGGCCGGCGCGATGATGTGGCTGGGCAATTCCTTGCGGAGCTGGATGATGTATTCACCCAGATCCGTCTCGATCGGCGTCAGCCCCTTGGCCTCCAGATAGTCGTTGAGGCCGATTTCCTCGGTGACCATGGATTTGCCCTTGGTCACCGTCCGGGCGCCGGCGCGGCGGCAGATATCGTGGACGGCCTCCCGCGCCTCGGCCGCCGTGCGGGCCCAATGGACGTGGCCGCCATTGGCGACGACCTTGCCCTCGAACGCCTCCAGATAGGTATCGAGGTTTCGCAGCACGTCGTCCTTGATGCGCTTGCCCTCGTCGCGCAGCCTTTCCCATTCCGGCAGCTTGCCGATGGTCTGGGCGCGCTTGTCCTGGAATCCCGCCTTCATGCTGCCCAGCGCCTTGCGGAGCTGCGCGTCGCCCAGCGCCGAACGGGCGTTCTCCTTGAAGGCGTGGCTGGTGGGCTGCATCAGCGCGGCTCCCCGACGCCGATCGCCGGCCCGTCCGTCAGCCCGGCCAGCACCTCGGCGACGTGCCGGACCTCGACCTCCGACTCCAACCGCTTCAGCTTGCCCGCCATGTTCATCAGGCAGCCCAGATCGCCCGCCAGCAGCGCATCGGCGCCGGTGTCGGCGATCGCCTGCGCCTTGTCGGCGACCATGCGGTTGGAAATCTCCGGATATTTCACGCAGAAGGTCCCGCCGAACCCGCAGCACGTTTCCGCGCCCGGCAGTTCCTTGAGCCGGACGCCTTCCACGCTCTTGAGAAGCGCGCGGGGCTGGGCCTTCACCCCCAGTTCCCGCAGGCCGGAGCAGCTGTCGTGATAAGTCACCGTCCGGTCGAAGCCGGGCGCGTCGACGCGCCGCACCCCCATCACGTCGGCCAGGAAGGAGATCAGCTCATGGGTCCGGCCGGCGAGGTCCCCGGCGCGGGCGGCCCAGCGCGGATCGTCCGCCAGCAGATCGGGATAATGTTTGCGGATCATCCCGGCGCAGGAGCCCGAGGGCGCGACGACATAATCGACGCCTTCGAAGGCTTCGACGACGTTCCGGGCGATGGCGACGGTGTCGGCCCGGTCGCCGCTGTTGTAGGCGGGCTGGCCGCAGCAGGTCTGGGCCTGCGGAACCTCAACGACGCAGCCGGCATCCTCCAGCAGCTTCAGCGCGGAGAAGCCGACGGTCGGCCGGAAGAGATCGACGAGGCAGGTCACGAACAGCCCGACGCGAGGCGGCGCGCCATCGCGGGCGGGGACTTCCGTCATGGCGTTGATATCCCGCTGCTTTCGGGACGGCGGGACACATCCCGAAGCCCCTGGAATCCGAGCATCAGAATGGCTGGTATTACCAATGCTGGCAAGGGGAGGGGCCGGACCGGAAGCGGATCAGGGCTCGCCCGGCGTGCCCGTCTCCACCAGCGTCCAGTTCGGATCGGAGGAGCGCGTGTTGCGGGCGAAGGTCCAGATGTCCGTCACATCCAGAACCCGTTCCGGATCGCCGTCGACCACCGCGCCATCGGCGTCGCGCGTGACGTTGACCTGGCTGGAGACGAACCGGACGGTGACGAAGGCGGTCCTGCCTTCGACGCGGCCGTCCACGACCTCGGCGCTCTTGATCTGCTCGATCGTGGTTTCCAGCTTCTCCTCCTCCGCGATCCGGGTGCGGATGGCGCTGGAGAATTCGTCGTAGAGATCGTCGCTCAGCAGCGGCCGCAGCGACGCCGTGTCGCCCTGGGCGAACGCTTCCACGACCATCCCGAACGCCGCCTGCGCGCCGCCCACGAAGCTGCGCGGGTCGAAGCTGGGATCGGCGATCTTCACCTGGGTCAGGCCGTGGTCCTGACCGGCGGTCGCCGGGTCCGGCGGGGGCGGCGGGCCGTTGCGCTCCGGCAGGTTCACGACATTGTCGTTGCCCGACCCTTCCGCGTCGCGACGGGAGGAATAGGGGTTCGGTCGCTGCTGCTCATTCCCCGTCCGCCGGCCCAGGACGCTCCTCAGCCGGAAAATCAGGAAAGCCGCGATCATCGCGAGGAGAAGGATATCGATGAAGTACAAGCCGTCGCCCATGAGTCGCTCAAGCGCCGCCTGGCGCAATTAGGGTTTTCCTGGACCTCGGAGGGCCGACACACTACGTGACAGCGATGGCGCGGCCGCCCTCTTCGCTCGGCGCCGCCTTCTGTATCGTTACCGACGGCGTTCTATCGTGACAGATAGGCCGTCAAGCCTGAAACGGCAAGGAAAACTCATGGCTTTGGTGCTGCTCGCGCTGATCCTCGTCCCGATCGCGGAGATCGCGGTCTTCATCCAGGTGGGCGGGCTCATCGGCCTTGGCCCCACCCTTCTCTGCATCGTGCTCAGCGCCGTGCTGGGCCTCTGGCTGCTCAGGCGGCAGGGGCTGAAGACCGTGCGCGACGCCCAGGCGAGCCTCAACCGCAACGAGGCGCCGGTCCGGGAGCTGGTGGACGGCGTCTGCCTGTTCTTCGCCGGCGCCTTCCTGCTGACGCCGGGCTTCATCACCGACGCGATCGGCTTCCTTCTCATGATCCCCCCGGTTCGCCATTGGGCGGGGGCGGCGGTGATACGCTATTTCCGGAAGCACGGCAGGATGACGATCGTGACGCCCGGCGGCCCCCCGCGATCCCCCGGCCGTCCCGATGTGATCGATGGCGACTATCAGGAGGTGGACGATTCCGATGGCGACCTGCCGCCGGCGAAGGAATCCCGCTGGCGGCCCGACAGCCGCCCCTAGAACCAGCCGGGACCCGCGGTTGTCGCCGTCCTCCGATCCGTGCTAGCCAAGCGCCTTCTTTTTCCAGTGCCTCAGGAGCCCGCCCATGACCGACGAAACCCCCAAGACCGACAATGGCGCACAGCCGCCCGCAGGCGCGGCGGCCCCGAAATCGGGCGCTGTGCCGATCCAGATCTCCGCGCAGTACGTCAAGGATCTGTCGTTCGAGAACCCGAACGCGCCGCAGAGCCTGATGGGCGGCCAGACCTCCCCGCAGGTGGCGGTCAATGTCGATGTCCGGACCAACCAGATCTCCGACACCACCTATGAGGTGGTGCTGAACATCAAGGGCGACGCGAAGGCCGGCGACCGTCAGGCCTTCATCGTGGAGCTGTCCTATGGCGGCATCGTCACGCTCGCCAACGTGGCGAAGGAGCACACCGCGCCGCTGCTGCTGATCGAGGTGCCGCGCCTCTTGTTCCCGTTCGCCCGCTCGGTCATCGCCGAGGCGACGCGCAATGGCGGGTTCCCGCCGATGCTGGTCCAGCCGATCGATTTCGCCGATCTCTTCCGCCGCCAGCTCCAGGCCCTGAAGGCCAAGCAGCAGGGTCAGGCGGCCGCGCCGCCGGCCAACGCCCCGGTGAACTGAGCGTCAGGCCTCCAGCCGCGCCTTGTCGGCTGCGTTGTTACCCTGGGCCAGCCATAGCGGATTCTTGAGGCGCGCCAGGAACGCCTCATGCGCCTTCAGCTCGTCGGCTGTCGGCGCATGGGGTCGCGGCTCCCGCCGGGGCCGCGAGACGGCGACCACCGTGACCTCCGTCTCCTCATAGATCGCGCCGCCCAGCGTCAGGCCCGGCTGGCGGCCGCCCATCAGCTCCAGATAGACCTCCGACAGCAGCTCCGCGTCCAGCAGGGCCCCGTGCAGGATCCGGTTGGAATTGTCGATGCCGTAGCGCCGGCAGAGCGCGTCCAGGCTGGCCTGCGCGCCGGGAAAGCGGCGGCGGCTGAGCGCGACGGTGTCGAAGGACCGCGCCTTGGGCAGCATCGCCAGGCCCAGCCGCCTGAACTCCGCATTGATGAACCGCATGTCGAATTCGGCATTGTGGATCACCAGCCGGCTGTCCCCGATGAAATCCAGGAACTCCCCCGCGATCTGGGCGAAGAGCGGCTTGTCCGCCAGGAACTCGTCCGACAGCCCGTGAACCGCGAACGCCTCCGCCGGCATGTCGCGCTCGGGGTTGACGTACCGGTGGAAGGTCCGGCCGGTGGGAATGTGGTTGAACAGCTCCACGCAGCCGATCTCGACGATCCGGTGGCCCTCTTCGGGGCTGAGGCCGGTCGTCTCGGTATCCAGCGATATCTCTCTCATCGTCCCCGTTCGTCCGTTTTCCGCGCGGAATCCACCATCCGCCGCAATGCCCGCCAGGTCACGGCGCGGCCGAGGCCGGTCGGAACCACGATATCGGCGCGGCGGCGCTTTTCCCGATCCGGCATCTGCCGGTCCAGGATAGCGGCCAAAAGCTCCGCCGTCATGCCCGGGCGGCCCAGAACGCGCTGCCGCTGAACGAAAGCCGGGGCGCTGACGACGGCGACGAGGCCGCACCGGCGGTCGCCGCCGGTTTCCAGCAGCAGCGGCACGTCCAGCACCGCCACCGGCGCGCCGGCGAGGGCGGCGCGGCGCAGAAACTCATCCGACCGCGCCCGGACCCTGGGATGGAGGATGGCTTCCAGCCGTTCCAGCGCCTCGGGATCGGCGAAGACTTTCCGGCCCAGCGCTGCGCGATCGACGACGCTGTCTCGCACCGCGTCGGGAAACAAGGCCGCCACGGCGGAGATCACCTCCCGGTCCCGCTCCAGCAGGGTCCGGACCGCCCGGTCGGAATCATGGACGGGCACCCCCATCCGCCGCAGCATGCGCGCGGCCGTCGTCTTGCCCATGCCGATGGAGCCGGTCAGGCCGATGATGACCATTCTTCGGGTCACGCCGCCAGCACGGCGGCGCGCAGGGCGGCGTCGACGGTGGGATCGATGCCGAACCAGGCCCGGAATCCCGGCCGCGCCTGATGGAGCAGCATGCCGAGCCCATCCGTCGCCGGATTGCCCCGCCCCCGCGCCGCTGCCAGCAACGGCGTCTCCAGCGGCGTGTAGACGATGTCCGTCACCAGCGCGTCCGTCGGCAGCAAATCCAGCGCGAGATCGAGGGGCGGCTGCCCGACCATGCCCTGGGAGGTGGTGTTGACCAGCAGGCCGGTGCCGGCCAGCGCCTCTGTCCGCTCCACCCAGGGCAGCGCCGTCACGGGACCGTCCAGCGCGTGGGCCAAAGAGCGGGCGCGGTCGAACGACCGGTTGACCAGCCGGATCTCCGGACAGCCCTCGTCCAGAAGCGCCACCAGGATCGACCGCGCCGCGCCCCCGGCCCCGACCACGACGGCTGGACCGCGAGCGATATCAATGCCGGCGGGGCGGAGGCTTTCCAGGAAGCCGAACCCGTCGGTATTGTCGCCTTCCAGCCCGCCATCCTCCCGGACCGTCACCGTATTGATCGCGCCGATCCGCCGCGCCCGGCCGGTGACGCCATCGACCAGCGTCAGCGCCGCCTCCTTGTGCGGCAGGGTCACATTGCAGCCCCGGAAGCCCAGCGCCGGAAGTCCCCGCAGCGCGTCCTCCAGCCTGTCAGGCGCGACCAGGAGAGGCACGTACGCGCCGTCCACCCCGTACCGGTCCAGCCAGTGCGTGTGCAATACGGGCGATCTGGAATGGGAAACAGGCCATCCCATCACCCCCGCCAGCGCGGACTTGCCGGTGGGACGCCTCATATGTCCAGAAGCCCCTGTACGCGCAGATAATCCAGGATCGGCAGCAGCGGCATGCCAAGGATCGTGAAATAGTCGCCGTCGATGCGGCTGAAGAGCTGCGCGCCCAGCCCTTCGAGTTGGTAGCCCCCGACCGATGTCAGCGCCGCCCCGCCGACGCGCGCCAGGTAGGAATCGAGAAAGCCGTCGCTGAAGGGCCGCATGGCGAGCGTCGCCCGGTCGGTATGGTGCCACAGCCGCTCGCCGTCCTTTACCGCCACGGCGGAGGAGACCAGGCGGTGGGACCGGCCGCGCAGGGCGGCAAGCTGCGCCCTGGCATGGTCGATGTCCGGCGGCTTGTCGAACCAGACGCCGTTGCAGTCCAGCATTTGGTCGCAGCCGATGACGAGCCGGCCCGGATGCCGGCGGCTGACCAGCCGGGCCTTCATCTCGGCCAGCGCCTCGGCGACATCCTCCGCGCCCGCCCCGTCGGCGCGGAAGGCGGCCTTCACCTCGTCCTCGTCGATCGCGGCGGGATCGACCGTCACGGCGACGCCCGCCTCCTTCAAAAGCGAGAGACGTACGCGGCTGCCGGACGCCAGGACAAGCCCCGTCATGGAGCTATTTCCACCGGCGGCGCGCCGGGCGGGCGGCGGCGGGACATGAGGGTGAAGATCTCCGCCGCCGTCTCCTCGATCGCCCGGCGCGTCACGTCGATGATCGGCCAGCCGCGCCGGTTGAAGTACCGCCGCGCCTCCATGACCTCCGCCCGCACGACCTCCGGGTCGATATAGTTGGTGGTGCCGCCCTGGTTCAGCATCTTCATCCGGTTCCGCCGGATCTGGATCAGCCGGTCGGGATCCTTGGTCAGCCCGACGATCAGCGGCTGGGCAAGCTGGTCCAACTCCGTCGGCAGCGGGACGCCCGGCACGAACGGCACGTTGGCGGCCCTCACCCCCCGGTTGGCGAGATAGAGGCAGGTCGGCGTCTTGGAAGTCCGGCTGACGCCGACCAGGATCACGTCGGCCCGGTGCAACTCCTCCGTCGATTGGCCGTCATCGTGGCCCAGCGCGAAATCCATCGCCTCCATCCGGCTGAAATAGGCCGCGTTCAGCATATGTTGGCGGCCTGGCCGGCTCTGGCTCTGCATGTTCAAATGGCGGGCGAAGGCGACCATGACGGGGTCGAGGACCGAGACGCAGGGCACGTCGTGCTGCAGGCAGATATCCTGGAGCCGTTGCCTCAGATGGTCGTCGACCAGCGTATAGACGACAATCCCGCGATTCCGCTGCACATCCTCCAGCACCAGATCGAGCTGCCGATCGGTTCGCACCAGGTTCCAGAAATGCTCCACGGGCTCCACGCCCTCGAACTGGGCAACGCAGGCGCGCGCGACGCTCTGGATCGTTTCGCCGGTGGAGTCGGAAACGAGATGGAGATGAAAGTTCTTGGATTCGATCATGGAGCCAAGTTTTACCAGCGCTCTGGGGAAAGTCTGTCCAAAAATGTGGGCAACTCCGCCGCCCGGGCCGGCCGGTCGCCAACGATCCCCGCTGGGACGGAAAGCGCGGACTTCATCTTCCACCCGTGGACAAAGATCGCTGCTTGGCCCGCCACAGCGGGAGTGACGTTCGGACGCGATACCTTTTCCCGGCGATTCAGGTCCTTCCGCCTACCGCTTTTGCTCGCAATCCACGGGGTTATCCACAGAGGTGGCCAAACAATCCACCGGTCGAGGATAAGTGTGTGGACAATCCGGCGGCTTCCGGTGATCCCCGGGTTTCACAGCCATCCACCACTACCACAACCCTATTCCTCTTTAATGTGAAGGAGGAGTGTCGTACCCCTTGGCCGCCGATCGCGAAGACCCGGACACCGTTCGAATGACCTCCAAACCCTTCCTCCGCGCCCTCAATGGCGAACGCCTTCCCAGCCCCCCCTTCTGGCTGATGCGGCAGGCCGGCCGCTATCTTCCGGAATACCGGGCGGTCAGGGCGGAGGCGGGAAGCTTCCTCGATCTCTGTTACAACCCGGCTCTCGCGGCGGAGGTGACGTTGCAGCCGATCCGGCGCTTCGGCATGGATGCGGCCATCCTCTTCTCCGACATCCTGGTCGTGCCCCATGCGCTGGGCCAGCCGCTCCGCTATGTCGAGGGCGAAGGCCCGAAACTGGACGCGGTGACGAGCGCTGGCGATGTGTCACGGCTGAAGGACGACCGGCTGCACGAGGTGCTGGCGCCGGTCTATGAAACGGTGAGGCGGGTCCGGGCGGCCCTTCCCGACGAGGTCGCGCTGATCGGCTTCGCCGGCGCGCCCTGGACCGTCGCCAGCTATATGGTGGAAGGGGGAGGCAGCCGGGATTTCGCCGCCGTCAAACGCTTCGCCTATCAGGATCCCGTGGGCTTCGGGGCGCTGATCGACCTTCTGGTGACGGCGACTGTCGGCTACCTAGCGGCCCAGGTCGAGGCGGGGGCGGAGGCGCTGCAGCTTTTCGATAGCTGGGCGGGCGTCCTGCCCGAATCCGCCTTCGCCCGCTGGTCGATCGCGCCGACGCGGCGAATCGTCCGGGGGCTCCGCCAGCGGGGCGTGACGGTCCCCATCATCGGGTTTCCGAAGGGAGCAGGCGCGCTTTACGAACGTTATGCGACGGAGACGGAGGTGACGGCCATCGGGCTGGACACCTCCGTCCCGCTGGGTTGGGCCGTCGACCGCCTGCAATCGCGGATGCCGGTTCAGGGCAATCTCGACCCCGTGATGCTGATGGCCGGCGGCGAAGCTCTTGAGGCGGAGGCGAAAGCCATCATCGAGGGGCTGTCCGGCGGACCCCACATCTTCAATCTTGGCCATGGCGTGCTTCAGCACACCCCGCCGGAGCATGTCGGGCTGCTGGCCGACCTGATCCGGGGCGCGAACCCGGCCTAGCTCAGCCGATCCAGCCGGAAAGCTCCCGGCGGACGACCCGTTCGATGGCGTCCATTCCGTCGGGACTGTCGTTCAGGCACGGTATCCGGGCGAAGCGTTCGCCGCCGGCTTCCAGGAACAGTTCCCGGCCGGCGATGCCGATCTCCTCCAGCGTCTCCACGCAGTCGGCGACGAATCCCGGCATGACGAGGGCGACCCGCCGCACGCCGCTTTCGGCCAGGCGCTTCAGTGTCTCGTCGGTGTAGGGTTTCAACCATTCCTGACGGCCGAAGCGCGACTGGAAGGTGAGTTGCAGGCGCCTTTCGTCCCAACCCAGCCTTTCGCGCAGCAGGCGCGCGGTCTTCGCGCATTGGCAATGGTAGGGATCGCCTCTCAGGAGGTAATCCTTCGGCAGGCCGTGGAAGGACGCCAGCACCACTTCCGGCTCCCAGTCCAGCCCGGCGAGATGGGTTTCCACCGATCGCGCCAGGGCGTCGATATAGGCCGGATCGTCGTGATAGGACCCCACGGTCCGGATCGCCGGCTGCCAGCGCATCTTCTTCAGCGCGTCGAACGCCTTGTCGTGGACGGTGGCCGTGGTGGCGGCGCTGTATTGCGGGTAGAGCGCGAAGAGGAGGATCCGGCGGCAACCGGCTTCGATCAGCGCCTTCAGCCGCTCCTCGATCGACGGCGCGCCATAGCGCATCGCCCAGTCCACTCTGACCTCGCCTTCCAGCCTTTCGCTGAGCGCTTCGCCTTGGCTTCTGGTCACGGTCAGGAGCGGGGATTCGTTTTGCTCCCGGTTCCAGATGGCCTCATAGGCCTTGCCGCTGCGCGACGGCCTGGTCGTCAGGACCAGGCCGTTGAGGATAACTTTCCACAGGATCGGATTCATCTCTATGACGCGGCGATCGCTGAGGAATTCCTTCAGATAGCGGCGCATCGGCCAATAGGAGGTGCCGTCGGGCGTTCCCAGATTGACCAGCAGGACGCCGGTTCCGTCCGGCGCGATCCGCGGGTGGTCGGCGGGCCGGGAATTTTCTGGCGGTGCGGCAAGGGAGGACATGGCGTTCAGGGGGCAATTTCGGTTATGACTTGCCGCCTATATAGCGCGGATCGGCCCCGGGACGATGCGGCGCTGTAAAATCCGGCGGGACAGGGAGTCGCAGTCATGGCGGGTGATCTCTACAGTTGGGTCAAGGCTTTCCACGTCATCTCCGTGATCGCCTGGATGGCCGGCATGCTCTACCTGCCCCGGCTCTTCGTCTATCACTGTCAGGTCGCGCCGGACTCCGAGGCCGCCGGCAAGTTCGTCGTGATGGAACGCAGGTTGCTTCGCGCGATCATCAATCCGGCCATGGCGGCGACATGGATCCTCGGCATCGCGATGATCGTGATGAACACCGCCCTTCTGGAGCAGGGATGGCTGCATGTGAAGCTGGCCTGTGTCCTTGTATTGAGCGGCATCCACGGCTTTCTTTCCGCGCGCCGCAAGGATTTCGAGGCCGGAAAGAACACGCGATCGGAACGATTTTACAGGATCGTCAACGAGGTTCCGGCCCTTCTGATGGTCGTCATCGTCATCATGGTGATCGTCCGCCCGTTCTGAGCGCGGACGTCACGGCGCTGCCCGGCCGAGCAGCGCGATCGCTTCGTTGAGTTGCGCCATCCGCGCCGCGTCGCCGCCGGGCCGGTCGGGATGGAAAATCAGCGACAAGGCCCGGAACCGCGTTTTCTGGGCGGGACGATCCGGCTTTGCGGAAGGCGGGAATCCCAGAACGTAGAGCGCGTCCCGCGCGGTTCTGACGCCGCCGGGCAGGAGGTCGAACGCCAGAACCGCCCGGTCCCGGCGCAGATCGGCCGCTTCCGCCCGCGCCTCGGCCACCGCTTCCTCAAGCGCCGCCAGCGGGTCGCGCTCCTCCACGGCCAGGCGCAGGGCGAGCAGCCGGCGGATCGCCGGCGATGAAAGCCCGTCCGGCAGCCGGAGCTGGAGGCGCGGCTTGCGGCGCATCGTCCGGCCCCGACGGGGGCCGCGGCGCAGCCGTATCTCCTCACGGTCGCCGCGCTCCGCATCGCCGGGATCGGCCAGTCGCTCGGCCCGGTCGACGCCGAGGCAGATGGCCTCCCGCGCGAGCCCGGACAGGGTGGCGCCCCGCCGGCGCGCCAGGTCGGTCACGGCGTCGCGGAAGCGGGAGGAACAGGGGACGACGTAGGATTTCATCATGGACCGGGAGTTTCCCCCACACCCGGTTACCAACAGGTGAAATGGGAGGATCGGGATAGATTGACTTGCCAAGGCCGTTTCGGTAACCATCTGCAAGTCTTGATGGTCGGTCGCTGGCTTCGATCCCAACGACTCGCGGCGTTTCAACCACCGCGGGCAGCCGCTACCGACCCCTTTCCCCAACCTGCCATGCCTTCACGGGCGCCAACGAACCCGGCATCGGGACCCCCTAATGCATCTGCAAGAGCTTAAGAACAAATCGCCAGCCGATTTGCTGGCGTATGCCGAAGAATTGGAGATCGAGAACGCCAGTAACCTGCGAAAGCAGGATATGATGTTCGCGATCCTGAAGCAGTTGGCCGATAACGACGTCGCGATCTTCGGATCTGGCGTTCTTGAGGTTCTGCCGGATGGATTTGGTTTCCTTCGGTCTCCCGAAGCGAATTATTTGCCGGGGCCGGACGACATCTATGTATCGCCGAACCAGGTGCGGCGGTTCGGCCTGCGGACAGGCGACACGGTCGAAGGCCAGATCAGGGCGCCGAAGGATGGCGAGCGCTATTTCGCCCTGACCAAGGTCAACACGATCAATTTCGAGGATCCCGACCGGGTCCGCCATCGGATCAATTTCGACAATCTGACGCCGCTCTACCCCGACGAGCGGCTGGCGATGGAGGTCGAGGATCCGACCAAGAAGAACTTCACCTCCCGGATCATCGATCTGGTATCGCCGATCGGCAAGGGCCAGCGCGCGCTGATCGTCGCGCCGCCCCGCACCGGCAAGACGGTGATGTTGCAGAACATCGCCAACTCGATCTCCACCAACCACCCCGAAGCCTATCTGATCGTCCTTCTGATCGACGAGCGGCCGGAGGAAGTGACCGACATGGACCGGTCGGTGAAGGGCGAGGTCATATCCTCGACCTTCGACGAGCCGGCTGTCCGTCACGTCCAGGTGGCGGAAATGGTGATCGAGAAGGCCAAGCGCCTGGTCGAGCACAAGAAGGACGTGGTGATCCTGCTGGATTCGATCACCCGCCTCGCCCGCGCCTACAACACCGTCGTCCCGTCCTCCGGCAAGGTGCTGACCGGCGGCGTCGACGCCAACGCCCTGCAGCGGCCGAAGCGCTTCTTCGGCGCGGCCCGGAACATCGAGGAAGGCGGCAGCCTGACCATCATCGCCACGGCGTTGATCGACACCGGCAGCCGCATGGATGAGGTGATCTTCGAGGAGTTCAAGGGCACCGGCAATTCCGAGCTGATCCTCGACCGCAAGATCGCCGACCGCCGGACCTTCCCGGCCATCGACATCGGCAAGTCCGGCACCCGGAAGGAAGAGCTGCTGGTCGATCGCGGCGTGCTGAGCAAGATGTGGGTCCTGCGCCGCATCCTGATGCCCATGGGCACCACCGACGCCATGGACTTCCTGCTGGACAAGCTGAAGCACACGAAGACCAATTCGGACTTCTTCGACAGCATGAACCAATAGGTGCGGAACTTGAGGCCCCGGCTCAGACGAACCGGGGCCTTTTCGTTACGGGATCAGGATCGTCGATCCTGTCGTCCGTCGGCCTTCCAGCGCTCGATGCGCCTCCGCCGCGTCCTTCAGCGGGAACTCCTGGCCGATATCGATCTTCACCGCCCCGCCGGTCACCACTTTGAACAGGCTCTCCGCGCTGGCCAGCAGGTCCGGCCGCTTCGCCGTATAGGTGAACAGGGTCGGGCGGGTGATGAAGAGAGAGCCCTTGCTGGCGAGCAGGCTGAGGTCGAAGGGTGGGACGGGGCCGGACGCCGCGCCGAACAGCACCATCATGCCGCGCGGCGACAGGCAGTCGAGCGAGCCTGAGAAGGTATCCTTGCCGACGCCGTCATAGACCACCGGCACGCCCTCGCCGCCGGTGATGTCCTTGACCGCCTTCGTGAAATCATCGGTCTTGTAGAGGATTGGATGGTCGCAGCCATTGGCCCGCGCCAGTTTCGCCTTTTCCTCCGACCCAACGGTGCCGATCACCGTCGCGCCGATATGCTTCGCCCATTGGCAGAGGATCAGCCCGACGCCGCCGGCCGCAGCATGGACCAGGATGGTCTGACCCCGTTTGACGGGGAAGGTCGATTCCAGCAGGTACTGCACCGTCATGCCGCGCAGCATCATGCCTGCGGCCTGCTTATCGTTGATGCCGTCCGGCAGCTTCACCAGCCGGTCGGCCGGCATCACCCGTTCCTCCGCATAGGAACCCGGCGGGCCGCCGGCGTAAGCGACGCGATCACCCGCCTTGAGATCCGGCACATCCGGCCCCACCTCGGTCACCACGCCCGCGCCCTCCATGCCGATGCCCGCAGGCAGCGGCAGCGGGTAGAGGCCCGTCCGGTGGTAGGTGTCGATATAGTTGACGCCGACGGCGCCGTGCCGGACCCTCGCCTGTCCCGGCCCGGGAGAACCTGGATCGACCTCGTCCCAGTGAAGCTGTTCCGGACCGCCGGTCTGATGGATGCGGATCGCGTGGACCATGTCCTGTTAATTCCGTTCTATTGCAGGTTCGACTTGAAGAATTCCGCCGTGCGCCGGTTGGCAAGCTCGGCCGCCTCGGCGTCATAATGCTCGCCGCCGACGCGGGCGAAAGCATGGTCCATTCCGGGATAGGAATGAAGCGTCACTTTCGGCAGGTCGCCCAGCGCGGCCTCGATCCTGGCCCGGGCCTCCGGCGAGGAGAACTTGTCCTTCTCCGCGACATGGAGCATCAGCGGCTTCCGGATGTTGCCGGCTTCGTCCAGCATCGTTTCCAGCGAGACGCCGTAATAGCCGACGGAGCAATCGACATCCGTCCGCGTCGCCATCAGATAGGCGAGCCGCCCGCCCAGGCAGAAGCCCACCGCACCGACCCTGCCGTTGCAGCCCGGATTCTCCCGCAGATGGGCGAGCGTCACCGCAAGGTCCTGGACGCCCTTGTCGATATCGAACCCCTGCATCAGCGAGAACGCCTTGTCCCATTCCTCCTTGCTCTGGTCGGTGATGTCCACGCCCGGCTCCTGCCGCCAGAACAGGTCGGGACAGATGGCGAAATAGCCTTGCTTCGCCAGGGCGTCGCAGGTATCGCGCATCACCTTGTTGACGCCGAAGATCTCCTGGATCACGACGACGCCCGGCCCTTCATCGCCTTCCGGCGCGGCCAGGTAGGCGGAGAACTGTCCGCCATCGGCGGCATCGATCATTACCTTGGTCATCTGGTTCCTCTCCTGTTGCTGGGCTGGGAATGTTCAGGCGACCGGCTGGCCTTCATGGGCCAGAAGCCATTTCTTGGTGTCGAGCCCGCCGAACCCCGACCACCCGCCGATCAGGCCGCCCGCGCCGACCACACGGTGGCAGGGCACCACCAGCGCCAGCTGGTTCCGGCCGCAGGCGACGCCGACGGCGCGGGGCGCGGTTTCCAGCCCCCGGGCGATTCCACCGTAGCTCGCTCTCTCTCCGAACGGGATTTCCGCGATCATATCCCAGACGCGGCGCTGGAAGGCCGATCCCGCCGGCGCCACCGGCAGGTCGAACCGCTTCAGCTTCCCGTCGAAATAGGCCGCGATCTGCCGCTCGGTCTCGTCCAGCAGCGGCGATCGGCGATCCTGGTGCTCGGCCTCGATGCCCCAATCGATCGCGACCAGCGCGCCGTCGCGCTCCGTCACCGTAAGCAGGCCGATGGGCGCCTTCAGCGTGCGGCTCGTCAATGCGGCATCTCCGTCAGGAGGCTTTCCAGCCCGGCCGCCTCGGTCGTCGGCGGCGAGCAGGTCATTCCGCGGCAGACATAGACCGTCGGCCGCCCCTCGACCATCCGCTTTCCGGCCGCCGGATGTCCCGCCGGCAGCGGCTCGTCCGGCTTCGGCGTGACGATCACACTCGCCGGTGGTGCTAGATCGAGCGCCATGCGATGAAGATCCTCAGATTCGCCGACAATGACGATCTGGAGAGGATCGTCCAGCCAGGCGAGATTGGCCAGGAACGACGCCAGCGGGAAGACGTTGCGCTCAATCTCTCCGCCAAAGGCGGCGGCCAGCGCCTCGGCGCGATCGGCATAGGCGGTATCGCCGGTCAGCAGCGCCAGGCGGGCCAGCACGCCGATCATCGTACCGTTGCCGGAGGGAACCGCGCCGTCATGGGCGGTCTTCGGCCGGACGATCAGCGGATCGGCATCCGCGGCCGTCTGGAAATAGCCGCCATTCGCGGAGTCCCAGAACCATCGGTCCAGGATTTCGACCCATCGGGCGGCATCGTCGCGATAGGCCTTCTCGCCTGTCGCCTCATGCAGGGCAAGGGCCGCATCGGCCATGTTGGCGTAGTCCTCCAACTGTCCCGTATGAGCCGCCCGGCCGGCCCTGAAGGAGTGGCGGAGACGTCCGTCTTCCGACATGGCCTCCTTGACGAAGGCAAAGGCTCTCGCGGCGCGCTCTATCCAGAGCCTCTCCCCGAGCGTCCGGCCGGCGCGGGCCAGCGTGGCGATCGCAAGGCCATTCCAGTCCGCCAGCACCTTGTCGTCCCGCGCCGGCCATACCCGCCGGTCGCGTGTCTTCTTGAGCCGTCGCCGGCAGTTGGCGAGCAGCGCCTCGGCCCGATCGTCAGTCGACGCGGGCGCGCGGCGGCGGTTGAGGATCGTCCAGCCTTCCCAGTTGCCTTCCTCGGTCACATCGTAATATTCGGCGAACAGAGGCGCGTCCTGCCCCAGCACGGACTCCACCTCTTCCGCCCGCCAGACATAGAAGCGCCCTTCCTCCCCCTCGCTGTCGGCATCGAAGGAAGCGGCGAACGCGCCGCCTTCGGCCGACATCTCCTCGATCAGCCATGCCGCGGTTTCCCGGATGCGGGCCTCCAGCAGCGGCAGCCGTGTGCGCCGCCAGACCTGGACCATCAGATCCACCAGCAGCGCGTTGTCGTAGAGCATCTTCTCGAAATGGGGGACCAGCCACTCGCGATCTGTGGCGTAGCGCGAGAAGCCGCCCCCCAGATGGTCGTAGATCCCGCCCTGGCACATGGCAGTCAGCGACAGCACGACCGCCTCCTTCATGCCGGCGTTTTCCGTCCGCAGGCCGGTCTGCCAGAGCAGGCGCAGGATTTCGGTATGGGGGAATTTCGGGGCCTGGCCGATGCCGCCATGGAGAGTGTCGATCTCCTCCAGGAATCGCGCGGCGCAGCGTTCGACGATCTCCCGTGACGGCCGGTCGCCGCCCTGGTTGACGTTCAGCTTCTCCAGCCCCGCCTGGAGCGCCTTCACATTCTGCGAAACGGCGTCGGCATCGTCGGCGTAGGTCGAGGAAATCAGTTTCAGAACGTCGGGGAATCCCGGCCGACCCCAGCGCCCGGTTGGCGGGAAATAGGTGCCGCCCCAGAAGGGCTCGCCCTTTGGAGTCAGGAACATGGTCAGCGGCCAGCCGCCCTGCTGTCCCAGCATCGCCAGCGCCGCCTGGTAGATATGGTCCAGGTCCGGACGCTCCTCCCGGTCGACCTTGATGTTGACGAAGCGCTCGTTCATCAGCCGCGCGATCTCAGGATCGCTGAAGCTTTCATGGGCCATGACATGGCACCAGTGACAGGCGGCATATCCGATCGACAGCAATATCGGCTTGTTCGAGCGGGCCGCCTCTTCCAGTGCCTCGGCGTTCCAGGGCCGCCAATCGACCGGATTGTCGGCGTGCTGGAGAAGATAGGGGCTCGTCTCGCCGGCAAGGGCGTTCACGGCGGCGTTGGTCGAAGCATTCATGGTCTGGCGACTTCCGGCTCTTCGGACTCCTCTATAGTGTGGCCCTGCGGGCGGATCAGCCCAACCCCCTTTCGACGAGACCCTTGGCCAACCTTCGACAACCGGCGGGAGAACGACAGTGAAAGTCACCATCGATATCGATTGCACGCCGGAAGAGGCGCGCGCCTTTCTGGGGCTTCCCGACGTGAAGCCGATGCAGGACGCCATGATGGCGGAGCTGACGGACAAGATGCGGGAGAACCTCTCCGCCATGGACGCCGATTCGCTGATGAAGACCTGGCTGCCGGCCGGTCTGCAGAACTGGGAGCAGCTTCAGAAGGCATTCTGGGGTCAGGCCTCCGCCGGCAAGTCCTCCGGTTCGGACAAGAGCTAGCGGTCGGCCTGGGTATGGCCGACACGATCTATGCGGTCTCCACCCCGCCGGGCCGGGGCGGGGTCGCGATCATCCGCGTCTCCGGTCCTGATGCCGGTGTCGCTCTCGACGGTCTCGTCGCCGGGAGGAGGCCGCGTCCGCGGGTCGCGACACTGGGCGCTCTCCGCCACCCGCGGACGGGAGAGCTGCTGGACAAGGCGCTGACGCTCTGGTTCCCGGCCCCCGGAAGCTTCACCGGAGAGGACGCGGCGGAGCTTCACCTGCATGGCGGACGCGCCGTCGTGGATGGCGTGCTGGAGGCGCTCTCGTCGTTCCCCCGTCTGCGGGTCGCTGAGCCCGGGGAATTCACCCGTCGCGCCTTCGCAAACGGCAAGATGGACCTGACCGAGGCCGAGGGGCTGGCGGATCTGATCGATGCGGAGACGCAGGCGCAGCGCCGCCAGGCCCTGGACCAGATGGGCGGGGCGCTGGGCCGTCTCTATGAGGGCTGGCGGCGGGGGCTGATCCGGGTGCTGGCCCATCTGGAGGCCGACCTGGATTTCCCGGACGAGGATCTTCCCGAGGACGTCGCCGATCAGGTCCGCCCGAAGATCGTGGAGTTGCTGTCGGCGATCGAGGCCCATCTCGCCGACAACCGCCGGGGAGAGCGGCTGAGATCGGGAGTGCAGATCGCCATAGTGGGGCCGCCCAATGCCGGTAAGTCGAGCCTGCTCAACGTGCTGGCGCAACGGGATGTCGCCATCGTGTCGGAGGTCGCGGGAACGACGCGGGACGTGATCGAGGTTCATCTCGACCTCGGCGGCTATCCGGTGATCCTGGCGGACACCGCCGGGCTGCGGGAGACATCGGACGCGATCGAGGATGAGGGGGTGCGACGAGCCCTGCACCGCGCCGAAGCGGCGGACCTCAAGCTCATCCTGGTCGACGCGCGGGAGAGCCTCCCCCGCTCCATTGGCGATCTGGCCGGCGACGGCGCCATCATCGTCTTCAACAAGACGGATCTGCTGCCGGATTACGAAGCGCCCCTTTCGGGCGCGTTGGCGGTATCCGTGCGGACCGGCGACGGATTGCCGGAACTGCTGGCTTTGTTGGAGAAGAAGGTTGCGGCCGCTATCGGCGGACCGGATATCGCCCTCACCCGCGCCCGCCATCGGGAGGCGCTGGAGGATTGCCGCTCCCACCTCGCCCGCGCGCTTGAGGCGGCGCTGCCGGAGTTGAGCGCGGAAGATGTGAGGCTGGCGACCCGCGCGCTGGGCCGCATCACCGGCAAGGTTGATGTCGAGGATCTGCTGGACGTGATCTTCC
The DNA here is from genome assembly GCF_039839375.1 of Inquilinus sp. CAU 1745. Lineage (NCBI taxonomy): Bacteria > Pseudomonadati > Pseudomonadota > Alphaproteobacteria > Rhodospirillales > Rhodospirillaceae > Inquilinus > Inquilinus sp. CAU 1745. The sequence goes on from NZ_JBDOQU010000016.1 coordinate 107,619, forward strand.
GTGATTTCTGCATCGGAAAATGAGCGATGTTTCACGTGAAACGTGACGGGCCGCTTTGACTTGACGGGCTGACGCTCCTAAATTCCGCGCCATGAAGAGCTATGACGTCATCATCGTGGGCGGCGGCCATGCCGGATGCGAGGCTGCGGCCGCATCGGCGCGGCTTGGTGCGGCCACCCTTCTGGTGACCCATCGCATCGACACGATCGGTGAGATGTCATGCAACCCTGCCATCGGCGGGCTGGGTAAGGGCCATCTGGTGCGGGAGATCGATGCGCTCGACGGGCTGATGGCTCGGGCGATCGACGCCGCCGGCATCCAGTTTAGAGTGCTGAACCGGAGCAAGGGCCCCGCCGTGCGCGGCCCCCGCGCCCAGGCGGACCGGAAGCTGTACCGGCAGGCCATGCAGCGCCTTCTGCGCGAGCAACGGAATCTCGACATCCTCGATGGCGCCGTGGAGGACATCCATCGGTCGGAGAATGGCGCCGCCGCCGGCGTGATCCTGGAAAATTCGGAGATCATCCGGTCCAGCGCGGTGGTGCTGACCACCGGCACCTTCCTGGGTGGGTTGATCCATCTGGGCGAGGAGAGAATTCCGGCGGGCCGCGTGGGCGAGGCCCCGTCGATCGGCCTGTCGCGCACCCTCCGCAGCGCCGGCTTTGCGATGGGCCGGCTCAAGACCGGCACGCCGCCCCGCCTCGACGGAAGGACGATCGCGTGGGATCGGCTGGAGAGCCAGCCGGGGGATGATCCTCCCCAGCCCTTCTCCACCATGACCGACCGCATCGCCACGCCGCAGATCGAATGCGGCATCGCCTATACGACGCCGGCGGTCCACGACATCATCCGCGAGAATCTTCATCGGTCGCCGATCTATTCCGGCCAGATCGAAAGCATCGGCCCGCGCTACTGCCCCTCCATCGAGGACAAGATCGTCCGGTTCGCGGACAAGTCGCGCCATCAGATCTTCCTGGAGCCCGAGGGGCTGGACGATCCGACCGTCTATCCCAACGGAATTTCGACCTCCCTTCCCCGCGACGTGCAGCTTCGGCTGGTCCGCGCGATCGAGGGGCTGGAAGAGGTGGAGATGATCCGGCCCGGCTATGCGATCGAATATGACTATATCGACCCGCGTGAGCTGGGACCGACATTGCAGACGCGGCGACTCCCCGGCCTGTTTCTCGCCGGGCAGATCAACGGCACGACCGGCTATGAGGAAGCGGCCGCCCAGGGCGTTGTCGCCGGGTTGAATGCGGCCCTGCTGGCGGAGGGTCAGAGCCGGACCTTCACGCTGGATCGATCGGAAGCCTATGCCGGCGTCATGATCGATGATCTGATTTCGCGGGGAGCGCTGGAGCCCTACCGCATGTTCACGTCACGCGCCGAGTACCGGTTGGTGCTGCGCGCGGACAATGCCGATCAACGCCTCACCGCGCGGGGGCGGGAGATCGGCTGCATCGGGGACGAAAGATGGGCGCGCTTCTCCCTAAAGCGGGACGCGCTGTCGCGGATGCGGTCCCTGCTCGCCTCCGTCAGCCTCACCCCCGCCGAGGCGGAACGGCGAGGGCTGGCGGTGAACCAGGACGGGCAGCGGCGAACCGGCCTTGACCTCCTGCGGCTGCCGGATGTGACCGTCCCTCGCCTGGCCGCGGTTTGGCGGGAGTTGGCGGCGTTCGAACCGGAGATTGCCGAGCAGACGGAAATCGAGGCCCGCTATTCCGGCTATCTGGATCGGCAGCAGAGGGATATCGACGCCTTCCGCAAGGATGAATCGCTCTTGATTCCCGATAGCCTGGATTACGCCGCCGTCGGCAGCCTGTCCAACGAGGTTCGGCAGAAGCTTGAGGCCAGTCGCCCCCATACGCTTGGCGCGGCAGCGCGTCTGCCCGGTGTGACTCCCGCTGCCCTAATCGCCCTTCTGAAACATGTGAAGCGGCGGGATGACCGACTCAGCGCCTGACCTTCTTGATGCCGAGGGATTCCGCCGCCTGACGGACGTTTCACGTGAAACGCTGGAGCGACTGGAGATCTACGCCAGCCTGCTTCGGAAATGGCAGCCAAAGATCAATCTGGTGGGCCCGTCCACGGTGGCCGACCTCTGGCGTCGTCATATGCTGGATTCCGCCCAGCTCCTTCCCCTCATCCCGGACAACGCAAAGCGTCTCGCCGACATGGGTAGCGGCGCGGGCTTCCCGGGGCTGGTGCTGGCGATCATGGGCTTTCCCGAAGTGCATTTGATCGAAAGCGACGGGCGCAAGGGAGCCTTCCTGCGGGAAGTTTCACGTGAAACAGACGCTCCCGTCACGCTCCACTCCATGCGCATCGAAGCGGCTCCGCCGCTCCAGGCCGATGTCGTGACGGCCCGGGCGTTGGCCCCGTTGAACAAGCTCCTGGTAATGGCCCACCGGCTGCTCGCCCCCAACGGGATATGCCTCTTCCCAAAGGGACAAGATGTAGCGAAGGAATTGACCCTCGCCACTAAAGATACGATGATGGATATAGAGTCCGTACCCAGCGCCACGGACGCTTCCGCAACCATTCTGCGCATCAAGGGGCTGTGCCGTGCCTGACACCGCTACGCCTACCATTCCTTCCGCCGCCCGGTTCCTGATCAAGAACGATACCCGCGTGATCGCGATCGCGAACCAGAAGGGCGGCGTCGGCAAGACGACCACCGCCATCAATCTGGGCACCGCACTCGCCGCCTGCGGCAAGCGGGTCCTGATCATCGATCTCGATCCCCAGGGCAACGCCAGCACGGGGCTCGGCGTCCCGAGGGCGCAGCGTGGAAAAGGCTCCTACCAGCTCGTCTTCGGGGAAATCGACGTCCGAACCGACGCTACGGCCTCGTCGGTTCCCGGACTCAGCCTCATCCCCTCCTCGGTGGATTTGTCCGGCGCGGAGATAGAGCTGGTGAATGCGGAGCGGCGGGAATACCGGCTTCGCGAGGCGCTGCGCCAGACGCCGTCCGGTTTCGACTATGTGCTGATCGATTGTCCGCCGGCGCTGGGGCTTCTCACCTTGAACGCGCTGGTGGCGGCCGATTCGGTCCTGGTGCCGCTGCAATGCGAATTCTACGCCCTCGAAGGGCTGAGCCACCTTCTCCGCACGGTGGAGCGGGTGCGTCGGGCCTTTAACAACAATCTCGATGTCCAGGGCGTTGTCCTGACGATGTTCGACAAGCGGAACAACCTTTCCGACCTCGTCGCCCAGGATGTCCGCAGCCATTTCGGAACCAAGGTCTATGAGACGGTGATTCCCAGGAACGTCCGGGTCAGCGAGGCGCCGTCGCACGGCAAGCCGGTGCTGCTCTACGATCTGCAATGTTCGGGCTCCCAGGCCTATGTTCATCTGGCGAGCGAGGTTCTCCGGCGCGAACGGAGGCTGTCGGCGTGACCGGCGAGGATCAGGGACGCCGCCGCACCAATCTGGGCCGGGGACTCGATGCGCTGTTCGGGGAGGAGGGCGACGGCTATGGCCCGCTCGACCGCCTGCGGCAGACGCGCACCGTCCCGATAGAGCATCTTGTCCCCAACCCGCATCAGCCGCGCCGCCGGTTCGATGAGGAGGCGCTTCAGAATCTGGTCGATTCGGTTCGAGAGCAGGGGGTTCTCCAGCCGATTCTGGTGCGGCCGATCGCCGGGGACGATTCACGCTATGAGATCATCGCCGGCGAACGCCGCTGGCGGGCGGCCCAGAAAGCGCAGCTTCACGACGTTCCGGTCATCGTCCGCGAGCTGTCGGATCTCGAAGCCCTCCAGATCGCGATCGTGGAGAACGTCCAGCGGTCCGACCTGACGCCGCTGGAGGAGGCCGAAGGCTATCGCCGGCTGATCCAGGAATTCAGCTACACCCAGGACGATCTGGCCAAGGCGGTGGGCAAGAGCCGGAGCCATATCGCCAATACGCTAAGGCTGCTGGACCTTCCCGAGCGGGTGCGCGGGCTTCTTCATGAAGGCCAGCTCACCGCCGGCCATGCCCGCGCGCTCCTGGCCTGTCCCGATCCGGACGCCGCGGCGCGGGAGGTCGTGAGCCGCGGGCTCAATGTCCGGCAGACCGAGGCTCTCGCCCGCGACGGCGCCGCGCCCAAAGCGCGCTCCGGCTCCGGCAGCGCAAAAAGTTCGGCCCCTCCAGTCCCCCGAAAGGCGCTGGAGACGGGGGAGGCGGAAAAACACGCCGATATCGTCGCCCTGGAGCAGGAGATGTCCAATCTTCTCGGCCTGCGCGTCTCGATCCAGACGGAAGATGGCGGCAGCCAGGCCGGCTCGCTCTCGATCCACTACCGCACACTGGAGCAACTCGACGACGTCCTCCACCGCCTGAGCCACGGCAGCCGCGGCGCGCCGGGGTAGGGGGAATGTCATTCCAGCGGAGGCTGGAATCCATAGGCTCTCGCCGCTTCACTGACGGCAAAGGAAAAGGCGCGATCCTGGCTTCCATCGACACCGTATGGATGCTGGATCAAGTCCCATAGGCGCTAACTTTGGGGCAGTGAGCATCAGAGCCACCCTCACCCTCCCACTGCTTCGCGGTGGGCCCCTCCCTCTCCCGCAAGCAGGAGAGGGGAAAATTACGACCAAAGTTAGCGCCTATGGGATCAAGTCCAGCATGACGGGTTTAGGAATAGTTCTGATTTCAGAACAAATCTACCGCCCTGCCAGGCTCGATATCTGCAGGAATGCCCGGGCGCAAAGGATTTCCGCCGGCATTCCGGTTCTCTTACAGTCCATTTCGGTATCGATCAGACGCCGTAGCGCGTCGCCCAGGCGCTCCGGAGCCCAGCGGCGGAGTTGGGAGCGGAAGCGCGGCTGCACCTTGAAGAAGACCGGCGGACGCAGCCCCGCCATCGCCTGGTCGGCCGTCTGGCCGGATTTGACCGCGCCGGCGGCGGCGTGAAGCCGTCCGAAATGACGCTGGGCCGCCCTCAGCAGGCTGATCGGCGATTCACCTTCCGCCAGCAGACGCTGCACCGCCCCGTCGACCCCCGCCCGGTCGCCGTCGGCCATCGCCAGAACCAGATCATCCATCGTCCTGGAGGACGCATCGCCCAGGCAGGCCGCCACATGCTGGGCGGTGATGGTCGTTTCGGGCTGGACGTAAAGCGCCAGCTTCTCGATCTCCCGCCGGGCGAGCTGCCGGTCGGGCGGCAGCAGGGACATAAGGGCATCCTCCGCCCCATTTTCCAGCGTCAGCCCCGCCTCCCGCGCGACCGTTCGGGCAATCAGGCCGATATCTCCGCCTTCCGGCAGGTAGCACGGCAGGGCCGCCATACGGTCGCTCTGCTCGGCGAGCTTCCGCAGGGCCGAGCTTTTGCCGAGATCGCCGGCCTCCAGGACGATCAGCGTGTCGGAATCCGGGCTGTCCAGCACCAGGCGCATCGCGGCGGCCGCGCCATCGGTTGTATCGCGCACCCTGACGGCACGCCGCCCGCCGGTGAGGGAACGCGCTGTCGCCTCATCCACCAGCCGGACGGGGTCCTTCATGATCTCCGGGCCCGTCAACTCCGACAGACGGAAGGGGTCGTCCTCTCCGCCCAGCACGCCGGCGACAAGGACCTGGGCGCGTTCCCGCGCCGTGCCGCTGTCGGGGCCGTAGATGAGGATGGCGCGGATTCCGGCCGCCGGACGGGCGACGAAGGCGTCGACCTTCGAGGCCGAGATCTTCACCAGTCCGGTCCCTACGTCTCTCGGGTGAAATGAAGCGCCAGGCGCGTGCGGATGTCCTCGCTCAACTGACGAAGGGCGCGCTCGCGGGCCGACCGTTCGGCGCTCAGCGTCGCAAACTCGTCGTCCAGCACGTTGTAGCTGGTGATCGAGGTGATAGAGCCGGATGTCACGCGCTCGCCGGCGACCGTGTTCAGCGTGTAGGTCGCCGTCACCCGCAGGTTGGACCGGGTCCGAGTGGCGTCGTCCTGGATGCCGAGATCCTGCCGCGCCTCGCTGACATTGACGCGCAGGCTGTATTCCGGCGAATCGGGCTGCCCGGACGGGTTCAGGCTCTGGAGAAGGTAGTTGCGCAGGATCTGGCCGCGCCGATCGGGGATGATCTCCACCTTCACGGCGGCCAGCTCCTCGCTGACCGCGACGCCCGACTGGGTTTCGGCGTAGAGCGGCTGGTAGCCGCAGCCGGCCAGTTCCACCAGGCAGAAGAGGATCGCCAGCGGGCGCAGCAGGTCAGACAACAAGATTCACCACCCTGTTCGGCACGACGATGACCTTCCGGACGGTCGACCCGTCCAGCGCGCGCTGGACCGACGGATCGTCCAGCGCTGTTCGTTCCGCGATATCGCGGGCGACATCCCTCGGCAGCGCCAGCGTGGTCCGCAGCTTGCCGTTCACCTGGATGGCGACCGTCACGGTGTCGTCCACGGTCAGCGCCGGGTCGAAGGCAGGCCACGGGCTTTCCGACACCGGCGCGGCATGACCCAGCGCCTGCCACAGCTCCTCGGCCAGATGGGGCATGATCGGGCCGATCAGCAATACCGAAGCCTCCAGCGCTTCCCGATAGGCCCAGCCGTCGCCGTCTCCGGCGGGCGTGAATTCGCCGATCGCGTTGGTCAGCTCCCGGATGCGGGCGACCGCTCGGTTGAGCCGGAAATTCTCCAGATCCTCATCGACGCCCTGGATGGTCTTGTGCACCTTCGACCGCAGCGCCTGCGCGGGCTGGGAGAAGCGATCCGGCTTCGGCGCGCCGGCGGGGGGAAGGGCCGCCAGCCCGTCATCGACCAGCCGCCACAGGCGGTTGGCGTAGCGCCAGGCGCCCTCGATGCCGGCATCGGTCCATTCCAGGTCCCGCTCCGGCGGGCTGTCGGACAGCAGCAGCAGCCGGGCCGTGTCGGCGCCGTACGATTCCACCACATGCTCAAGCCCGACGACATTCTTCTTGGACTTGCTCATCTTCTCCAGCCGGCCGCGCTCAACGGCCGCGCCGTCGGACAGGCGGACGGCGGCGTCGCCCTGCAACTCCACTTCTTCCGGATAGAGCCAGGTCCCGTCCGGCGCGCGGTAGGTCTCGTGGACGACCATGCCCTGGGTCATCAGTCCGGCGAAGGGCTCGTCGACGCCCAGATAGCCGCAATGCCTGAGCGCGCGGGTGAAGAAGCGGGAATAGAGCAGGTGCAGGACCGCATGCTCGATGCCGCCGATATACTGGTCGACCGGCATCCAGTAATCCACGGCCGCCCCGTCCAGCCCTTCCTCGGCATGGGGCGAGCAGAAGCGCGCGAAATACCAGGAGGATTCGAAGAAGGTATCGAACGTGTCCGTCTCGCGCGTCGCCTTCCCGCCGCAGGTCGGGCAGGCGACATGCTTCCAGGTCGGGTGATGGTCCAGCGGATTGCCGGGACGGTCGAAGGAGACGTCGCGCGGCAGTTCCACCGGAAGCTGGTCTTCCGGCACCGGGACCATCCCGCAGGAGTCGCAATGGATGATCGGGATCGGACAGCCCCAATAGCGCTGGCGGGAGACGCCCCAATCGCGCAGCCGGTAGCGTACGGTCGCCTCGCCCGCGCCGCGTTCCTCGACGGCTGCGATGGCGATGTCCTTGGCTTTCGAGACGCTGAGGCTTCTCCCGTCGGTCAGGCTGCCCAGATCGTAGCCGTACGTGCCGCCGTCCGTATCGGAGTACGCGGTAACGGAGACATGCAGCCGCCCATCCTGCTCCGGGGCACGGTCAAAGGCGGCGCGCTCGCTCTCCGGCAAGCCGGCGTAGGCCTCATCCGTCAGCACGCCTGAGCCTTCCGGCCACAGGACGGGCTTCACCGCCAGCCCGTACTTGCGGGCGAAATCCAGGTCCCGCTGGTCATGCGCCGGGCAGCCGAAGATAGCGCCGGTGCCGTAATCCATCAGCACGAAGTTGGCGACATAGACCGGTAGCACGATGGACGGGTCCAACGGGTGGACGACCCGGAGGCCGGTATCCATGCCGCGCTTCTCCGCCGTCTCGATCGCCTCCTCGCTGGTGCCCATCCGCCGGCATTCGGCGATGAACTCCGCAAGCTCGGCGTTGCCGGCCCCGGCCTCGTCCGCCAGCGGATGATCGGGCGAAATGGCGCAGAAGCTGGCGCCGAACAGCGTATCGGGTCGGGTGGTGAAGACTTCCAGCGAATCAGCACGCCCCTCGAAGGGAAAGCGTACGGTCGCGCCGACCGACCGGCCGATCCAGTTCTCCTGCATCAGGCGCACCCGCTCGGGCCATCGGTCCAGCCCCTTCAGCGCGTCGATCAACTCATCGGCATATTCGGTGATTCGCAGGAACCATTGGGTGAGCTGCCGCTTCTCCACCAGCGCGCCCGACCGCCAGCCTCGGCCCTCGATCACCTGCTCGTTGGCCAGCACGGTGTTCTCAACCGGGTCCCAATTGACCCAGGATTCCTTCCGATAGGCCAACCCCGCCTTCAGGAAGTCCAGGAACATCCTCTGTTCATGGCGGTAATAGTCCGGCGTGCAGGTGGCGACCTCCCGGTCCCAATCGTAGGACAGGCCGATCAGCTTCAACTGCTCCCGCATCACGCGGATGTTCTCGAACGTCCAGTCGGCCGGATGGACCTTGTTGGCGATCGCCGCGTTCTCCGCCGGCAGGCCGAAGGCGTCCCATCCCATCGGATGCAGGACGTTGAAGCCCTTGGCCCGGCGGTAGCGGGCGACCACGTCGCCGATGGCGTAGTTCCGGACATGGCCGACATGCAGCCGTCCCGACGGGTAGGGAAACATCTCCAGCACGTAGTATTTCGGCCGGCCGGGATCCTCCGTCGCGGTGAAGCTGCCGCGCCGGGCCCATTCCGCCTGCCATTTCGCTTCCGTTTCCCGGAAATTATACCGCGCCATCTCTATCGCCGCCCTGGTCCCTCTAAGTCCGGCCCGAACATACCAGATTGCCCGTTGAAATCATTCAACTTCGGCCGTCCCACCCGTCATTCCAGCCCTTTTCCAGTCATTCCAGCGAAAGCTGGAATCCATGGGCCGGCGCCGCTTCGCTAGCGGCGAAGAACCGGGTGCCGTCCGTGGCGTTATCAATGCCGTATGGATGCTGGATCAAGTCCAGCATGACGTTTTCCTTTTCTGGTCATTCCAGCGAAGGCTGGAATCCATAGGTCCGCGCGACTTCACCGGCGGCGACGAACCGACCGGCGTCCCGACGGCCTCAACTCCCCATGGATGCCGGATCAAGTCCGGCATGACGACAATTGCGCCTCATCCTGAGCCTGTCGAAGGATGCGGGCCGGATGCTTCCGACAAGCCCGCCTTGAGGGAAAGCGAAAATCTCCCCGCGTAGGCAAATGTCGGCTTTTGTGGGCTTTCGTCCTCAGGAGGCCGCGCCGGAGGCGACGCGGAACTCACGCGCGCGGCTGAGGATCGTGTTCTCGAACGCGCGCTCGGTCTCCGCGTCCACGGGCGCGTCGACCCAGCCGCCGGTCGCGTCGCGGGACTGGCGGAAGATGGAGACTCGCACGCCATCGGAACGGAGCTGCCGGCCCAGGATGTAGATATTGACCTTGAACCGCTCGTTCGGCGTCTCGGGCGCGGTGTACCAGTCGGTCAGGATGACGCCGCCGAACGGGTCGGCCGATGTGACCGGCATGAAGGATACGGTGTCCAGCGAGGCGCGCCACAGGAAGCTGTTGACGCCGATGCCGGAGCCCGGCTGCTGCTCTTCGTCGCCATCGCCGCCGAACAAAGTCAGCCCGTCCTCGCCCAGGATCGACTGTCCGTCATGGAGCCGCGCCATCTGGCGGTCGTAATGGTCGCCGGTCGGGATGTCGAGCGGCTCGTTCGTGCCGCCGCACGCCGCGAGCGCGAGCAGGGAGACGGCGAGGACGATAGAGAGGCGAGCTTTCATCATGGGATGACGATCAAGCAAAAAAAAGAGGATGGCGCAAGCGCCATCCTCTCCTTACCCGCCGAAACGGGGAACTTAGGCCTTAGTCTTAGAAGGCCACCGAGGTGCCGATGATGAACACGGTCGCCTCGTTGTCGGCCTCATACGGCGTAGCTTCCGCGTCCACGAAGGACACGTCGCTGTAGACCGTCAGGCCCGGGGCCAGGGCGTATTCGGCGCCGACGGTGTAGATGTCGGTGCCGGCGTCGCTGCCGTCCTCGAAGTCACGCTCGTCGAACGCGGCGCTGGCGCCGACGGTCCACGGGCCGGTCGTGTAGGCCGCACCGACCTGCCAGGTCTCCTGCTCGTCGAGCCCAGTCGACGCGAACAGAGGATCAGTAGAGTCCAGGCCGTTGTCCACGGTGGCCGGCGTATCGGTCAGCGCGACATAACCAACGCCGAAGGTGAAGCCGCCGAAGCCGACACTCACACCGGCGTCGTAGCCATTATAGTCGTCACCTGCGTCACCCGAAGCCGTCACATAGCCAGCGCCGAGGGTCAGGTCAAAGCCGCCGAAATCGCCATTGTACGCGCCGCCGATCTCGATGGCGTCGCCGAGCTCGTTGCTACGATCGCCGATGCCGTCCTTGCCTTCGCCGGTCGGGGTCGGGGCATAGCTGATGCCGGCCTGGAAGCCGCCGAAGTTCGGGGTCAGGTAGTGGATCTTGGTCGAGTCGCTGTTGAGCCCGTCATCGGCGTCATACAGGTACGAACCGGCGCTGCCGACCGTGTAGGCGCTGTAGTTGCCGTCGTAACCGCCGGAAGCGACGGTCGGGGCGGCGACCATGAAGTTGGCGACCGGGCCTTCCTTGTCGCCGAGGCGGATCTGGCCGAAACCACCGCCGATGTAGAGATACTGCTCGTCGATCTCGATGTCGTCGCCATCGCCGCCGGAACCGCCAGCGGAAATGTCGTCCATTTCGATCTCGGCGCCGTACTCAAGGCCGTTGTCGGCCACGCCGTCGGCGTTGAACTGGATCACGCCGTCCTGGCGGAAGTCGTGATCACGCTCCGCGCCGCCGTCTTCGTCCTCGTCCACATAACCGAACTCGAACTGGGTCGAGCCGGTGATGGCGAGCTCGAGCTGCGCGAACGCCGGGCTGGCCAGCAGGCCGAAACCGACGATGGCGCTCGTCCCCAAAAGAACCTTCTTCATACCTTCAACCTCCTGAAACGGCCGGGTGGGCCGTGATTGGTCAAATGCAGTCGACGCAACATCCTTATCGGATGACCCCATGCGCCAATCGCATTTGAAGCGTATACGCGGTGCGGAGCGGGGTGACAACGACGAAAGTGGCGCGAATGACACAAAGCCTCCACATTGTGTCGTATCGGCAACAGTTTCGCGTAAGAGGTTGAAAGGGCGGGAAGAAGGGCGGATGCCGACCTTCTTTTCCTTGCTGGTCATGCTGGACCCCGATCCAGCATCCATACGGGTGTCGATGGCGGGCGAGACCGCGCCCGGTTCTTCACCGCCGGCGAAGCGACGAGGGCCCATGGATTCCTGTGTGTTGGATGGTTGCTATGATGGGAGCGGGAAGGAGGCCGTTGGATTCGAGGTCGCCCGATCGGTAGACCGTATGCTGGCCTGGCCCCTTCCCGCTCGTCTTGCACC
>NZ_JBDOQU010000017.1:0-118050 GCF_039839375.1 Inquilinus sp. CAU 1745
GTGCAAGACGAGCGGGAAGGGGCCAGGCCAGCATACGGTCTACCGATCGGGCGACCTCGAATCCAACGGCCTCCTTCCCGCTCCCATCATAGCAACCATCCAACACACAGGAATCCATGGGTCGGTTCCGCTTCACCGACGGTGAAGGACCGGGCGTCGCCCGGCCGCCCATTGACGCCGTATCAAGCCCAGCATGACGGTTTCCTGAAGAGAAACCTTACCTTGAGCTTGTCGAAAGGTGTGGGCACGCATGGTTCGACAGGCTCACCATGAGGGGGTGACTATTCGGGGTCAGGCCTCTTCCAGAACCCGTCGGCAGATATCGGCCAGCAGTTCCGGCAACACACGGAACGCATAGGGCGTGTGCAGCCGTTCCAGCCTGGTGTGGTAGTCCCGGCCCCACGGTCCGGCATTGACGATCGGCACGCCCGCCAGCGCGGGGCCTTCCGGCCAGGAGATGCCGGCACCCCAGGCCGGCGTGTTCGCCGCCACGGCGGGGACCGACGCCTCGTCGCCATCGCCCAGGAAGCTCATGTCTGAGATGCCGGGAAAATAGCTGCGCACGGCGATCGGCGCGCCGTGCCGGTCCCCGACCGTCCGCGCCGCTTCCTCCACCGCCGCCCGCAGCCGGCGGGCGCGCGGCTCTCCATCCAGCAGCGTCGGCAGATATGGCATGGAGGCGAAGCCCAGCACCACGGCCGGTCCCGCCCGGCCGGAAAGGCCCCATAGATACTCCGTGATCCGCCGGCACTGCTCCGGCAGGTCCAGCCCCTCCGCCGCGACCGTCCCCGCGAACACCGCCAGCCGCTCGTCCAGGTCGGGTATCCGGGCCTTCGTCTCCGCCCTCAGCGCCTCATAGGTCAGGACCGCCGCCTCGGCCGGCGGTGGCGGGGCGTCGTCGTCCCCCGGAAGCCGCCGCTCCCGCAGCGTCGCCAGCAGCGGCCCGGTCGCCTCCCGGACAAGGCGGTCGAGGGTTTCTAGCACCGCCTCCGGTCCGCGCCGGTGGGTGGCGATGTTCCAGAACATCCAGACCGATTCCGGCGTGGTGACGTCGTAGGCGGTCTTGGAGTCGCGCAGGCCCAGCAGGGTGGGGGCGGAGCCGACCTCGCCCTCCGTCTCCTCCGTCAGGTCGGGCGACCATTCGACCGCCGCCGCGATCGCGCCCGCCAGCGCGGCGGCGTTCACCCCGCGCACGGCGTAGGAGGCGTGGACGGCCCGGCCGACCACGAAGGCGCTGGGCAGCAGCTTCCCCACGGTCCCCAGCGCCACCGCCCGGCCGTAGGACCCGTCGCCATTGTCGGCGATGGCGTCCAGATTGATCGCCGCCTCCAGCTCCAGCCCCAGCCTTTCAGCGATGCCGGATAGCGCGCGCGCCGCCGCCCGCGCCCCGGCGGAATTCACCTCTTCGTCCGGGACCGCCAGGAACAGCAGATTGCCCTCCCGTTCCGGGTTGGCGGCGAAGGCCTCCGCGACCGCCAGACCGGCGGCCAGCCCGCTCTTCATGTCCAGGAGCCCGCGTCCCGGCAGGAAATCCGGCCCGGAAAGATCGGCGTGGGCCAGTTTCTCCGCCTCCGACCCCGCCACCGGGTCCAGATGCTCCAGAAGCGCCGCCTTCAGCGCCTCGGGCGCGATGGCCAGCGGCTGCAACGGGCCGTAATCGCCAGTCTGCACCGTATCGAAATGGCCGGTCAGCACCACCGTGCGCCGGCCTGTCCCGCGCACCAGCCCGGCGACGCAGGCCCGGCCCTCGCGCCCCTCCGCCCGGATCGTCCAGACCGAATCCGGCGCGTCCGCGAAGGCCGGGCTGGCGCGCAGCATCGCGGCCAGCTTCATCGCGAAGGCGGCCTCGTCCTCGCTGCCGGTGACGCTCGGCATTTCCGTCAGGGCCATGGCCCAATGGGCGGCGCGGGCGGGGTCGGGCGTCGTCGTCATCGGCTTCTGGCCCTTTTGCCGTTGGTGAAAACCATCGAACTCGTGAGGTGAAGTGCTACCCTCCGCCGGCGCGCGACGGCAAGGGAAACGGGCGGCCATGGATATTCTGGGATCGGACTGGCTCAACCTGACGGTGCGGTGGATCCATATCACGGTCGGCATCGCCTGGATCGGCTCGTCCTTCCTGTTCAACTGGATGGACAGCCATCTCCGCCCGCCGGAAACCGCGCGCAAGGGCGTCGCCGGGGAGTTGTGGATGGTCCATGGCGGCGGCTTCTACCAGCTTGAGAAATACATGGTCGCGCCCGACCGGCTGCCGCCCACCCTCCACTGGTTCAAATGGGAGGCCTACACCACCTGGATCAGCGGGATGTGCCTGCTGGCGCTGGTCTATTTCCTCGGCGCCTCGACCTATCTGCTCAAGCCCGATTCGGTCCTGTCCCCGGCGGAGGGGGTCGCCATCGCGATGATCGCGCTGGCGGTCGGCTGGATCGTCTACGACACGCTCTGCCGCCTGCTGGAAGGGAAGAGCGACCTCGTGCTGGCCGCCCTGGTCTCGCTCTGGATGCTGTTCGCGGCCTGGGGGTTCTCCCAGATCTTCAGCGGCCGGGCCGCCTTCATCATGGTCGGGGCGATGATCGGCACGATCATGGCCGGCAATGTCTTCCTGGTCATCATCCCGAATCAGAAGCTCTCGGTCGCATCGCTGCTGGCGGGGGAGGAACCGGACCCCGCCCAAGGCAGGCGGGGCAAGCAGCGTTCGCTACACAACAATTACCTCACGCTGCCCGTGCTCTTCACCATGATCTCCAACCACTATCCCGTCGCCTTCTCCGGCGCGTCAAACTGGCTGGTGCTGGCGGCGATCGCGGCGGTGGGGGTCTTCGTCCGACATTTCTTCAATCTGAAGAACAAGGGCCGCCTGCATCTCTGGATGCTGCCCACGGCGGCCGCGGCGATGATCGCGCTCGCCTTCCTCAGCAGCCCACGCCCGCCTGCGCCACCAGCTGGATTGGCGGCCGGATCGGCGGAGGCCGCGCCGGTCGTCCCGTTCGACCGGGTGGCCAGGATCATCGACCAGCGCTGCGTCGCCTGCCATTCCGCCGATCCGACCTGGGAGGGCATCGACATGGCGCCCAAGGGGATGGCCTTCGACACGGCGGAGCAGATCGCGAGCCACGCCCGCGCCATCCACAGCTTGAGCGTCGCGACCGACGCCATGCCGCTGGGCAACGTGACGGGCATGACGCCGGAGGAGCGCGCGATCCTCGGCGCCTGGATCGAAGCCGGAGCGGAGATCGAGTAGGCGATCGTTTCGGATGCGGACGCGTGATTGACAATCATTCTCATTCGCGATATCTCATCGGCGACTTCCTGGAGCCGCCGCCGAATGTATATCTGCATCTGCAACGCCCTGACCGACCGGCAGATTCGCACCGTGATGGGCGAGGGTGAGGTTTCCGCCGGCAAGGTATACGCCCGTCTCGGCTGCGCCCCCCAATGCGGCAAGTGTGTTTCCCAGGTCCGCGACATGGTCCGCGAACATCGCGAGGCCTGCGCCCAGGTGCCCTTGGTCGCCGCCGAATAGGCTCCTGACCAGGCGCAGTCGCTTTCTTGCGGATGCTTGACAGCCTCCACCGCTCCGTCATCCTTTTTCCATGAAGGAATCGCTGCGCCGACGCGCCTCCGGCGGTTCCGGGCTCATCGGCCCGGCCGCCTTCGCCCTCCTCGCAACCATGTCCTTTGCGGCCGCAGCGCAGGATTCCGGCATCGCCGGCTACTGGGCGACGGGAACCGAGGGCGTGATCGTGCAGATCGAACCCTGCGGCGGTTCGGTCTGCGGCAAGCTGGTGACGCTGCGTCCCGGCGGCCTGACGGAGGACCGGCACAACGAGGATGAGGCGCTTCAAGACCGGCCGCTCTGCAACCTCGTCATCCTCCAAGGCTTCAGTCAGGAATCCCCGACCGAATGGGTGAGCGGGGAAGTCTACGACCCCGAAAGCGGCAACACCTATTCCGGCAGCATGACGCTGGAATCCGCCGACACGCTGGATCTGCGCGGCTATGTCGGCATCCCGCTCTTCGGCCGCACGGAAACCTGGACCCGCACGGAAGAGCCGGAAACCCCCTGCGGCTGATAACTTTTACCCTCGCCCCTTGTGGGAGAGGGAGGGACCCGCGAAGCGGGAGGGTGAGGGGGCTAGGGATGCAAGACCAGCCCCTTCATCACCTTGTCCACCGCCTTCCGGTCGGAATGGAGCCCGATCCCGACCAGGTCAAGCGCCTCGGTCGCGATTCCGGCCACTGCCGCGCGGTTGGCCTCGTCATGGCCGGTAGCGAACAACTCGCTCGTATAGAGGGAAGGGGAAAGCCCGCGATCCAGGGCGCGCCGCAATGTGCGCGTCAGTTCGTCCGCCGAAGCGGCGAAGACCAGCACCGGCTGGCGGATCAGCGGCCCGTACTCCCGGCCCGAAGCGTCGGCATAGCGTTCTCCGGCCAGTTCCGGATAGGCTCCCACCAGCCCACCGGACAGGAAGCAGGCGACATTCAGTTTCTGCCAGGTCGCGAGATCCTCGCGGACCGCGACGGCGATCTTGGTTTCGAAGCGCATGAGGTCGAGGATGCGGGAAAGCGGCCGGACCGGTCTTGAACGATCGTGCGGCGACTGGATCAGGCATGCGCCGGCCCCGCCAGGGCTGGAACGGATGGAGGCTTTCTTCGCCGGCCACGCCTATGCACCCCACCGGCACGACACCTATGCCATCGGCTACACGATAGAAGGCGTCCAATCCTTCGACTATCGCGGCGTGCGAGCGGACAGCCGGGCGGGTAACGCCATCATCATCCATCCCGACGAGGTGCATGACGGCAGGGCGGGGGTGGAGACAGGGTTCCACTATCGGATGCTCTACATAGAGCCGCGGCTGATCGCCGGCGCGCTGGACGGCAGGGCGCGGAGCCTGCCCTTCGCGCCCGACGCCGTGCTGGCCGATCCGCGCCTGATCGCCGCGCTGACGCCGCTTCTGGGCGACATGGAACGCGCGCCGGAGCCGCTGGAGGCCGACGCCGCCCTGGCGCGGCTGGCCGACGCGCTGTTGTCGCTCGACGCCTCGGCCGGCGGCGGCGGGTTCTCGATGACGATGGCCGCCCGGGCGGTGGAGACGGCGCGCGCCTTCCTCGACGCCCATTTCGACCGGATCGTCGCATCGGAGGAGTTGGAGGAAGTGACCGGCCTGGACCGCTTCACGCTGGCTCGGCATTTCCGTGCCCGGCTGGGCACCAGCCCCTATCGATACCTGACCATGCGCCGGCTGGACCGCGTGCGGTCCCGCCTCCGCGCCGGCCACGGGCTGGCGGACGCCGCCGCCGAAAGCGGCTTCTCCGACCAGAGCCACATGACCCGCCAGTTCAAGCGCGCCTACGGCATCCCGCCCGGCCGATGGCAGGCCATCCACGCCGCGCCGCGCCCGGTCTACGAGCCTCCCTTGCCGATGAATGCGTAGGCGTCCAACGCGCGTCGCCTGCCGTGTTCATGATCGACCACCGGGTGAGGGTAGCTTTTCCCCAGCCGGACGCCGGCACGGTCGAGAGTTTCCGGCGGCGCTTTCCATGGCTTGTGAATCCACTCCTTCGGCAGTTCCGCCAGTTCCGGGACCCAACGTCTCACATAATCGCCAAGGGGATCGAATTTTTCGCCCTGAAGGATGGGGTTGAACACCCGGAAATAGGGCGCGGCGTCCGCCCCGCAGCCGGCGATCCATTGCCAGCCGGTGGAATTGTTCGCCAGATCGGCATCGACCAGCGTGTCCCAGAACCATCTCTCGCCTGCCTGCCAGGGCCGCAGCAGATGCTTGACCAGGAAGCTGCCGACGATCATCCGGACCCGGTTGTGCATCCAACCGATGTGCCAGAGTTGCCGCATTCCGGCATCGACCATGGGATAGCCGGTCCGGCCGCGTTTCCACGCCTCCAGCCCGTCTTCGTCCTCGACCCACGGAAAATCGGCAAACCGCTCGTTCAGCGGCTTCTCCGGCAGGTCGGGGAAGGCGTAGAGCAGATGGTGGGCGAATTCCCGCCAAGCGATCTCGCTCAGGAACTTCTCCGCGTCATTTCCCTCCAGGTCGCTCCGGCGGCCTTCGACGGCGCGCCAGATCTGCCTAGGGCTGATCTCGCCCCAATGCAGATGCGGCGACAGGCCAGACGTGCCGTCCAGGTCCGGCCGGTTCCGTTCATCGCCGTAGCCGGTGAGGGAATCGTCCAGAAAATCCTTCAGCCGTTCGCGCGCCCAATCCTCCCCTGGATTCCACGTCTCCCGTAATCCGCTTGCCCAGTCCGGGCGCGTCGGCCGCAGCTTCCAATCCTCCAGTCGGTCGCTCTTCGGCCATTCGACGGGCACGGCGAGGGTGCGGGGAACGGGCAGCGGTTCGCCGACGTCGACGGCGTTCCTCAACGCCTTCCAGAAAGGCGTGAAGACCCGGTATGGATCGCCGTTCCGGGTCCTGATCTCCCATGGTTCGGCCAGCAGCGCCGCCTTATGGCTCTCCGCCATAACGCCGCGCTTCTTCAGCGACGCCTTGATTGCCGTATCCCTCTCGGTCGCGAACGGCTCGTAGGCACGGTTCCAGACGACGCGGCGTGCGCCCGTCTCCCCGATCAATCGGTCGAGCGCCACGGCTGCTTCGCCCCGTCGGAGGATCAGCCGCGACCCCTTCCGCTTCAGCGCCGCCGACAGCGCCGAAAGGCTGCCGTGCAACCACCACCGAGACGCCCCGCCCGGTTCCCATGGGTCGGCGGTCTCCAGGATGAAGACCGGAATGACCGGCCCGCCTCCATCGGTGGCGGCGACGTGCAGGGCCGGATTGTCGGCCAGCCGCAGATCCTGCCTGAACCAGACAAGCGTCGGTGAAGCGATGTCCTTGCCCATTTCGTCTCCCAGGTCTCCGATCAGGGTAGGTTCGGAAGGTTGCCCGGCAAGGGGTGGAGATGGATTCAGGCGCTCCGTCGAACAGGCTGAGGCGGCAGGGGCGTCTTGTCTTGCCGTCCGATCAGCCGGTCGCTGGGAAAACTGTAGAGCTTGCGGTCGCCGAGCATCGTCACATGGAAGCGGCGGTCCATCAGGCGGGCGATGGCGGGATCCAGGACGCCCAGCCCGCCCGTATAGGCTCCGAAGGCCGGCAGGATCAGGCGGCTTCCGTCATGGACGAAGCAGCGCGCGGATATGCGCCGGGAGCGGATGCTGATCGCCGCCTTGGGATGGTAGTGCCCTGAAACCTCACCGGCCGCCGGCCCGGAAGCGGCCGCGTGGCGGAAGATCAGCGGTCCTAGTGTCAGGCTGTCAGTTGTTGCGCCGCCACAGCCGGCGGGCGGGTGGGGGTCATGGTTGCCTGCGATCCAGACCCACTCCCGGCCGCTCATCAACTGGCCCAGATGCTCCCGGTCAGGCATGGAAAGGCGTCCAGCGGCCCGCCGGTCGTGGAAGCTGTCGCCCAGGCAGATGACCAGCCGGGGCGACAGCCGGCGCAACACCTCCGCCAACCGCCTCAAGGTCGCCGCCGTATCGTAGGGCGGCAGCATCCGTCCCCGTTCCGCGAACGCCGATCCCTTCTCCAGATGCAGGTCGGCGACCACCAGCGTTCGCCGATCCTCCCACCAGAGTGCGCCGGAAAGATCGGCTGCCAGCGGCGCGCCGTTCAGGATCAGGCGGGACTGGTGCATCGTCCCTCGGTTACGCGGCGGCCGGCGGCGGAGAAACGGATTTCGCCCCTTCGGCATCGATCGCAAGACACCGCTGGAAGGCCGGCCGCGCCTCGCATCGCTGGAGATAGGCCTCGAAGGATGGGCGCGATTCGACCAGCCCGAACATCCTCACCCCGTAGACGAGTTGGGAGCCGATGACCACGTCGGCGGCGGTGAACTGGTCGCCGAGAATCCAGGGACCTTTCTCCAGCGCCTGGTCCAGCACGTCGATCACCCTGTCATAGCCGCCCCAGCCGGCTGCGCCGCTTTCGACCTGCCAGCCGGTCGCCTTCTCCATATAGGCGGGCTCGACGCAGCCAGGGCCGAAGAACAGCCATTTGAAATAGGGGCCGCGCGCCAGATCCCCGATCGGCGGCGCCAGCTTCGCCTCCGGCGCCCGGTCGGCCAGATAGGCGCAGATGGCGGCGGTTTCGGAGATCGCCGTGCCGTCATCGACCAGCGTCGGGACCTTGGCCATCGGGTTGATCGCCTTGTATTCCGGCGTCGATTGTGCGCCGGCGCGGATGTCGACCATCTCCCGTTCGTATGGCGCGCCGGTTTCCTCCAGCATCCACAAGGCCACGAACGACCGCGAGTGGGGCGCCCAATAGAGCTTCATGGCATCCTCCATCAATCAATGGGTTGATGGGAACATAATAGGAACGATCGGGCCTCGTCCAGCCCCCTATCGAGTCAAAAAGGCAACATTCCCTGTGGCAGGCGGCGGCCCGCCAGTTCGGGCATGGCTTCGGCCACCAGTTCCTCCTCCGCCTCCGCAAGCAGGTCGTCGCGGGCCGCGCCGTGGACCTGCTCCCGCCCGATCTCCAGCAGGATCGGCACGGCCAGCGGGGATATGCGGTCCAGCGCCTTGTGCGTCAGCTTTCCCCGGGCCCGGCGCAGCAGGGCCGCCACCCGCTCCACATCCATCAGCCCGCGCGCCGCGTCGCGCCGGGTCGCGCGCAGCAGCACATGGTCCGGCTCGTGCCGCCGCAGCACGTCGTAGATCAGATCGGAGGAGAAGGTGACCTGCCGGCCGGTCTTCTCCTGCCCCGGCGCCCGCCGCTCGATCAGCCCGGCGATCACCGCGACGTTGCGGAAGGTCCGGCGCAGGAGCGAGCTTTCGTCCATCCAGGCTTCCAGATCGTCGCCCAGCATGTCCTCGTCGAACAGGGCGGCCAGCCCGTCCGGATGGTCCGCGGCGGACCGGAGGCTCCATACCGCCAGCACATAATCGGTGGCGACGAAGCCCAGCGGGCTCAGCCGCGCCCGCTCCATCCGCCTTGTCAGCAGCATTCCCAGCGTCTGGTGCGCGTTCCGTCCCTCGAAACAATAGGCGACCATGAACTGCTTGTTCCCGCGCGGGAAGGTCTCGACCAGCAGATCGTCGCGCCCCGGCAGCACCGACCGCCAGCGCTGGAGGCGCAGCCATTCATGGACGGCTTCGGGCAGGACGCTCCACCGCGAGGGATCGGACAGGTTCCGCCGCACCCGGTCGGCCAGATGGGTCGACAGCGGCATCCTTCCGCCGGCATAGGCCGGCACCTTCGGCTCCCCCTGTCCGCCGCGCGTGCATTCCGCGACCGTGTCCTTCAGCCCCTCGAACCGCAGCAGTTCGCCTGCGAACATGAAGGTGTCGCCCGGCACAAGTCCCTGGAAGAAATACTCCTCCGCCTTGCCCAGCACGCGACCGCGACGCAAGCGGACCGTGACCATGACCTCCTCGACGATGGTGCCGACATTCATGCGGTATTGCCGGGCCACGCCCTTGTCGGAGAGGCGGTAGAAGCCGTCCTCCTCCAGCGTCAGCCGCCTGAACCTCTCATAGGCCGCCAGCGCGTAGCCGCCCGTCGCCACGAAGGACAGAACGTCGTCATAGTCGCGCCGGGATAGATCGGCGTAAGGCGCGGCGCTGGTGATTTCCCGATAGAGCGCATCGGCCTGGAACGGACCGGAGCAGGCGACCCCCAGCAGATGCTGCGCCAGCACGTCCAGACCGCCGGGCGGCGGCGGGTCGCCGTCCAGCGTCATCTCCGCCACCGCGTCCATCGCCGCCCGGCACTCCAGCACCTCGAACCGGTTCGCCGGCACCAGCAGGGCCTTCGACGGGCTGTCCAGCCGATGGTTGGCCCGGCCGATCCGCTGCAGCAGCCGGCTCGCCCCCTTCGGCGCGCCGACCTGGACCACCAGATCCACCGCCGCCCAGTCGATGCCCAGATCCAGGGACGAGGTCGCGACCACGGCGCGCAGCCTGCCCTGCGCCATCGCGGCTTCGACCTTTCGGCGCTGCTCCGCTGCGAGGCTGCCGTGATGGAGGGCGATCGCCAGCCCGTCCTCGTTCAGCCGCCACAGCTCCTGGAACACCAGCTCCGCCTGGGCGCGGGTGTTGACGAAGACCAGCGTCGTGCCGGCCTCCCTGATCCGCTCATAGACCTCGCCCATCGCGTGGACCGCCATGTGCCCGGACCAGGGCAGCCGCTCCACCGTCCGCAATATGTCGATCTCCGCCTTCGCACCCTGCCGTCCGAGGACCGTCCGGACATCGCCATCGGCCCTGCCGCCGGCCCTCCCACTGCGGCTCAGCCAGGCGACCAGCGCGTCCGGATGGGCCACGGTCGCCGACAGGCCGACCCTCCGGTGCGCCGGGGCCAGCGTCGCCAGCCGGGCCAGGCCCAGCGCCAGCAGGTCGCCGCGCTTCGTCCCCGCCAGCGCGTGCAACTCGTCCACGATGACGGTTCGCAGGCCGCGGAAGATGTCTCCGGCGTCGGGATAGGACAGCAGCAGCGCCAGGCTTTCCGGCGTCGTCATCAATATCTGGGGCGGCCGCCGCCTCTGCCGCTCCCGCTTGGCGGCCGGCGTGTCGCCCGTCCGCGTCTCATGCCGGATCGCCAGCCGCATTTGCGCGATCGGCATTTCCAGATTGCGGTGGATGTCGACCGCCAGCGCCTTCAGCGGGGAGATGTAGAGCGTATGCAGCCCGTCGCGCGGCCGTTCCGACAGTTCGACCAGCGTCGGCAGGAAGCCGGCCAGCGTCTTGCCGCCGCCGGTGGGCGCGATCAGCAGCGCGTTCCGCTTTTCCTCCGCGGCTTCCAGCATCGCCATCTGGTGGGCGTGCGGAGTCCAGCCCAGATAGGCGAACCAGCCGGTGAAAAGAGGGGGAAGGGAAGGGGGCGTCATGGTCGGCGCCGATGATAGCGACATCGACGCGCGCCTTGCCATAGAGTGCGACCGCCATGACCCATCGCGACGCCCCCCGGCCTCTGGGCCTCCTGACCGCCATCCCCGCCGAACTGGCGGACTTCGAGCGCGATCTCGTTGTCGATGAACGGAAGGCCGTCGGCGGTACGGTCCTGCGGTCGGGCCGGCTGGAGGGCGTGTCCGTCGTGCTGGCGGAATGCGGGATCGGGAAGGTCAACGCGGCGATGGCGGCGACGGTGATGCTCGACCGGTTCGGCTGCCGGGGGCTCATCTTCTCCGGCGTCGCGGGCGGCCTCGATCCCGCGCTCGCGGTCGGCGACATCGTGGTCGCGACCAGCCTCGTCCAGCACGATTACGGTGCGCTCGCCGGCGGGGTCATCCAGACCTATCAGCCGGGCAGGCCGCCGCTGCCGGGCGTGCCGACGGATCACGGCTATCCGGCCGACGCGGCCGTCCTCGCCAGAGTCCAGAAGGCGTTGGCGGGGGTCGAACTGCCGGCGCTGTCACCGGCGGCGGTCGGCGGTGCGCCGCGCCGGCCCCGCATCGTTTACGGGCCGATCCTCACCGGCGACGCCTTCCTCAACTGCGCCGCCACCCGAGCCCGCCTCCACGCCTCGTTCGGGGCGCTGGCGATCGAGATGGAGGGCGCGGCCGTCGCGCAGGTGGCGGAGAAGTTCGGTGTTCCCGTGACCGTCGTGCGCGCCCTTTCCGACCTGGCGGGCGAGGACAGCCACATGGATTTCCCCGCCTTCCTGGACGAGGCCGGGCTGATGGCGGCCGGCATCGTCAGGAGGCTGCTGCCGGTCCTCTGACGCCCCGGCCTATCCGGCCAGCGCCATTGCGATGCGTGCCCCGATCCGGGCATTGTGCTTCACCAGCGCGATATTGGCCTCAAGGCTCTTGCCGCCCGTGATCTCGACGATCCGGCCCAGAAGGAAGGGCGTCACATCCTTGCCGGCGACGCCCTGGGCGTCGGCTTCCCGCAGCGCCTGTCCGATCACGGAATCCATCTTCTCCGCCGGCAGGGCGTCGGCTTCGGGGATCGGGTTGGCGATCACCGCGCCGCCCGGATAGCCCAGCGCCGCCTGCGCCCGCAGGATCGCCGCCGCCTCTTTCGGGTCGTCGCAGCGCTGGCTTAGCTCAATGCCGCTCGACCGGCTGTAGAAGGCGGGGAAGCTGCCGGTCCCGTAGCCGATCACCGGCACGCCCCGGGTTTCCAGATATTCCAGCGTCTTGGGCAGGTCCAGGATCGACTTCGCGCCCGCGCAGACCACCGCGACCGGGGTTCGCGCCAGTTCCTCAAGGTCGGCGGAAATGTCGAAGCTCTCCTCCGCGCCGCGATGGACGCCGCCTATCCCGCCGGTGACGAAGATCCCGATCCCGGCCAGATGCGCGGCGATCATCGTGGCGGCGACCGTCGTCGCCCCGTCGCCTCCGCGCGCCAGGATGGAAGGCAGGTCGCGGCGGCTCAGCTTCGCCACATCCGGCACCTGGCCCAGCCGCTCCAGCGCCGCGTCGTCCAGCCCGATCGTCAGCCGGCCGGCCAGCACCGCTATGGTGGCGGGGACCGCGCCTTCCTCCCGGATGATGGCTTCGACCGCGCGGGCCGTCTCCACATTGCGGGGATAGGGCATGCCGTGCGCGATGATCGTGCTTTCCAGCGCCACGACGGCGCGGTTTCCGGCAAGGGCGTCGGCGACCTCGGGCGAGAGATCAAGGAAGTCGGGTTTGGTCATGGTGAAAGGTCTAGCGGTTCAGGCCCGCGCGCGCCAGCAGCCGTTCGGAAGTCAGGTCAGGGTTGACGGTTTCGCTGCTCTCGATCGCCATGGCGGCGCTGGCCAGGCCAAGACGCATCGCTTCCCCGATGGACCGGCCACCGGCCTGTCCGTAAAGCAGGCCCGCCACCAGCGCGTCCCCGGCCCCGGTTACGTCCCGCACATCGGCCGGCAGCGGGGCGAAGAAATCGTAGACTCGGTCGCTGGCGAGGAAGCTTCCGTCCGCGCCCATATTGACCGCGATGGTCCCGACCCCTTCCGCTCTCAGCCGGTAGGCCGCCTCGCAGACATCCAGCGGCGCGCGAATCTCCATCCCGCCCAGCGAACCGGCCTCGTCCCGGTTGGTGAGCAGGATGTCGATATGCCCCAGCAGGCCGCGCAGCTTCTCCGCCTTCGGCACCGAAACGCTGTCGACAGCGACAAGGGAGACGCTCGGCGGACGCCGCTCCAGGAGCAGCCGGACGACGGAAGCCGGCATGTTGGTGTCCAGGAACCAGACCGGATATGACGCCAGCGCCGGCAGCAACGCCTCTATCCTCTCCGGCGCGATCTCGTCATAGATCGCCATGTCCGCCATGGCGACGGCCAGTTCTCCCCGTCCGTCGATCAGCGCGGTGTAGCTGGCGGTGTGCTGAGCGGTCGACCGGTCGATGAAGGAGACGTCGGTCCCCAACTGCCGCATCTCCTCGACCACCAGATCGCCTTCGGAATCCCGTCCGACCCGGCTGACCAGCGCCGTCCGGCAGCCCAGACGCGACAACCCCTCGCAGACATTCCGGGCGACGCCGCCCAGGCTGCGGACCACCGTCACCGGGTTGGACGTTCCCATCGTCACCGCGCCCACGGCGTGGGCCTTGTGGTCGATATGGGCGGCGCCGAAGCAGACGATGGAAGCGGCCATGAAGCCTTCTGGTCTCCGAAAAGAGGTACGAGGGCCTGCCGATAATGCGCCGCGAAACTTTCGGTCGGCAAGGGCAGGGGACCGGAAGATGATGATTTTGTGCGACTTTCGGCCAATATGTCTGTGATGTCCGTCAATCCTCGCCCCGAAAGCCCTCGGCCCGAAAGCTGGATCAGGGTCACGTCCGACGGCCTCTGGTGTGAACCGGGCGGCTTCTTCGTCGACCCTGTCCGCCCGGTCGACCGGGCCGTCGTCACCCACGGCCACGGCGATCATGCCCGCCCGGACAACCGCGCCGTGCTGGCGACGCCGGAGACGCTGGCCATCATGCGCGCCCGCTACGGAGATGGGGCCGGCGGCTCGCTGGAAGCGCTTCCCTACGGGGAGACGACGCGGCTGGGCGAGGTCGATCTGCAGCTCGTCCCGGCGGGTCATGTGCTGGGCAGCGCGCAGGCGGTGATGAGCTGGCGCGGCTGCCGGGTCGTGGTGTCGGGGGACTACAAGCGGTCGCCGGACCCGACATGCCCGCCCTTCCAGCCGGTCCACTGTGATGTCTTCGTGACGGAGGCGACCTTCGGCCTGCCCGTCTTTCGCCATCCGCCGGCGGCAGGGGAGATCGCGAAGCTGCTCCATTCCATCGAGCTGTTTCCCGAGCGCGCCCATGTCGTCGGCGTCTACGCGCTGGGCAAGTGCCAGCGGCTGATCGCCGAACTTCGCGCCGTCGGCTACGACCGGCCGATCTACCTCCATGGGGCGCTGATCGCGCTCTGCGACCTCTACAGGTCCCTAGGGGTCGAACTGGGTGACCTCCGCCCCGCCATGGATTTGCCGAAGGAGACCTTCGCCGGCCAGATCGTGCTCGCCCCGCCCTCCGCCATCACCGACCGCTGGTCGCGGCGGCTGCCCGATCCGGTGGTGGCTGCGGCGTCCGGCTGGATGCGCGTGCGCCAGCGTGCCCGCCAGCGCGGCGTGGAACTGCCGCTGGTGATCTCTGATCATGCCGATTGGGATGAGCTGTTGGCGACCTTGCAGGAGGTCGACGCGCCGGAGGTCTGGGTGACCCACGGGCGGGAGGAGGCGCTGGTCTACGCAGCGGAGAAGCAGGGGCGGCG
This sequence comes from Inquilinus sp. CAU 1745, assembly GCF_039839375.1. Lineage (NCBI taxonomy): Bacteria > Pseudomonadati > Pseudomonadota > Alphaproteobacteria > Rhodospirillales > Rhodospirillaceae > Inquilinus > Inquilinus sp. CAU 1745. Next base: position 14,652 of record NZ_JBDOQU010000017.1, read on the forward strand.
GGCGCGGGCGCTGCGGCTGGTCGGGTTCGAGGAGGACGACAGCGAATGAAGCCGTTCGCCGCCCTGATCGAATCGCTGGTCTTCATGCCGTCGCGGAACGGCAAGCTGCGCCTGCTGGTCGATTATTTCGACCATGCGCCCGATCCCGATCGCGGCTACGCCCTGGCGGCCCTGTCCGAAGGGCTGTCCTTCCCGACGGTCAAATCCGGCATCGTCCGGGCGCTGGCCGCCGAACGGATCGACCCTGCGCTGTTCGAATGGTCCTATGATTTCGTGGGCGATCTGGCGGAAACCGTCTCGTTGGCCTGGCCCATCCATCCCGATGCTTCCGAAGCGCCTACGCTGTCGGAGGTGGTGAACAGCCTGGCCGTCGCCAGCCGGTCGGACGCGCCCGCCATCGTTTCCGGCTTCCTCGACGCCATGGACCCGACGGAACGGTTCGCGCTCCTGAAGCTCATCACCGGCGGCATGCGGATAGGCGTGTCGGCGCGGCTGGCCAAGACCGCGCTGGGCCTCTGGGGAAATCAGGATGTGGCGGATATCGAGGAGATCTGGCACGGGCTGAAGCCGCCTTATGGGGAGCTGTTCTCCTGGCTGGAGGGCGCGGGCCCCCGGCCCTCCATCGACGATCGCGCGACCTTCCGGCCCCTGATGCTCGCCAACCCGCTGGAGGAGGCGGATCTTGAGCAGCTCGACCCCGCGCTGTTCCGCGCGGAATGGAAGTGGGACGGGATTCGCATCCAGCTCGTCGCGCGGAATGGCCAGCGGCGGATCTTCTCCCGCACCGGCGACGATGTCGGCGGCGCGTTTCCGGACATCCTTGAAAAGATGGATTTCGATGCCGTGCTGGATGGGGAACTGCTGGTCGTCCGCGACGGCGAGGTCGCACCCTTCAACCACCTCCAGCAGCGGCTGAACCGCAAGGCGGTGACGGCCCGGATGCTGGAGGAGTATCCGGCGGGCGTCCGGCTCTACGACATATTGCGCGACGGCGCGGAAGATCTGCGGCCCCTGCCGTTCGACGACCGCCGCCTGCGGCTGGAGCAATGGTTCGAAAGGGAGAAGCCGGCGCGGATGGATCTGTCGCCCATGGTCCCGTTCGCCGCGTGGGACGGGCTGGCGGAGCTTCGGTCCGGCGCCCGCGACAACGCCATCGAAGGTCTGATGCTGAAGCGCGGCGACGCGCCCTACACGTCGGGCCGTCCCAAGGGACCCTGGTTCAAATGGAAGCGTGGGCCACTGCTGCTGGACGCCGTGCTGATGTATGCCCAGCGAGGGCACGGCAAGCGGTCCAGCTTCTATTCGGATTTCACTTTCGGCGCGTGGCGGCCGAAGGCCGACGGGGACGGCCGGGAGCTGGTGCCGGTCGGCAAGGCCTATTTCGGCTTCACCGACGAGGAGCTGGGCCAACTCGACCGCTGGGTCAGGAACAACACGGTCAACCGTTTTGGTCCGGTGCGGGAGGTCAGGCCGGGGCTGGTGCTGGAGGTCGCCTTCGACAGCGTCCATCCCTCCGCCCGCCACAAATCCGGCGTCGCCATGCGCTTCCCGAGGGTTCATCGCATCAGGTGGGACAAGCCGGCGGACGAAGCCGACGAGTTGGAGACTCTGGAAAAGCTGATCGTCCGCTGACCGTCAGGAGTCCGTGCGGGGACGGCGGGGCCGGGCACGCGACGGTGTCCGGCGATGGGGCGTGCCGTCCTCGTCGGTCTTCATCAGAAGCCAGTTCGCTTTCTTGCCCTGGCCCGTCCGCTGCAAGGCGAAGGTGCCTGAGACCTTCTCGCCATGAAGGCGCAAGACCAGCCTGCCGTCGGCCAGCGCCTCGGCGGGGGAGACGGGCCTGCCGTCCCTGGCCTGGACGCACTCATAGGTGCCGCGATCCCACAGGATCGCCCCTTCCCCCGCGGCGCGCACCGCCTCCTCGACCGTCTGGTCGTCGATCGCCACGGCGAGGCGCTTGACCGTCGGGTCCATGGAGGGGCCGTGAGGCACCGCCCAGCTTTTCATCGCGCCGTCGATCTCCAGCCGAAAATCGTGATGAAGGGGAGAAGCGACGTTGCGGTGGATCACGAACAGGAACGCCTGTTCCCCGCCACCCACGACAGCCTTCGGCCGCGTGCGCGATATATTCTCCAACTGTTCGGTCTTCATGTCTCCGCCCGTCAGCGTCCGCGTGCCTTCGCCCGCGCGCCGGCTCGACATCCGCAGGTCAGGAAGATCGCGGTCGCCACCATCAGGCCTGCCAGGAAGCTGCCGAAGATCATCGCGTCCCGTCCTCTCTTCTCGTCATGCAGAAAGGAACGGAGGCGCGGTAAAATACGTTCCAAAAGCCCCTAAATCGTTGATTTTCCTGATGAGTCCCTCAAGCGCTCTTCGGTTTCTTTCGAGAGCGTGCGGGGCGATCCATGTTCAGCGCCACGGCGGCGCGGATGAGCGCTTTCAACGCTTCTTCATCGATCTTGTCGCCTTCATGGAGATCGATGGCGCGCCTGGTGTTGCCTTCCAGGCTGGAATTGAAGAGGCCTGAAGGATCATCCAGGGAAGCGCCCTTGGCGAAGGTCATTTTCACGGCATTCTTGTACGTCTCACCGGTGCAGATGATTCCGGCATGCGACCACACCGGAACCCCTCTCCACTTCCACTCTTCGATTGCTTCCGGGTCGGCCTGCTTGATGAGAGTCCGGATCCGGGCAAGCATCTCGCCCCGCCAATCACCCAGTTCCCCGATTTTCGCATCTATCAGTTGAGAGGGAGTTTTTTCTCCATCCTTCGAACCGCTCATACTTTTCTCCCTGATCGTTGTCGATCGCCTGTCCGTTCACATTTTCTCGCCGGGCAACTCGCTGGCCTGTTTCACCCAGTCGGCGAACCGGGCTTCGTCGATCTCGTCATCCTCGTGGATGTGGAAGTAGCGCACATCCTTCTGCTTGGACCCCACAGGGGGCGGAGGGTTCAGCGCCGCGCCGCGGAAGAAGGCCACCTTCAGATATTTCGCGAAGCAATGATAGCTGAGGAACCAGACCTCGTCCTCGACACCGTACATTGGCGAGTTCCATTTGACCGCCTTGCGCACGCCGGGGACGGAGCGCGTGATGATCGCGTCGAGGCGCCGCCCGATGTCGCTTTTCCAGCCCGGCATGGCGGCGATGTAGGCCTGCACGGGCGCGTCGCCATAGCCCTTCGCGATCTGCGGATTGCCGCCTGCGAGGAGGGTCGGCTTCGCCGGTTTGACGGATTTCCTGTCGGCCATGACGTTCTCTCCTGTCGTCACCCGCTACGCCATTTGGCGGCATAGGGCAGCACGAACATGTACAGGCCCGTAAGCAGGAGCAAGGCGAGCGGGAACAGCGGCAGGAAGTACACCCATTCGACGGGTTCCTTCCCCATCCCCAAGGCAATGAATATGGCGGCGACGACCGCCGTGAAGGCAATGGACAGCCAGCGGTGGATCTGTCGAATCCACTTGTTCCAATTCATCAAATATCTCCCGTTCAGATAGCGGACTTCAATCCAGCCGCGTCAGGACCTGCTCCAGGGCATCCAGGAACCTTGGCCATCCGGCCTGGGCGCCCCGGAAATACGGCTGCTGATCCGGCTGGAAGCCCGCCTGTTCCATGCGCAGGCGGGTCCCCGCGCCTGTAGGGGTGAGCGTCCAGGTGACGACGCTTTTGAGATCCTTGGTATCCCAGCTGTAGGACAGCGTTCTGGCCGGGTCGACCGTCTGGACCTGACAATCGACGCCGCCCCAGTCTGCGCTAAGTTTGAAATGGCGTCCCTCATCCGGACTGAAATCGTTTTTCATGAGCCACTCCTCGATCAGGTGTGGTTGCGTGAGCGCGCGCCAGATCTTTTCCGGCGGGTAAGGCATCTCCCGTTCGACGATGACGGAGAGCGCTTCGGTCGTGGTATCGGTCACTGGTCCATCCTTTTCAGCAAATCTTCGAGGTGGTCGAACCGGTTCTGCCAGAACCCGGTCATCCGGCTTGTCCAGTCGACCAGCGGGGCAAGGGCGACGAGTTGGGCACTATAGTGCGTGTTGCGGCCCTCATGGCGGTCGCGCACAAGCCCGGCCTGCTTCAGAACGCCGAGATGCTTTGAGACTGCCGGTTGCGAGACCCCGGCCTTAGCCGTCAGGGCCCCGACCGTCAGGTCTCCGTCGCGGCACAGCCGCTCGAAGATGGCTCGTCGCGTCGGGTCGGCGAGTGTTCGGAACAGGATGTCGTGGGGCTGTGGCGTCACAATCCATAACTCTCTGGCTATTGATAAAATCAATAACCATCGAGGTATATGTGAGTCAAGAAGGATCCGGCATTGGCCATGGCTGCGCCCGCTCGAAGGCGCGGGAGGCGTTGATGACCGCCGCGTCGCCATGCGGCGGGCCGACGATCTGTAAGGCGATCGGCAGGCCGGACGCGGTGAGGCCGCAGGGCACCGACGCGGCCGGTTGCTGGGTCAGGTTGAAGGGGTAGGTGAAGGGCGTCCAGTCCGGCCAATCCTTGTAGATCCCTTCGGACGGCACGTCGTGGCCGACCTCGAAGGCCGGAATCTGCATTGCCGGCAGCAGGATGAGGTCGTAGGTCTCATGGAACTGGTTCATCGCCGCGCCCAGCCTCTGGCGGGCCATGGTCGCCTTCACGAAATCGATCGTGCCGATCCTGGCCCCGGCCTCGGCCATCCGTCGCAGGCCCGGATCCATCAGTTCGTGCTTTTCCTCCGGGATCATGGTCATCATGGCCGCCGCGCCGACCGTCCAGTGCGTGAAGAAGACATCGGATGCCTCCGTCAGCGGCAGGGTCGTCTCCTCCACTGACGCGCCCAGTTCGCGGAACGTCGCAGCCGCCCGCTCCACGCCCGCCGCCACCTCAGGGTCCACCGGATAATCGCCGATGGTGCGGGCGTAGGCGATGCGCACCCCCTTCACGTCGCCCTGGACGGCGGCCAGGAAATTCTCAGGCTGGTAGGGGAAGGCCGTCCAGTCCCGCCGGTCGGGCTGCGCGATCACCTGGAGCATCAGGGCGGCGTCGGTGACGGTGCGGGTCATCGGGCCGACATGGGCGATGGTGCCGAACGGGCTCAGCGGATGGGCCGGCACACGGCCGTAGCTGGGCTTCAGCCCGTATATGCCGGTGAAGCTGGCGGGGATGCGGATCGACCCGCCGCCATCGGTTCCGATATTGAGCGCCGCCATGCCGGTAGCCGCTGCCACCGCAGCGCCGCCGGATGATCCGCCGGGCGTCCGGCCGGAATCCCAGGGATTGCGGGTGATGCCGGTGAGCGGGCTGTCGGTCACGCCCTTCCAGCCCATCTCCGGCGTCGTGGTGCGGCCGATCAGCACCGCGCCGGCCTCGCGAAGCCGCGCCACGGCGGGCGCGTCCTCGATCCAGGGTTGCTCCGGATCGACCGTCTTCGATCCCCGCAGCGTCGGCCACCCCCGCGCCAGGACCAGGTCCTTGACTGTCGTGGGCACGCCGTCCACCGGCCCGATCGGCCGGTTCTTCGCCCATCTTTCCTCCGATGCGCGGGCGGCGGCCAGCGCGCCGTCGGCGTCGACCAGGTTCATGGCGTTCAGCGCCGGATTCACATCGTCGATCCGCTGAAGGCAGGCCAGCGTCGCCTCCACCGGCGACAGGACGCCCTGACGGTAATGGTCGACCAGTTCGAAAGCGGAAAGGTGGGCGATATCGTCGGTCATGTGCGCGGGGCTGCTCCTCTTCCTGAAAGCCGGAACCGGCGGCTCGGGCGCTTCCCCAGCGAACATGCCTCCAATCGCCTCGCCTGTCCGGTCCTTTATGCCGCGCCGCGCAGCGGTTCGGCTTCTTCCTTCGCCAAAACGGTTCTCACCGCCTCGCGCCGTTCGACCCGCCGGGCGAGCCCATGCAGTTCATCAGGCACGTCGATTTCGGCCATCGCCGCCCAGCGCACCATCACATAGACAAACGCGTCGGAAGCCGTGAATCGATCCCCGAAGATATAATCGCCCTCCATCCGGGAGGCGATCCAGCGGAAGCGCTTCGTCAGCGTTTCCGTCAGATGGGCTTTCTCCTCTTCACGCTCGGTGAAGAACAGTCGGACGAAAGGCTTCTGAAGTTCCGTCGAGACGAAGGCGAGCATCTGCAGATGCCGCGTGCGCCCCATGTCGTCGGGAGGGATAAGCGATGCGCCTTGCCCGGCGATCCAGTCCAGGATCGCGACATTCTCGGTCAGCAGCGCGCCGTCGTCGAAGACCAGCGCGGGAACATAGCCGTTCGGGTTGATCCCGGCATAGTCGCTCCCGTCCTCCACCTGTCCGGTGAAGATATCCACCTTGCGCGCCCGGAAGGGCAGGCCGGCCTCGTGCAGCAGAATGTGCGCCGCCTGGCTGCAGGTCGTGGGGCTGTAATAGAAATCCATCATCCGTCTCCTTCTTTGAGAACGGCGCGAGAGGCGCCCTTCTCCTGCGACGGTGACGGAATCCTGGTTCCCACATCAGTGGCGTAGACGCAGATTTCGGGGCAAAACGGCCATCATCCCGTGACGCTGCGGAATCGGTTGCGCTGGCGATATTGGGCGGGCGTCACGCCGGCACGGCGCTTGAACAGCTTGCGAAAGAAGGCGGGGTCCTCATATCCCACGGTCGCGGCGATGTCCTCGATGCTCGCGTTCTCGGTCTCCAGCATCTGCTTGGCCTCCTCGATCCTCAGCGCCTGGACGTATTCCACCGGCGCATATCCCGTGGCGGCCCGAAATCGGCGCTTGAAGCTCCGCTCCGGCAGGCCGGAACGCTCGACCATCGCCGAGACGGGGTTGGCCATGGCGTAGTGATCGACGAGCCAGGCCTGGATCCTGGTGATCGCCGCATCGCTGTGCTGGCGCGGCCGGGCCATAGAGGCGAAGGGAAGCTGCCCGTAGCCGCGATCGCCGAGCAGATAGAGCCGTGCGACGCGGGCGGCTTCCTCCGCGCCGCAGAACCGCCCGATCAGATAGAGCGCCAGATCCTGCCAGGAGGACGCCCCGCCGGTGGTGATAAGTTGCCCGCCATGGCCGCTGTCGCACAGGATGCGTTCGGCGCGGAACCTGACCTCGGGATAGCGGTCGCGGAACAGGTCGGCCATCGTCCAGTGCGAGGCAGCCTCCGCGCCGTCCAGTAGCCCGGCCTCGGCCAGCAGCACCGCTCCGCTGCAGGTGGAGCAGACCAGCGACCCGTGTTCGAGATGCCGGCGGACCCAGGCGATCTCGTCCCGCCAGCGGCCCTCGGGCGACTCGCCCACCCCCAGATGGATGTCACAGACGATAGCGACATCGGCGCATTCGCCGGTCAACCCGTCCTGAGGCGTCACCCGCAATCCCGTGCTGGAGTCGAAGGGCCTGGGCCGGCGTGCGACCAGGCGGGGATGGATGGCGCGCGACAGCGCGTCGGAATTCCGCCCCGGATCGCCCAGCACTTCGTGCAGGCCGCAGGCCGCCATGGTTCCGCTTTCCGGCAGGGACAGGATGGAGATGCGCAGCGGTTCGGTCGGTCGCGGACGTATCGGCACGGGCGGAGATTGGCATGAATGCCCCGATTCTGTCGATAGACGCTCTGGCCGGTTCCTCGCCTCCCGACCATGCTTCTCCCGTTGCCACCTCATGTGAAAGGACAAGTCATGAAAGCGGAAGAAGGAACGGTCGATCTGGCGAAGGAATACGCCCACCCGCGCGAAGCCGTCTTCGCCGCGTGGTCGCGGGAGGACGCCCAGAAGATCTGGGGCGATCCGGGGCCGGGCTGGCGGATGTCGCTCGACCGCTTCAGCTTCAGGGTCGGCGAGAGTGACATCTGCCGCTTCGGCCCGGAAGGCGGACCGGACTATCTCAATGAGAACCGCTACCTCGCCATCGAGCCCGGCGCGCGGATCGTCTTCGCAACGTCGCTGCGTTCCGGAGATGCGTTGACCTTCGCCGGAACCATGGTGGTCACCTTTGAGGATTCCGCTGGCGGCACGCGGATGCGCCTTCACGAGCAGGGGCTCTATTTCGACGGGCTGGACGATGTCGACGGGCACCGCGCCGGCTGGGCCGGCATGCTGAACGCCATCGGCGAATACCTGAACGGCACCGGGAAATGATGACCTTCCCATTTGATCATTGCGACGTCTGGGCCGGTATCACGGTCCAGAGAGAACTCCTCACCTTGAGCCCGTCGATAAGGTGCGGGCACACATGGTTCGACAGGCTTATCATGAGGAAGAGGGCGATTGGTCATTCCGGCCCCCGAGCCGGAACCCATGGGCGCTCTACGTCTCACGGGTGTCGGTGATTCGAGCGTCCACGGCCTTGCCGTGAGGAAGCCGGCATGTATTGTGCCGGCGTCTGAACGCGGAATGCGGTGTTCCCGATGTCGGCGGTCGATCTTTTTCGGCGCAGCCCCCTGCCATGGCTGCTCTACCGGACGCATTTATCCCTTCTGAAGCTCCGCGCGCCGGTCACGCTGGGCGTCCGCACGCTCATCGTCGACGAACAGGACCGCGTGCTCCTGATTCGCCACAGCTACCGGCCGGGCTGGTATCTTCCCGGCGGCGGCGTGAAGAAATGGGAGACGATGGAGGAGGCGGCCTGCCGGGAAAGCCGGGAGGAAGCCGGGATCGACCCGATCGCGCTCGACCGGCTGGTCGGCCTCTATGCGAATTTTGAGATCGGCCGTCCCGACCATGTCGCGCTCTATCTGGTGCGGCGCTGGCGGCCGGTATCCCACAATTCCTGGGAGATCGCGGACGTGGCCTTCGCGCCCTGGGACGACCTTCCCCCCGACACGACCGACGCCACCCGCCGCCGGGTGGAGGAATTCATGGGCCTGCGCCCGCCCGACAACCGCTGGTGAAACCGCAATGACCATCGCCGACACCGACGCCGCCATCGACACGGACCGCCTGGATTCGATCCACGACTTCCTGATCCTGCTGGACAGGTTCAAGACGATCGAGCGGCGGAACTATCTGACCGATGCCAGCCGACGGGAAACGGATGCAGAACACACCTGGCATATGGCCGTATATGCGCTGCTGCTGCGCGACGAGCTGGGATTCGAGGCGGACCTGACACGAACCCTGTGCCTGATCCTGGTCCACGATCTGGTCGAGATCTATGCCGGCGACACCTTCGCCTATGACGACGCCGCCCTGGCGGGGCAGGCGGAGCGGGAGAACGAGGCCGCGGCGCGCCTCTTCTCCACGCTGCCGGACGATCTGCGCGACCGGGTCGACGGCTGGTGGCGGGAGTTCGAGGAAGGCGCGACGCCGGAAGCGCGGTTCGCCCGCGCGCTCGACCGGCTCCAGGCCTTCACCCAGAACGTCGTCTCCGGCGGCAGGAGCTGGCGGGAAAACGGCGTCACGAAGAACCGCACCTTCATGCGGATGGACGAAGCGCTGAAGGCCGATCCGGCGATCCGGTATCTGGTGGAGAAAGGCTACGACCGCGCCGACCGGGAGCGGAGCTGGGCCGGTCAGTCCCCGAATCAATCGTCAAATCAGTCGTCGATCTCGGGCTCCGATTCGGCGACGTGATCGACCATGTCGGTGAGCGTCCGCCGGATATGCTCGTCGGTGACCATGTAGAAGACGCGGTTTCCCTTCCGGTCCGCCTGGATCAGGCGGGAGGCTCGCAGCAGCCGCAGATGGTGGCTGACCAGGGAGGCCGACAGCCCCAGCCCTTCAGCCATCACGCTGACCGATTTCGGCGCCTCCAGGCAGTTCAGGATGATCCTGAGGCGGCTGGGATCGGCCATCAGCCGGAACGTGTCCGCCAGTTCCGCCGTCTGGTCTTCGCTGATCCTCTGATGGACCGGTTTGTTGTTGGCCACGCCGCCCGCCTTCCCGCATGTTGCGCATGACACTTCGTTGCGCGAATTTCGAACCTGACGCTATTTCTAAGGTTCCGGAACTTCGCTCGGCAAGCACCGGTTCCGTTTTCTCCCGCGGAAAGCCCTTCAGTGGATATCGATCTTCAAGCTCTCCTGCCCCTCGTCGGCGCGATGATGGCTGCCGGGGCGGTCGCCGGAACCATGGCCGGCCTTCTGGGTGTTGGCGGTGGGCTGATCATGGTTCCCGCCCTGATGGCGCTGTTCGCGCTCCTGGACGTCGAACCGGCGATCAGGATGCAACTCGCGGTCGGAACGTCGCTCTCCACCATCGTCGCGACTTCCCTGTCTTCCGTTCGTTCCCATAGCCGGCGGGGTGGGGTCGATTGGCGGCTGCTCGCGGCATGGGGGCCCTCCGTCATGGCAGGCGTGGCGATCGGGACCTGGATCGCCGGTTCCGTTCATGGCGACGTGCTGACGATCATCTTCGTCATCATCGCGCTGGTGGCCGCCGCGCATATGATCTTTACCCCGGCGGATCTGCGGCTGGCGGACAGGCTGCCGGGCATGTGGGTGCTGACGCCGATCGGCGTGGTGATCGGGGTCGTCTCCTCCCTGATGGGAATCGGCGGTGCGATCATCAGCGTCCCCACGATGGTCTTGTGCAACTACCCCGTCCGGAAGGCTGTCGGCACCGCATCGGGCATCGGCTTCGTCATCGCCTTCTTCGGCACCGCCGGCTTCATCATCTCCGGGTGGGGCGCGTCCGGCCTGCCGCCGCTCAGTCTCGGCTTCGTCAGCGTCATCGGCCTCGCCATCCTCATGCCCATGACGGTGCTGTTCGCGCCGCTGGGCGCGCGGATCGCCCATTCGATCGAGCCGCGCTGGCTGAAGCGCCTGTTCGCGATCTTCCTCGTCGTCAGTTCGACGAAGATGATCTACGACCTCGCGACTTAAGGTCCCGGCGGCTCACGCCGTCAAAAGCTGCGATCCCTTGCCTTCCAGAGGCGCCGGCCCGGCGATCTTGGCGATCACGTCGCCGGCGCGGACATAGCGGTGCGCCCGCCGGGCCCAGACCGGCCCGTCCGTGGCCGCCCGGACGGGCGTGCGGGCTTCCTCCTGGACGGGGGCGACGGGATCGACGATCTCCGCGATCATATCGCCCGCCTTCACCCGGTCGCCCAGCGTCACACGGTAGGCGACGATTCCGCTCGTCGGAGCCTTGACCATCTCCACCCCGGCAAGCGGAGTCGGTGGGGTGAGAGGGGCGGGGAGAGGTCCCGGATCGCCTGCCACCACGCCGCGACGCTGAAGGAACCGCACGATGTTGTCGGCGTCGCCCGCGGCCGTTTCGTCATCGACATCGGCATTGCCGCGCAGCTCCACCGTGGAAGCGAGGCACGCCGGCGGCACGGCGATATCGTCGCCCAGATGCTCGCGCAGCCGCCACCAGGGGGAGGAGCACGCCTCGTCGAACGGCTCCCCGCCGGAAATCTCCGCCAGCAGGATGATCTCGCTGCCAAGCTGGTGCGCCAGGTCCTGGGCTTCCGGCCATAGCGGCGTGCCCAGATAGACATGGAATAGCGCCTGGTCGTCGCAATGGAGGTCCAGCACGATATCGGCGTCGATCGCCATGCCCAGAAGCGTGTGGCGCAGATGGTCGGTTTCGGTGACCGGGACAGCCTCGGACAGCGCCTCGACCAGCGCGCGGCGGACGATGGCGACATTCTCCTTCGGATCGCCGGTCAGCCTGTCCCTGACCTTCTCCGCCACCTTGGGCGTCAGGTCGGGATAGTGACGGTTGAAGTTCCCCGCGCCACCCAGGGAGAACCGGCCCAGCGCACTGTCGTTGACGTGCTGATCCAGCCCCACCGGGTTCGCCACCGGCACGACGATCACCTCTCCCCTGATCCCGCCTTCCGCGTCCATCGCGTCCAGCCGGCGAATCAGATGGTGCGCCGTCAGCATGCCCGGGATCTCGTCGGCATGAAGCGACGCCTGGACATAGGCTTTCGGGCGCGCACCGGGCTGGCCGTAGCGATGGACGGCAAGCATCCTCTCCGTCCCGGCGTTGGACCCGGAAAGCGCAATCTTTTCTATGGCTTTGGACATTTTCTGGACCGTTGATGGATAAGGCGGGCGAGACGCTACGCCAAACCGCCGGCCGCTCCAAGCGCCGCTTTCGCTGGCCGGTCCCGCGCGGGCGCGGCATCCTCCGCCGATGATCGCCTCGGAACAGAGCCCGTTCCCATGGACCGCCGCAATGCTCGCGGCGGCAATCATCCTCTATGGCGGCCTGTCCTCACCCGCGCCGTCGCAGCCGGGCGCGGCGGAACTCGCCATCGGCCTCGCGCTCGTCCTGGCGGCGGGTCCCGGCCGGTTGGCGGCGCGCTGGGCGGGTTCGGCGATCGATTGGCAGACCATTCCACTGAAAGCCGCCGTCCGGTGGGTGGCTCTCGCCGGGCTGCTGGTCATCCCGACGATCCGCGGCATCTCCTCGGGAGCGGCAGCGGAGGACATGGCGCGGGACCTGGTCCCGCTCGCCTTCCTGTTCATGCCCCTGCTGATCGGCCCGTTCCCCGGCCGCCGGTGGGTGGTGGCGGCGGCGCTCGGCGGCGGGGTGCTGTTCGCCGCCCGCTTCTTCATCGTCAGCGGCGCGATGCCTGCGGTGCTGAAATCCGCGGCGCCGTCGGACGGGCTGCTCTACCTCGCCAACGCGCCGATGGTGCTGTTCGCCGCGATCTTCCTGCCCTTCGCCGCGTTCGGCTGGAAGGGACGTGGCCGGATCGTCCTCCTGCTGCTCTGCTGGGCGGGAGCGGCGTTGTGCTTCCTGGCGCTGGCCGCGACGCTCCAGCGCGCGGCCCTCGCGATCTGGACCGTGGGAATCCTCCTGGTCCTGACGGTGCATGCCCGGCGGCAGGCGCGCCTTCTCCTGCTGGTCCCGCTGCTGGCGGCGGCAATCATCTGGGCGGCGGCTCCGCTGCTTGGCGATCTGGCTGACCTCTTGATCCTGAAGACCCGGCTGGTCGGCTGGAACGGCCATGACAGCGAAATCCGCACCGCCTCGGCCCTTGTCGGACGCTCCTGGGATGTCGCCCTCTTCGGGCTGGGCTGGGGCGCGCTGTTCGAAAGCCCGGCCGTTCCCGGCTACCGGGTCTCCTATCTGCACAGCCTGCCGCTCTACATGCTGGTGAAGGCGGGAGGGCTGGGGCTGGCTCTTCTGCTGACCTATGCCGCGACCTTCATTCCGGACGCCCTCGCGGTCTTCCGCCGCCGGCCGGCGCTTGCAATCGCCATTCTCGGCGCGCTCTCCGTCGGGGCGCTGGTGCAGCCTTCCTTCAAATATCTGGATTTCGGGCTGCTGCTTCTGGTCCTCACGCTCCACGGCCATCGAAGCGATTAGGCTAAAATTGTATCGTATATCGTAAAAAGTGAGTGCTACTGTCCCGGCGGCAACTCAAGGGACAGGGGCGTTGCGCAGGATCACCTTCATCAATCGCGTCTATCCGCCTGATACGGGCGCGACCGGATTCATGCTGCGGGGGCTGGCGGACGGCTTCCGGAAGGCCGGCTGGGAGGTGACGATCGTCGCCGGCGGGCGGCGAAGCGTGGTCGAGCCTTGCCCGGCGACGGGCGTCAGGGTGGTTCGCGCCGCGATGCCGGAAGGCCGCTCCGTCACTGATGCGCTGCGCCAGCTTGCCGCCCTGGCGCGGGCGGTGCGACGGCAGCCGCCGCCCGATCTTCTCGTCACGATGACCGACCCGCCATTGCTTGCCCTCCTTGGCCCGTGGCTGGGAACGCGGACGCTCCATTGGTCGCAGGATGTCTATCCCGACCTCCTGCCGGTGCTGGGCGCTCGGATTCCTTCTTGGTTGATGCGGGCCACCGATGCTCTCGTGTCGGCCAGCCTGAAGCGCCACGACCAAGTGGTTGCGATCGGGGACTGCATGGCCCGGAAGCTGTTGGCCAAGGGCGTGGGCGATGACAGGCTGTCGGTCATCCGCAACTGGCCGGCCGAGAAGCCGCGCCGCAACGAACCGGCGAACCGAGCCGGCCTGACCGGCCTCTATGCCGGCAATTTCGGGCGGGGCCATGATTTCCGCGCGATCGTCGGGGCGGCGGAGAAGTTGCGTCATCGGCCGGACATCCGTTTCGTCATGGCCGGGGAGGGCGCGGCGCTGGAGAGCGTCAGGCGATCCGCGCCGGCCAACATCGAATTCCTGCCGCGCCAGGACGAACGAGCCTTCGCGGCGCTCGCGGAGAAAGCCGACCTCCATCTCGTAACGCTGAAGGCGGAGGCGGCCGGGCTGATGGTTCCCAGCAAGATGTGGGCGGCGCTGGCGGCGGGCAGGCCGATCCTCTTCCTCGGCCCCGACACCTCCGATGTCGCCGCCTATGTGAAGCGCCATGGCTGCGGCCTCGTACTGCCGCCCGATGACGGCGATCGGCTGGCCGATGCGCTCGCCGGCTTTGTCGATAACCCGTCATCGCTCGCGGCGCTGAGGAATGCCGCCGGCGCCGACGAGCACTGGAACCGGGAGAGGGCGGTGGCGGAATTTGTCGATCTCGCCGGCCGGGTGGTTACAGGCTCGGCGATCGAGACCAGCCGCCATCCGGCCGACGACGAAGCCTATGTCTGACGCCGTAACGCTCGGCGACGCGCTGAGGCTGGCGCGGCGGAACGCGGCCCTGCTGGCGATCTGCGCCATCTCCTGCTGCGCGCTCGCCTTCCTGTGGCTGCGGGTGACGCCGCCGGTCTACGAGGCGTCGCTGATCGTCGCCCCGGCCGATCCGGTCGGGCTGGACGCCGCCGCCCGGCCTCGCGCCGACATGTCCGCGCTGACCGGCCTGCTGCTGCCCGACCGGAACGACGCTTCGGAGTTCGACCGGTTCCTGGAACTGCTGACTTCGGCCGACGTAGCCGCCGGAGTGATGGAGGACGAGGCGCTGACGCGCCGGCTGCTTTCCGATTCATGGGACGAAGAGACGAACCGGTGGCGACCTCCCGCAGGCGTTTCGGCGTGGTTCGGTCGCCTCGGCGCCCGGCTGCTCGGGCGACCGGGATGGGAGCCGCCCGTGGCGGACGATCTCGCGCGCCGGGTCGACCGGTCGCTCCGGGTGGAGCGGGTGGATTCGACCGCCATGCGCCGCCTGGTCTTCCGTCACGCCGATGCCGAGACCGCCCGCGCCGCGCTCGCCGCCCTGGTCGACGCCGCCGACCGGCTGCTGCGGGAGGCAGCGGATCGCAGGGTGGAGGCCCGGATCGCCTATCTGGGCGATCAGCTTTCCCGGACGCTGCTGTCCGAACACCGTCTGGCGCTGTCGAACCTTCTGGCCCGGCAGGAGCGGCGGCGGATGATGGTTCGGTCCGGCATGCCCTATGCAGCCATTCCGGTCGGAAGCATCGCCGCGCCGCGTCGCCCCGCCGCTCCCAACGCGCCCCTGACACTCCTGGCGGGGCTCGTCTTCGGGCTGGCGCTCGGCGGCGTGGTCGCGGTGGCAAGGGGAGGTACCTCGCGGTGATGCCCGTCTCTGTCGTCATCCTGACGAAGAATGAAGCGCGGAATATCCGGCGATGCCTCGAAAGCCTGACCGGCTTCGACCAGATCATGGTGATCGACAGCGCCAGCACCGACGGGACGGCCGACATTGCCCGGCAGGCCGGCGCGGAGGTGCTGAAATTCCGCTGGAACGGCCTTTACCCGAAGAAGAAGGAATGGGCGCTCCGCCACCCTTCCGTCCGCAATGACTGGGTTCTCCTGCTGGATGCCGATGAGATCATGACGGCGGATCTGCGCTCGGAGCTTGAGCGTCTCTTCCGGTCCGAACCGCCTCATCGCGGCTATTTCATCGAAGGTCGGTTCGTGTTTCTCGGTCGGCCCCTGCGGTTCGGTCATCGCAATCGCAAGCTGATGCTCCACGATCGCCGCCGCACGACCTTCCCCCGCTGTCCGGACCTGCGGTCGCGGGGAAGCTGGGAGGTGGAGGGGCATTACCAGCCGATCGTGGAAGGCAGCGTCGGCGGGCTGCGGTCGCCTTTGCTGCATGCGGACGAAAAGCCGATCTTCCATTGGTTCGACAGGCACAATCTCTATTCGGAATGGGAGGCGGACCTTGCCGGGCGGCGCGGCTTCCATGCCCTCGACGCCCATGAACCGTTCCGGCGGCGGGTTCTGAAACGCCTGTTCCGCTGCGCGCCGTTCCGGCCGTTCCTCGCCTTCTGCCATTCCTACCTATGGAAGCTGGGCGTCCTCGACGGCCGCGCGGGCCTCGATTTCGCGCTCTGCCGCGCCTTCTATTACTGGCAGATCGGCCTGAAGCGGCGCGCCCGCATGGCGGAAGCGGGAATAGAGGCGGGGCAGCATCCCTCTGAAGCCGGCAGCGGCGAGCTGCAGCAGGCTGACTGACAGATTGTCCGCGCGGGACATATTCAGCACCCGCCGGCGGATCGCCCTCTGCTCCTCCCGTCCGCGCCGCGCCTGTCGCGCCGACATTCCGTCCGGTTCGAACCGGCAGATCGGGAACGGGGCCCGGACGATCTCGCTCCCGTGCCGGTGAAGCCGCAGCAGCAAATCGTAATCGGCGGCGATCCGATAGCGTTCATGGTCATATGGCCGGCTTCCCAGCGACCGGCGCAGGAAGACAATCGCCTGATGGTGGGTCGGCATCCCGTACCAGAGGCGACCCGGCGGCCTCGCCTTCTTCAAGCGCCAGAAACCGGCCGCCGCCTCAATGGAATCCCCATAGACGATGTCGGCGCGGCTATCGAGGAACGGGGCCAGCCGCTCCAGCGTATCGGTGGAGGCGAGACCGTCTCCGGCGTTGAGGAACAGCACGTACCGCCCCGCCGCGCGCCTCGCGCCGCGGTTCATGCCGTCATAGGGGCCGTCATCCGCCGCCACGGCGACATCGGCCTTTGGACTTCGGCAGCCCTTGGCAAACTCGGCGGAGCCGTCGGTAGACCCGCCATCCTGCACGATCCATTCGAAGTCGCGCCAACTCTGCCGGCGCAGCGTTTCGTGGGTACGAGCCAACCCTGCCTGATGGTCCCGGCAGGTCGTGACGATGGAGAGGGCAGGGGCCATCAATCGCTCTGCAGCACCGTGACCGAAGCGGCGGTCAGGGCGATCTGGCCCAATATGCCGGTGATGCTGTCAGCGAAGGCCAGGAAGTCGAACGGTTCGGGGTCGCGCGGCACGACGATGGTCGATCCCGGCGGGATCAGCACCGGCGTATGCTCCCAATAGCTGGCCGCGATCGGCGCGGCCCGGCCGTCCGGATAGATCACATGGACGCGGTCGTCGTCGGCATAATGGCCGAAGCCGCCAGCCTCTCTTATATAGTCGCGCGCGTCCTTGCCGGTTCTGAACTGGAGCGTCGCCGGGGCCAGCACCTCGCCCGCGACGATGACCGACAGCGGCCGTTTGGGCACGAACAGCCGGTCCCCCGGCTCCAGCACCACATCCAGTTCCGGGGACAGCGCCAGCACTTCCGGATCGGCCTCGACCACCACACGGCCGACCGGCTCGACCGTCCGCAATTGCTGCGACAGCTCCCGCGCCAGCGCGATTTCCGCATCGTTCGGCGGGTCTTCGGACGCCAGCTGGACGGCCAGCTGCCGGTCCAGATTATCGGCATCCGATCGGAACCGCCGCTCTTCCCTCAGACGCGCCCGCTCCCGGGAGAAGATCGCGCCGGCGGGGTAGGCTTCCACCGTCAGCCCTCCCGCGCGGGCAATCAGGTCGGAAAGCGTCTCGCCCCGCATCAGATCGTAAACGCCGGGGCGCAGAACCTCGCCTGCGATGACGATGCCGGCTGGCGTCAGCGGATCGTCCAGCGGGTTGATTCGGATGCTGTCTCCCGGCCTCACGGAAATGGTCGTCGTCGGCGTTACGGTCAGGTCGACGACCCGCCTCGCCGCTCCCCTCTCGGTCGGGGAGGTGATCTCCACTTCCGTCAAATCCGCCATTCGTGTCAGCCCGTCCGCCGCGTCGATCAGCGCCTCAAGCGTCGTCCTAGCCGCGACGGGATAGGAGAGGGGACGCCCGACCTCTCCGACCAGGCTCACTGCCTGCCGTCGAACGAAGGATGCCAAGTCCCGGCCGGCGAGCGGCCGAACGTCGTTCTTCGGCGGGCTCTCCCTCCCGCCGCCGTCCTCATCCTCCGTCTGCAAGGCGACGATCTCGTCCAGCGCGAAGAGGATGATGCGGTCACCCCGCGTCAGAGCCCGGTCCTCAAGCCCCGCCGCCGCGCGGTAAGGGGAGAAGGGAAGGAACGTGCGGCCCAGCCCGCCCACGCCGGGGCGCACGATCACGCCCAGCAGCGGATAGGCCCCGGGCTTCAGTGCCTCGGCGTCGATCAGCGACCGGAGGGTCGTTCCCGGCGTCAGCGGGCGAAGGCCCGGCAGCCAGACATGCCCCTCCAGTATCACGGCATAAGGCGGCTCGGCGGCGATGCCTGTCGCCGACGTGGTCGCGTCCGAAGTCGCGGGCAGACGGTCGGCGCGGGGATAAAAGCCGGGCCGGTCGGCGCCCTGCCATCGCAGGATGGCATGGTCGAACGCCAGCGGCAGCAGGTCGGGCTGCGCCTTCAAGATATCCGGGCAGGGTACGCCCGATGGCGCCAGGGTCCGGGCGGCGGCGCGAAAGGGATGGTCGGCCCACCGCCCCATCGATCGGCCGGAGAGCAGCCGGTCGAGCGCGACAAGCCCCGGACAATCCGCAAGGCTTTCCGGATCGGCTCCCGCCCCGGTCAGGATATCCAGCACGTCGGCTGAGGTCATGTAGCCGACATCCTCCGCCGACAGCACGACCAGCCTGTCGCCCTCGTGAAGCGCGACGTCCCGCCCATCCAGGATTTCGCCGAGGTCCAGAGGCCGCCAATGCCGCTCGCGGGTCAGTGTATCGGTGCTCTCCAGCGCAGCGAAGGCAAGGTAGGGCTCCGGCCTCAGCCCGGCCGCCGCCTCGATCAGCCCGCCGACCGTCCGCACAGTGTCCAAGGCATAGGGGCCGGGGGCGACGACATGGCCTTCCACGGCGACGGCGCGGCTCCGCCGGTCGGTGGTGGGGGATACGATCAAGATGTCGCCATCGCTGAGCATGGCCCCGGAGCCAGCCTCGATCTCCTCCGCCAGCTCCACCCCGTCCGGCCCGAAGCCGAGGCGCAGACGGCGCATCGGCCGCGGCGCGACCGTTCCGCCCGCCAATTGCAGGGCGTGCTCCACGCCAATCTGGAAGGCCGGTGGCGGTAGCTCGTATATGCCGGGTTGGTTGACGCTGCCCGCTACCGCGATCGTCGGCCCGACCGGCGGGGCCAGGATACGGTCGCCGTCGCGGATCGCCATGTCGGCGTCCGAAGTTCCGGACCGCAGCAGTTCATATAGATCGATGGGAATCGTCTCGCCCCGGCGCACCAGCCTTATCGTCCGCAGGCTGCCTTGCCGGGTGACGCCGCCCGCCGCCTGCAGCACATCCAGCACGCTGGAGAGGGCGGAGATCGTCTGCCGACCCGGCCGCGCGACCTCTCCGATCGCCAGCACGCCGACCTGCCGGACGGCGGAGAGGGAGAGGAAGATGCGGGTATCCAGCAGGCTCGCGGCGACCTGCCGCTCCATCTCCGCCCGAACCTCCCCCAACGTCCGGCCGGCCGCCTGCACGGGCCGCAGCCCTTCGACCAGCAGCCTTCCGTCCCGCCCGATCCGGTATCCGGCCGTGACGCTCCGCTGCCCGCGAAGCGCCACCGTCAGCGCATCGCCGACGCCCAGCACGTAATCGCCGCCGACCATTCCGGTCGGGAGGATGGTCTGCCCTTCGCCATTCGCGAACAGCCCGTGTCCGAACAACCGCAGTTCGACGCCGGCGCGGGCGCTGTAGCTTTCCTCCAGTGGCGTCGGAAGCGGAGCGGTGTCGGAGACGGCTTCCGCCTTCGGCTCCATCCGCTCCGGCAATTGGGCCATCGCGCCGGCATGAATCAGCAGGGCGGCGCAGAGAGTCAGGAGGAAACGGACGAGGATCATCAGGCTATGATTATATTTTATTCAATTCGAAATAACGAAGCACAGCTCTCGTTTAAAGGGAAAAATTCACCTTTGCATACCAAACGCAGATAATTCTTGATAGCAACCCGCCTCCTTTCAGGTAGGAGGGTGGGCCGATGGAACTCTAGGCGCTGTTCCGCCGTAGAATGGTGGGAATGTCCATCTTCCAGGGCAGGACGCGGACGATCTCGATCGGCCGGCGCTCACTCAGACTCGCCCCGCGATGTCTTGGCCGATGCCCTCCTGGCGGCCAGTCGGGCGTGGCTGCGCCGCCGAGCCTCGTCACCGGGGATGCCCTCGCCGCGGTCGAGCTGGGCGAGCCCTTCGGCAATGGCCCCATTCAATCGGGTCAGTTCGCGCTGACGCACGTCGTCGTAACTGAAGAACAAGCGCAGAGCCTCGCGGATGAGCTCGCTGTTCGAAGTGTAGAGACCGGTTGCGACCCGCTCGTCGATCTTACGCTCGATCTCAGGCGTTAAAGATACATTCATGACCACCTCCTAATAACAGGATGTAGCAATCTTCGTTATCGGCGCAAGGCTCTCGGTCATCCATTCGGGAGCCTCACCACGCCAGAAGCTGCGTTTCGTATGTAAAGGCGGAAAAATTCCACCGCTGACAATGGAAGCGTCCATATCGCTCCCGCTCCGCCATTGCGCTACTGTTTCGCCCGCAAGGCAGACCACGGGATAGAGAATGCGCACGATCTACAGCGACGATCATCGCCTCCAGCACGGCAAGACGGAACTGAACCATGGCGTCATGATGCCGGTGGTGGAGAAGCCGTCGCGGGCGGACACCATTCTGGCCCGGATAAGGGAGGTCGGGCTGGGCGAGGTGCTGTCGCCGGAGGATTTCGGGGCCGATCCCGTCGGTCGCGTCCATTCGCCGGCCTTCGTGGATTTCCTGCGCACGGCATGGGACGAATGGTCCGCCCTGCACGGGGATGTCGACGCCTTCCCGATCAACTGGGTGGTGCGCGGCCTGCGCCAGGCCCTGCCGGACCATATCGACGGCAAGGTCGGCTTCTATGCGGGCGACGCCGGCACCCCGATCACCGCCGGAACCTGGAAGGCGATCACGGCTTCCGCCAACGTGGCGCTGACCGGGGCAAGGTTGGTGAAGGAGGGGGAGCGCGCGGTCTTTTCCCTCTGTCGGCCGCCGGGACATCATGCCTCGACCGATGTCTATAACGGCTATTGCTTCTTCAACAACGCCGCCATCGCCGCGCAATATCTCCTGGATCAGGGGGCGGGGAAGGTCGCCATCCTGGATATCGACTATCACCACGGCAACGGCACGCAGGAGATCTTCTATCGGCGGAAGGACGTGCTGTTCGTCTCCATCCACGCCGATCCGAAGGTGGAATACCCCTACTTCCTGGGCTATGCCGACGAGGTGGGCGAGGGCGAAGGGGAAGGCTTCAACATGAACCTTCCTCTGCCCTTCGGGACGAAGCGGGAAGCCTATGATGCCGCCCTTGCCAAGGCGGTCGGGGCCATCGAGGCCTATGGGCCGGACGCCCTCATCCTCTCCTTCGGCGCGGACACGTTCGAATCCGATCCGATCTCCCAGTTCAAGCTGAAGAGCGAGGATTTCACAGGCATCGGCGAAACGCTCGGCCGGATGGGCGTGCCCACGGTGATCGTGATGGAAGGCGGCTACGACGTCGGCGCGCTGGGCGTCAACGTTGCCAATCTCCTGTCCGGCTTCGAAACCGGGATGCCCTGATCCTCAGAAGACCGAGCGGCCGTCGGACGTCAGCAGCGGCGCGTAGGCTTCCGGCCGCCGGTCCCTGAAGACGCCCCAGGAGGCGCGGGTCGCCCTGATCTCGTCCAGGTCGAAGCTGGCGGTCAGCACCGCCTCCCTATCCTCGCTCGCCTGGGCGACCAGTTCGCCCTTGGGCCCGGCGATGAAGGAGGAGCCGTAGAAGGTGATCGCGCAAGCATCGCCCTGTTCCGTCCCGATACGGTTGGAGGCGACCAGCGGCATCAGGTTCGCGCCGGCATGGCCCTGCATGACGCGCGTCCAGTGGTCCCGGCTGTTGAGCGACGGGTCCTGCGGCTCCGACCCGATCGCCGTCGGGTACATCAGGATCTCCGCCCCCTGCAACGCCATGGCCCGCGCGCTCTCCGGGAACCACTGGTCCCAGCAGATGGCGCAGCCGACCCTGGCGTATTGCGTCTCGAAGACACGGAAACCAGTGTCCCCAGGATTGAAGTAGTACTTCTCCTGATAGCCGGGCCCGTCGGGGATATGCGTCTTGCGGTAGACGCCCAGCATCAGCCCGTCGGCGTCGATCATGGCGACGGAGTTGTAGTAGGCGTTGTTGGCGCGCTCGAAGAAGCTGACCGGCAGCACGACCTTCAGTTCGGCCGCCAGCTTCTTCATCCGGTCGATGATCCAATGGTCCTGGACCGGCGCGGCCAGCTTGAACAGCTCCTGCTTCTGGTCCTTGCAGAAATAGGGCGTCTCGAACAGCTCCTGGATCAGGATGATCTGCGCGCCCTTCGCCGCGGCCTCGCGCACCAGCGCTTCGGCCTTGTCGACATTGGCTTCGCGATCCCAACTGCAGGCCATCTGGGTGGCGGCGACGGTGACGGTGCTCATGGGTTCGCTTTCGATGGGGTTGGCGACACTCCTTCACCACAGCATGCGGGGTATCGTCAACCGCGCCAAGGATCACGCGGCCTCGCCGGTATCCGCCCTGTTCCAGGGCACCCAGACCGACAGGCCGTCACCCTCCCAGCGCCGGCAGTCGACATGATAGACACCGCGCAATATCTCCGGCGTCAGCACTTCCGGCGGAGCGCCGGAGGCGACCGCGCGCCCTTCATGGATCAGCGTCAGCCGATCGCAGAAGCGCGCGGCCAGCAGCAAATCGTGCAGGACGACGACCGTGCTCATCCCCCCAGCCGCGCGCCGGCGCAGCAGTTCCATAACCTGGATCTGATGGTAGGGGTCGAGGCCCGCCACCGGCTCGTCGGCCAGCAGCAGCGCCGGTTCGGTCGCCAGCACCCGGGCCAGCAGCGCCCGCGCGCGCTCCCCGCCTGAGAGCGAGTTGACGGCGCGGTCGGCCAGATCGATCAGGTCGCAGGCCTCCAGCGCGCGGACGACCGCGCCATGGTCCTCTGGTCCCATCGCCTGCCACGGTCCCAGATGAGGCATCCGGCCCAGCGCCGCCGTCCGCGCGACCGTCAGCGGCCAGTGCAGCGATTCCGCCTGCGCCAGATAGGCGACCAGCGCGGCGCGTCGGCGGCGGCTCAGCCGGTGGAGCGGCCCGCCATCGTACCGGATCTCCCCGTCGCAGGGCTGAAGGCCGGCAATCGCCCGCAGCAGCGTCGATTTTCCGGCTCCGTTCGGGCCGATCAGCCCGACCACCTCCCCCCTTCCGATGGCGAGGTCCACATCGTGGAGCACGGGTCGGCCGCCAAGGCGGACGGACAGGTTGCGGCAGTCCAGCGGCATCAGAGCAGCCCCCGCCGCGTCCTCACGACCAGCGCGAGGAAGAAGGGCGCGCCCAGAAGCGCGGTGACAACGCCCAGCTTCAGCTCCTGTCCCGTGCCCAGCAGCCGCACGCCGATATCGGCCGCCAGCGTCATCACCGCCCCGCCCAGCGCGCTCAGCGCCAGCAGGCGTCCGGGCTGCGCGCCGACCAGCGGGCGCAGCAGGTGCGGCACGACAAGCCCGACGAAGCCGATCGCCCCGCTGACGGCGACCGCCGCGCCGACGGCGAGAGCCGATCCGACGACGATCGCCGCCCGCACCAGCGCCATGTTGAAGCCCAGACTGCGGGCCGTATCCTCGCCCAGCGCCAGCGCGTCCAGCGCGCGAATCGTGCTGAACAGCAGCGCCCATCCCGCCAGCATGAAGGGCGCGGCCAGCGCGACATGGGTCATGCTGCGGTCGGCCAGCGACCCCAGCAGCCAGAACACGATCTCCGCCACCGCGAACGGATTGGGCGACAGGCTGAGGGCAAGCGAGGTCAGCGCTGCCGCGAAGCTGTTCAGCGCCACCCCGGCCAGGACCAGCGTCAGCACGCCACCGTCCCGGCCGGCGATGGCGTAAAGCAGCAGGACGGCGATCAGCGCACCCGCGATCCCTCCCAGCGGCAGGGCCAGCGGCGCGGCGGCGGCGAGGCCGGTATAGAACATCACGACCGCGCCCAGGCTGGCGCTGCCGGAAACGCCGATCACGCCGGGTTCCGCCAGCGGGTTCCGCAGCAGCCCCTGGAGGGCCGCGCCCGCCAGCCCCAGCGTCCCCCCGACCAGAACGCCCAGCAGCGCGCGGGGCAACCGCAGTTCCATCAGGATGATTGCGGCGGTGGACGACCCGTCGGCGAAGAGGTCGCCGATGGCGGTGCGGATGGAGATCGGGGCCGGCCCCACGACTATGGAGGCCGCGAACAGCAGGATCGTCAGCAGGCCGAAGATCGCCAGCAGCCGCCGGTAGCGTGTGTCTTCGCGGACGAAGGCGGCGTGTGGGCTCATGGTCGCGTCGATCATGACGCGCCCGCCGCCTCAAGGGCCCGGCGCGCCTCGACCAGCGCGAGGACCGCCCGCACCGTATAGGGGCCGCCGCAGGCCATTGAGCCGGAAGGAATTTCCACCACCGGCATGTCCTTCATGAATTCCCGAAGGGCCGGATGATCCAGAAGCGCCGTCGCCAGGGACGGGGCGTCCACGTCGCCGGCGGCGCTGTCGCGCTCGGCGATGACCAAATCCGGCGCTTGATAGAGCAGCGTTTCCAGCGGCATGTAGCCATAGCCGACCATCCCGATCTCCGCCGCCACATTGCGGAATCCGGCCGCCGACAACACGGCGTCAGTGAGCGTGCCGGCCCCGGCGGTGAAGCCGTCGGCCTGAAAGATCACTGCCCGGGGGCGCTCTTCCGGCGGCGGCAGGGTCGCCTCCGCCGCCGCCAGGTCGGCTCTCATCGCCGCGTTCTCGGCCGCGCCGCTCGCGGGCTTCCCCAGAGCCTCGGCCACTGCCGTCACCTGGGTGCGGATGTCGGCGAAATTCTCCGTCAGCCCCAGCTTCAGGACCGGCGTCCCGTAGGCCTCCAGAAGCCTGACGGCCCCGCGCGCGCCGTACGTCCCGGCCAGCACCAGGTCGGGCTCCATCTCCAGCACTTCCTCCGCACCGCCATGATTGATCGGCACGCCCTCCACCCGGTCCGCCACATAGGACAATTCCCGATCGCGGGCGAGGAAGGAGACGGAAACGACCTGCTGCGGATCGCCCAGGATCACCAGAAGCTGATCGGCGCAGAGATTGACCGACACCACGCGCTCCGGCCCGTCGGCGTAAGCTGCCGGGGAGAGAAGGCAGAGCGCCAGGATCGCGCGGCCGATCATCGGACTTCGCTCCATGGCCCCGAGGCCGGCCGCTTCATCGGCAGGGAAAGCCCGGCCGCCATGAACAGGACCAGTCCGCTCGCGGCCGCAATCCGCTGGTTGACCCGGCCGGCCTCGTCCCGGAACCGCCGCGCCAGCGCGTTCTCCGGCACGATGCCCAGCCCGACCTCGTTGGCGACCAGGACGACCGGCGCCCGCGCCCGGCCCAGCGCCAGGATCAGGCCCTCCAGCGCCGTCTCCACATCGCGGCCGGCCAGCATCAGGTTGGTGACCCACAGCGTCAGGCAATCGATCAGTATGCCGTCGGCATCGGCCGCGTCGATCGCCCCGGCGACCTCCAGCGGCGCTTCCACAGTCCGCCAGCGCGGGTCGCGGTCGGCCCGGTGGCGGGCGATCCGGTCGCCCATCTCCTCGTCCAGGGGCTCGGCGGTGGCGATCAGGAGCGGGCTCGCGCAGCGGCCGGCGACGAGGGCCTCCGCCCGGCGGCTCTTGCCCGATCGGGCGCCGCCCAGGATGAAGGCTATGTCGTCGCCGGCCATCGGGTCAGTACCGCGCCCGGATGCCGACCAGCGCCGTGAAGCCCGGTGCGGCATAACCGTTGGGGGTTTCGTAGTCGCGGTCCAGCAGGTTCTCGATCCGCCCGAACAGCGTGTAGGTCTCGTCGATATCATAGGTCGTGGCGAGATTGACCAGCGTGTAACCCTCGCCATAGCCCAGATCGCCGAAGCCCGACCCGTCGGGGTAGAGATATTCGATCGCTTCGGACGCGTAGACGATCTCAGGCGAAATCGTCCAGTCTTCCAGCGGCGTCACCGTCGCAGAGGCCGCGATCTTGTGCTTGGGCGACCGGCCCAGCGGGCGGTCGTTCATCACGTCGCGGGAATTGGTCCAGGTCCAGCTCAGCCGGGCCGCGATCCAGTCAGCCGGCTGGACGCCGACGAAGCTCTCGATCCCCTCGATCTCCGCCTCGTTGATGTTCTCCGATACAAAGGTTTCGGGGTTGAAGGAGATCAGGTCGTCGATCCGGGTCTGGAAATAGGTGACGCCGAAGCTTAGCCCTTCGGGCCGGCCGGCCAGCGCGACATCCTGCTCGAACCCGATCTCCCACGACCGGGAGGTTTCCTCCTGCAGGTCCGGATTGCCGAACGGGCCGAACCGGTCGATCAGCGACGGGGCGAGATAGGCCGTGCCGATTGCCCCCTTCAGCCGCGTGTCCCACGGCCCCACCGTCCAGACCGCCGCGGCGCGCCAGGTCGCCTGGGCGGAGAAGTTCTCCCGGTCCGATAGCCGGCCGGAGAGGGTGAGATCGAGGCTGTCCAAGAAGGTCGCCTGGCCCTGGACGAAATACCCGACCTCGTCCTCCTCTTCCTCGACATCGCCGAAATTCGACACGTCGATCGATTCGCGCGCCAGGTCCACGCCGGCAACGAACCGCACATCCTCCGCCGCGCCGAAATCGCCGGCTTCCAGCGTGTTCTGGAAGCTCGCGTAGGTCCGTCGGGAGTTGAAGGTGTCATTCGTGTCAAACGGGTCGCCGGCGTCGGGATGATCGATGTCCTGCCGGTCGTGCCGGGACTGCCCCACATCCAGGCGGGAGGTCAATCTTCCGTCGAAAGACAACAGTTCGCCGCCGGCGCGCCAGACGATCTGGTCCGCCTTGTTGACCTGGTCGGGATCATCCGACCCGCCATTGTCGATGTCGCTTTCCGCCCGGCGCACGCGCAGCAACCCGTCCACCCGCACCCGGTCGCTGACATCGTAACCGGCCGCGCCGGTGAAGGTGTAGTTGTCGAACCCATCCTCCTCCCCGAAATTCGGCTCCCGGCGGTCAGGCGTGATGTTGAAACCGTCGGTGCGGAAGCCCTGGAGCGAGAGGTTGTAGTTGAACGCGCCGACCTGGCCTTCGGACCCGGCGATCCCCCGAAGCGTGTTCTGCGTCCCCGCCGCGATCGATCCGTAGACCGCCGGATCTTCTCCCAGCCCGTCGCGGGTGATGATGTTGATGACGCCGCCGGCCGAATTGTTGCCGTAGAGCGCCGCGCCCGGCCCGCGCACCACCTCGATCCGCTCCACGTCGCCCAGCAGGTCGACGCCGAAATCGAACTTGTCGCCGGCGCTGGAATCATTGACCGGTATGCCGTCGATCAGGACGCGCGTGTTGTTGGACGGCGCGCCGCGGATCTGCAGATTGTTCAGCCCGCCGATGCCGCCGGTGGGGGTGAGCGAGATGCCGGGAACGGTCATCAGCGCATCGGCCAGCGTCTGGTAGTTGTTCCGTTCGATCTCCTCCCGGTCGATAACCGTGACGGAGGCGGGGACGCGCTCCACCGGCTGTTCGATCCGGGTCGCCGTCACCGTCATCTCGGGCAGCGTCTCGACGTTGGTCTCGTCCTCCTGGGCCTGTGCGCCGAAAGGCAGCAGGCATAGGGTGGCGAGCAGAAGGGGTCTTGTTTTCGGTGGCACCGTCTTGGTCTCCGTGAGCGTCATGGCGAAACGGGCCGTCTGCTCGCGAAAAGCGGTGATTCCGGTTGGATGAAATGGTCCCGTCATCTTGCCTCTCCCCCACACGCCGACAGCCCTTGCTGGTTGTCGTCGCCGCATGACGGAAAGACCGTTCCACCGACACACCCCGGCCGGTGGGCGCGGGACGCGCCCGTGATGGCAGGTCTCCTGGCTTGCGGGTCATCGCGTTCGGTCCTGCCTTCCCGGTTTCCCAGTGGCGTATTCCGGACCGGCGCTCGCCGCTTACAGTTGCGGGGGCAGCCTCGGTTTCGGCCGGCTTCCCGAAGAGGAAGTTCGGCCAAGTCCCGTGTTCCCTTTTGATCCCCGGTTAGGGGGAACCATCACTGGGCGGAACTCTAAGCATCCGCCGTTCCCGGACGCAAGAAGATTGGCCGCAATCCGGCGGGGCGATAGCCTGCCGGACATGACGGAACCCAGAATTGCTATCGTCGGCAGCGCCGGCACGGGAAAGACGACGCTGGCCGAGGCGGCCGCCGCGCGGCTGAAGCTGCCACTGATCGCCGATGCGATGCGCCGCCGCTTGACAGAAGGGCTGGACCTCCACGCCATGAGCCGCGCCGACCATCGTGGGTTGCTGGAACGCCAGGCGGCGGGCTGGGCGGCCGAAGCGTCGCGGCCGGGCGGCTTCGTCTCCGACGGTTCGGCGCTCGACTTCGCTGCCTTCTGGCTCGCCAACGGCTATGCTGTGGATGATTCTGGCGGGTTCGAGCGGCTGCTCGACGCCGCGCGGACCGCGATCGCCCGGCTGGACCATGTCTTCCTGCTGCCCTGGGGCGCGATCCCGCTGGTCGGGGACGGCGTCCGCTACGCCAACCCCTGGCACCAGCTTCACGCCCAATCGGTGATCGAGGGGCTGCTGGACCGGTTCGCGCCAGCCGGCCGCCTTCACCGCATCGCCGCGACGGACGCGTCGGAACGTCTCGATGTCATCAGCCGGCTGTGCGGGGTTGCGCCCGGCTCTTCGCCGTCGGCGCGGCGTCGCCGGCCCATGGATTCCGGATCAAGTCCGGAATGACCAACAAAAACAATGTCATGCTGGACTTGATCCAGCATCCATACGGTGCCGACGGATGCCGGAACGACAATGAGAATCGCCCTATCGCGGCAGATCGGCCAGCAGAATCTCCGCTTCCTCGTCGGCGGCGATGGTCAACCGGTTGGTGTCGGCGATCCGCGCGCCGTCGCGTGTTTCCAGCTTCGTCCCGTTCACCGTCACCGAACCCCGCGCGACGACCAGATAGCCCAGCCGGCCGGCCCCAAGTGCCTGCTCTATCGCCGCGCCTTTGGCGAGCGTGCCGCCGAAGACCGTGGCGTCCTGGTGGATCATCAGCGCCCCTTCGGCCAGATCGGCTTCGCGGCCGGAGGCGAGCGGCGTCAGCCCACCGGCGTCGCGGTCCTTCGGGAACCGCCGCTGTTCCCAGCGCGGCGCGACGCGGGCGGCGTTGGGCATGATCCAGATCTGGAACAGCGTCGTGTCTTCCGATTCATGATTGAATTCGGAATGGGCGATGCCGGTCCCGGCGCTCATCACCTGGACGTCCCCGGCTTCCGTGCGGCCATGATTGCCCAACTGGTCCTCATGGGTGATCGCGCCCGACCGGACATAGGTGATGATCTCCATATCCCGGTGCGGATGCATCGGGAAGCCGGAATTCGGCGCGATCCTGTCGTCGTTCCAGACGCGCAGCGGGCCGACGCCCATGCGGTCCGGATCGTGATAGTTCGCGAAGGAGAAATGATGCCGCGCGTCCAGCCAGCCATGGTCGGCGTGGCCGAGGCTCGCGAAGGGGATGATTTCGATCATCGTCCTGGTCCTAAAGCCGGTCGCGGCCATGGGGGCCGGCATAGTCGATCGCCGGACCCTTGGGCACGATGCCGGTCGGGTTGATGGTCTTGTGGCTTCCGTAATAGTGCCGCTTGATGTGCGTCAGGTTCACCGTCCCCGCCACGCCCGGAACCTGGTAAAGCTCACGGGTGAAGCCCCACAGGTTCGGGTAGTCGGCAAGGCGCTGCCGGTTGCACTTGAAATGGCCGAAATAGACCGGGTCGAACCTGACCAGCGTGGTGAACAGCCGCCAGTCCGCCTCGGTCAGCCTGTCGCCGGCCAGGTAGCGCTGGCGGGAGAGGCGGGCCTCCAACTCGTCCAGCGCGCCGAACAGGGCATCGAAGGCTTCCTCGTAAGGGCCCTGCTCCGTGGCGAATCCCGCCTTGTAGACGCCGTTGTTCACCCGGTCGTAGACGAAGGCGTTGACCTCGTCGATCTCCTCCCTCAGCGCCTCGGGATAGAAATCCAGGTCGGAATCGCCCCAGGCGTCGAACGCGCGGTTCAGCATCCTGATGATGTCGGCCGATTCATTGCTGACGATGGCGTTTTGCCGCTTGTCCCACAGCACGGGGACGGTGACGCGGCCGGTATAGTCCGGTCGCGCCGTCGTATAGACCTCATGCAGGTAGCGCTTGCCCAGAAGTTCGTCCGCGCCCTCCCCGAAGGTCCAGCCATGCTCCAGCATCAGCGGATCGACGACCGAAACGCCGATCAGCCCGTCCAGCTTCTTCAGCTTGCGGAAGATCAGCGTCCGATGCGCCCACGGGCAGGCGAGGCTGACATAGAGGTGGTAGCGGTCGGGCTCCGCCTTGAAGCCGCCTTCGCCGGTCGGCCCCGCCTCGCCGTCGGCCGTCACCCAGTTCCGGAAGGCGCTGTCCTGGCGCTTGAATCGGCCGCCGGTCGATTTGGTGTCGTACCATTGGTCGCGCCAGACGCCGTCGATCAGGAGGCCCATCGGTCCGTTCCTTTCCGTTCTCGCGGGAGGGGAGGAGACTGTCCGCCCCTCCGTTTCGACGTCTTACGAAGCCAGCTTCGCCGCGATCCCCGCCACATGCCGGCCCTGGAAGCGCGCGCCGTCCAACTCGTTCTCGCTCGGCTGGCGCGATCCGTCGCTGGCCGCGATGGTGGAGGCGCCGTAGGGCGACCCGCCGGTGATCTCGTCCAGCCGCATCTGGCCCGCGAAGCTGTAAGGCAGGCCGACGATCACCATGCCCTGGTGCAGCAGCACGATATGGGTCGACAGAATGGTGCTTTCCTGGCCGCCATGCTGGGTGGCGGTGGAGGTGAAGACGCTGCCGACCTTGCCGACCAGCTTGCCCTGCGCCCACAGCCCGCCGGTCTGGTCCAGGAAGTTCTTCATCTGCGCGGCCAT
This sequence comes from Inquilinus sp. CAU 1745, assembly GCF_039839375.1. Taxonomy (NCBI): domain Bacteria; kingdom Pseudomonadati; phylum Pseudomonadota; class Alphaproteobacteria; order Rhodospirillales; family Rhodospirillaceae; genus Inquilinus; species Inquilinus sp. CAU 1745. Next base: position 45,572 of record NZ_JBDOQU010000017.1, read on the forward strand.
GTTGCCGAACCGGGTCGGCACGCCGAAGATGATGGCGTCATAGTCCGGAAGTTCGTCCACCGTGGCGATCGGCGCTTCCTGGTCAAGCTTGAAATGGGATTTCCGGGCGACCTCCTCGGGCACCAGTTCCGGCACCCGCTTGATCGTCACCTCCGCGCCGGCCTCCCGCGCGCCTTCGGCCGCGGCGTTCGCCATCGTCTCGATATGACCGTAGCTGCTGTAGTAGAGCACGAGGATCTTGGCCATTCCCGTCATTCCCTTCATCGGTGGTTGGAAGCCGCCCGGATGCTTTCCGGCGGAAGAAGTCCATCGGATATGTATTCCGGCGGCGGGATGGCGTAACCCGGCCCACCGGAACAACATCGTTTCCTCTAGAGAACCATTCAGACGCGCGCCGGTTCTGGCGGCGGTCGAATTTCACGCAGAGAGGCGGGGCCATTATGGGATTTCAAGTGCGGCGCGCCGTCGAATCAGACCTTCCCCGGCTTCCCGGCATCGAACGCAGCGCCGCTCGGGCGTTCCGGAAGCTGGGGATGGACAGGATCGCCGACGAACCGCCCTCGCCGGTCAGCTTCCACCGCGATGTGCTGGAGACGGGCATCCTATGGGTCGCCGAAAAGCCGGCGGCCCTTCTGGTCGGCTTCCTGGCCATGATCCGGATCGATGGCGAGGCGCATGTGAAGGAAGTCTCCGTGGCCCAGGATCATGCCCGGCAGGGCGTCGGTCGCAGCCTTATGGCGGCCGCGATCGAATGGGCGAGGGGGCAAGGCTTCCCCTCCGTCACGCTAACGACCTTCCGGACCGTGGCGATGAATGGCCCGTTCTACCGGTCGCTCGGCTTTCGCGAGATTCCGGCCGATCAGATGGGGCCTGAACTGGCCGCGATCCGGCGGAATGAGGAAGAACGGGGTCTGGATGAATGGCCGCGCGTGGCGATGCGCCTGCGGTTGTGCTGAAGAGGCCTACGGCAGCGCGCCTCTGCCTTCCATCAGGCGGTCGATCTCGATCCGCGCGTCGTTGAGGCTGTCGAACCGTGCGCCGTCGATGGCGCTGAGCGAACGTTCGGGGGAATAGAAGACGAACTTATCCAGGACACTGACCGCTTGACCGACGGCGCGTCCCTTCCAGTGAAGCGGATAGGCCTTCCAGGACATCCGGATTCCTTCTGCTGTTGACGATAGGTCGTCGCGAAGGCGCACGGCGATGCCGGCGGCGGCAGACCGCGAGGCTGCTGGTTTTTTGCGAAGCGACGATGAGAGGCTCAACCTAAAGGAAAGTCGGGCCGCATACAACCGGCCGCCCGGATGCTTGCGTGGTTCAGGCCCGTCGCCTAGAACGGGCGCGTTTCTCCCAATCCAGAGTTCCGCCCGCCATGACCTCGCTCGCCGGCCAGTTGACCGACATCGTCTCCGAAGCCTTCGCCGGGGCGGGGCTGCCGCGCGAACTGGGCTTCGTCACGGTCTCCAACCGTCCGGATCTGGGACAGTTCCAGTGCAACGGGGCGCTGCCGGCGGCCAAGGCGGCGAAGGCGAACCCCCGCGCGCTGGCGGAGCAGGTAGCCGCGATCCTCAAGAAGAATCCCGATTTCGCGGACGTGTCTCTGGCGGGGCCGGGTTTCCTCAACCTGACCCTGACGGATGAGGCGCTGGCCCGATACGCCAACCACCTCGCCGGCGACGATCGGCTGGGCGTGCCGGACAAGGCGTCGCCGCGGACCGTCGTCCTGGATTATGGCGGGCCGAATATCGCCAAGCCGATGCATGTCGGGCATCTGCGCGCCTCGATCATCGGCGACAGCCTGCGGCGGCTGTTCGCCTTCGCCGGCGACCGCACGATCAGCGACGTTCATATGGGCGATTGGGGCCTGCCCATGGGAATGCTCATCGCGGAGATCGCCCGCCGCCAGCCGGACCTGCCCTATTTCCAGGAAGGCGCGACGGGCCCGTTCCCGGTGGATAGCCCCGTCTCCATGGACGATCTGGAGATGCTCTATCCCGCCGCCGCCGCCGCGTGCCGGGAGGATCCGGCACGGCTGGAGGAAGCCCGCGCGGCGACGGCGGAACTGCAGCGGGGACGGCAGGGATACCTGGCGCTGTGGCGGCATTTCATCGACGTATCGGTCGACGGCATGCGCCGGGATTTCGAGGCGCTGGGCGTCCGGTTCGACCTTTGGAAGGGCGAAGCCGCCGTCCACGATTTGATCGCGCCGATGATCGATCGGCTGAAGGAATCCGGGCTGGCGGAGGAAAGCGAAGGCGCGCTGATCGTCCGCGTCGGGCGGGAGGGCGACAAGTCGGAGATGCCGCCGCTCATCCTGCTGAAGTCCGATGGCGGGGTGATGTACGGCACGACCGACATGGCGACCATCGTCGACCGTGTGGCCGAGATCGATCCCGATCTCATGCTCTACGTCGTGGACCAGCGGCAGCATTTGCATTTTGAGCAGGTGTTCCGCGCCGCCCGGCTGGCCGGGCTGACCGGCCGGTCGGACTGCGAACATATCGGCTTCGGCACCATGAACGGCCCCGACGGCAAGCCTTTCAAGACCCGCGCCGGCGGCGTCATGAAGCTCCAGGACCTCCTCTCCATGGCGACCGAACAGGCGCTGGCCCGGCTGTCGGAGGCGGGGCTGGCTTCGGACTATCCGGAGGATGAGCAGCAGCGCGTGGCCCGCCAGATCGGCATCGGGGCGATCAAGTTCGCGGACCTCTCCAACCACCGGATCTCCAACTACGTTTTCGACCTTGACCGGTTCACGGCCTTCGAGGGCAAGACCGGCCCCTACCTGCAATATGCAGCGGTGCGCGTGAAGTCGCTGCTGCGCAAGGCGTCGGCGCAGGGCGCGGAGGAGGGGGGCATCCTGCCGCCGACGGCGGTCGAGCGCGATCTGGTGCTGGCGCTGGCGCAGTTCCCCGACGCCGTGGCGGCCGCGGTCGCCAAGCGCGCGCCGAACGAGATCGCGGATTTCGCCTTTACCCTCGCCCAGGCGTTCAGCCGCTTCTACGCGGCCTGTCATATCCTCAGCGAAACCGATGAGGCGCTGCGGGGAGCGCGGCTCGCCCTCGCCGCGCTGACGCTGCGCCAGCTCGAACGGTCGCTGGATCTTCTGGGCATCGAGGTGCCGGAGCGGATGTGAGCCGGAGGAGAGTGCGGCCCTTCCGAGGCTATCCACCGAAACGGTGCATAACTCTGTGGATGAGCAGTGAGGGATGTTGACTCACCTGAACCGGAAGCCGGTGCCCAATTATTGGGCACGAAAGCCCAAGTCTTTGAAATTATTCGTGTCAAGCCGTAACGCCGGATTAACAAAGGAAATTTCTTCTTGACTCGAACCAGTCCGGTGGCGGTTGGACCCATTGTGAATAAGGTTAACGGTTTCCCGGCCTGAAGAATGGCTCGGGGCCGGCTTCTCCGCCGTCCCGGAACGATGGGTCGTTCCTCTCGAATGTCCCTTGGAATGTCCGAAGTTGTTCGCCGTTAACCAATTTTCGATGGACAAGAACGGAGAATTAGAAAACAATCAATAAAATATGAGATAAATTATCCGGAGGTGACGATGTCCTACGATCCTCATTCCAGCCTGACCGACGGCACACCCTTCGCGGCCCCCTGGCACCGGATAGAAACGTCCCAGTCATCCTCCGCGCCGCGCGCCTCGGTGATCCAGGCCTTCGAGGATCGATGGACCGCCGCCGGCCGGCCCGCGCAAGCGGGCATTTACGCCACCCTCTGGAATTCCTCCAGGCCCGACCACGCCCTCTATGTCAGCCCCCAGGCCGGCACGCTTCTGGAGGAAGTCCTCACCCACCACGAAGCCTCCCCTTGCGCCCCTCCGGACGAACGCGCCGTCATCCTGGTCATCGGCGGTGCGGATGACATGGCGGAGGCTTGAGGCTGTTCAGGGTCGGTCGGCTTCATCGCCCTTTGAGCGAGAGAACCAGCGTCATCGGGTAGTTCGGCGAGGCGGCAAACCCGTACCGCTCGTAGAAAGCCTTCGCTGCATCGGAAATCGCATGAACGAGAATGCCGCGGATGCCCATGATGGTCGCGGCCTGCGAGGTGCGAAGCACGGCGTCCTGCAGCAGGGCCGCGCCTAGCCCCTTGCCCTGCCAGTGGCGATCGACGGCCAGCCTGCCGAGAATGGCCATCGGGATGGGATCGGGCATATTGCGACGGACGGAGCCGGGGGCTTGGGCGAGATCGAGCGCGCCGGAGGCCAGACAATAATAGCCGACGACGCGCAGTTCTTCGGCCACGACGTAGGTGCGGGACGCGCCGGTCACCTGATTGGCTCGCGCTCTCCGCCGCAGCCAGTCATCAAGCACATCGTTCCCGCTTTCAAAGAGATTTAGATCGTGCTCATCGCTCAGGAGCGTCGGCGCTGACAGCATCAGGACTGCCAGGGTTTGGGCGCCCCCATCAGCCGCTCGAACCCTTCGCCGCCAGGCGGCTTGTCAAGGATGGCGAGATAGCGCCGGTAGCTCTCCGCATCGACCTTCACCAAAGTCTGGTCGAGCAGCGTGTCTTCTGCCGCGCGGTAAGCCGCGTCGATCATGAAATCCGAACGGGTTTTCCCTCGGATCCTCGCCGCCCGATCGATAACCGCCCGCACATCCTCACGGATGCGCAAATTGACCGGCTTCGCGAGGGTTTCGGAGGCGGATTTGATGGTCATGGTCGGCGATCCCTTTCGCGGCCACCATACTACGGCGCATACACAATGTGTATCTGTTTTCTCTAAATGGCGGGGCCTAAGGCTGTAATCCAGACCTTCCCGTGGATAGCTAAAAGCTCTTCGGAAGCCCTGCCTGCTTCAGGCATCCGTTGGCCGTGTGTCGTATAACGATGTTGGTCGGCACGGTGAAATGCAGGTCGGTCAGCGGACTGTACCAAAGTTCATGACTGCCCTTGGCTGGCCGAACATAGTGGCAACCCGCTTCTTTCAGGAGCCGCTTCAGCTCCCGATCAAACGTCCCGCCCATCAGCCGTTGAAGCTGATGATTTCAAGACGGTCCGCCATGACATGGATAGGAACCTTATGACCCGGCCGGTCCTGCTGATTACGTGAATTTACAGCCAGAAGATCGGGAACAAGGTCGCGGATGTTGGCGACAAGCTGTTCGAAAGTCGCGGCTTCGGTCACCAGCCCTGGAACATCGCTCTCATCGACATACCAGCCGCACGCCTCGCCGTCCCACTTGGCGATCACCTTGTATTCGGTAGCGGACATCGTTCTGTTCCGGATTCGGCGGCGGATGGGTTCGCCATCCTGGACGCTTCTCGACGATACACGAGATTACGAGTATGCGGCCGCAATCATTTGGTGCCGGTTGCAGGATTCGAACCCGCGACCCCCTGATTACAAATCAGGTGCTCTACCAGCTGAGCTAAACCGGCGTTGGCGCGGAACCTACACGGGCCGGGGCGAGGCAGGCAAGAATCATGGCGCACCTTTCCCGGCGATGCGGTGGCGATTTCATCGAAGATTCACGGGTCTCCGATCGGCGCTTGGATGATACCCTGTCCGGCAACGAACGAACGGATGCGAGGCTCACGATGATCAAGACGCTTCTCCCCCTCCGCCGGCGCGATTTCCTGTTGGGGACGGCGGCCGCCGGCGCCGCCTCCGGGCTGATCGTCTCACCGTTCCGCCATCTGGCGTACGCCGCCGGCATGGCTCATCTGCGGCTGCTGGAGACGACGGACATCCATGTCCACGTCCATCCCTATGACTATTATCGCGACCGGCCGGACAATACGGTCGGCCTCGCCAAGACCGCGGCGCTGATCGCGCAGGCGCGGGCGGAGGCGCCCAATGCCCTGCTGTTCGACAATGGCGACTTCCTCCAGGGCAACCCGATGGGTGATTTGATGGCCTATGAGCGCGGGCTTCATGAAGGCGAGGTCCATCCGGTGGTCGCCGCCATGAACGTGCTCAAGGTCGACGCTGCGACGCTGGGCAACCATGAGTTCAATTACGGGCTGGACTTCCTGATGAAGTCGCTGGCCGGCGGCGACTTCCCGTTCGTGCTGGCGAATGTCCACAACGGCGCGCCGGCGGCGAACGCGCGCGACGACGACACGCTTGTCCGCCCCTATGTCATCCTGGATCGGGAGATCGTGGACGGGGAGGGCGTCTCCCATCCGATCCGCATCGGAATCATCGGCTTCGTGCCGCCGCAGATCCTCAATTGGGACCGGGCGCACCTGCACGGCAAGGTCGGCGCGCGCGACATCGTCGCCACGGCGGAGGCCTATATCCCGCAGATGCGGGAGGAGGGGGCGGACATCATCGTCGCGCTTTCCCATTCCGGCATCAGCGCGGAACAGCAGGCCGAGGGGATGGAGAACGCCAGCCTCTACCTGGCCGGTGTGCCCGGCATCGATGCCATCTTCACCGGGCACCAGCACCTCCTCTTCCCCGGCCCCGACTATGCCGACCTGCCGGAGGTCGATATCGCGAACGGCACGTTGCGCGGCGTGCCCGCCACGATGCCGGGCTTCTGGGGCAGCCATCTGGGCGTGATCGACCTGATGCTGGCCCGTGACGGAAATGGCTGGCGGGTCATGGAGTTCAAGACAGAGAGCCGGCCGATCTACGAACGGGTGGATCGCGAGGTGACCCCGCTGGTCGAGCCGGTGGCGGCGGTGCTGGCGGCGACGCAGAGCTATCACGACGAGACGCTGGAATATGTCCGCCGGCCGGTGGGCGAGACATCGGCTCCGATCAACAGCTATTTCGCGCTGGTCGCCGACGATCCGTCGGTCCAGATCGTCAGCCAGGCGCAGACCTGGTACATCGCCGACCTGCTGGCCACCAGGGAGTACGCCGACCTGCCCGTGCTCTCGGCCGCCGCGCCGTTCAAGGCCGGCGGCCGCGGCGGGGCGGACTATTATACCGACGTGCCGGCGGGCGACATCGCGATCAAGAACGTCGCCGACCTCTACCTCTATCCCAACACCGCGCGGGCCGTGCTGATCACCGGCGCGGGCGTGAAGGAATGGCTGGAGATGTCGGCCGGCATGTTCAACCAGGTCGCCGCGACCGATGCCGAACAGCCGCTGCTGAACCCGGACTTCCCGTCCTACAATTTCGACGTCATCGACGGCGTGACCTACAGGATCGACCTGTCCCGGCCGGCGCGCTACGATTCCGACGGCAATCTGGTCGCGCCGAACGCGTCACGGATCGTCGACCTGATGTTCGACGGCCGGCCGATCGATCCGGAGGCGCGGTTCGTCGTCGCCACCAACAACTACCGCGCCGGCGGCGGCGGGCATTTTCCCGGCCTCGACGGGTCCAACATCATCGTCCAGGCGCCGGACACCAACCGCGACGTGATCGTGCGCTACATCATCCAGCAGGGGACGATCAACCCGTCCGCCGACGGCAACTGGTCGTTCGCGCCGGTGCCGGGGGCGACCAACGTCACCTTCGAAAGTTCGCCGCAGGGGGAGAAGTATCTGGATTCCATCGCGGCGGATGTCGAACTGGTCGGCCCGGCGGAAGACGGGTTCGCCAAATACCGGCTGAACCTGGCCTGAGGACCAGACGCCTGAACGCGAAACGGGCGGCTCCGCGCCGCCCGTTCCCGAGGTCCTGATAAGAAGTCGCGGATCAACCGATCCCGAGGAAACTCAGGATAGCCACGATGACCACGATGACTCCGATGATGTAGAAGATGCTATGCACGGGCGTCGTCTCCTGGGTCGTGGGGCCGACGAGAATGCGACTGTCGTCGGTTCAGGTTCCTTTAAACGGACGAACGCCGGATTTGTTGCCTTTAACCCCCCGGTCGGGGCCGCCGCGCCGTCTCATAGAGCGCGACCGCCGCGGCGTTGGAGACGTTCAGGCTGCCGACGGGCCCGGAGGTCGGCAGGCGGACCAGCGCGTCGCAGGTCTCCCGCGTCAGCCGGCGCAGTCCCGGCCCTTCCGCCCCCAGCACCAGCGCGACCTTGCCGGTCGGCGCCAGTTCCGAAAGCGTCCGCTCGCCTTCCTCCGCCAGCCCGACGCACCAGAAGCCCCATTCCTGGAGGTCGCGCAGCGCGCGGGCCAGATTCATCACCCGGATCACCGGCACATACTCGGCCGCTCCCGAGGCCGTCTTCGCCAGCGTGCCCGTCATCTCCGGCGCGTTGCGTTCGGTCGTGACCACGGCGTCGGCCCCGAAGGCGGCGGCCGACCGCAGGATCGCGCCGACATTATGCGGGTCGGTCACCTGGTCCAGCACGACCACGACGGAGGATCGCCGATCCTCGGTCAGCCGGCCCAGATCGTACAAATCGGTCTCCGCCAGAGGCGCAGCCAGAAGCACCACGCCCTGATGGACCGCGCCGTCCGGCAGCAGGGCGTCCAGCGCGTCCCGCGCCACGATCTCGGGCGCGGGCCGGGTAAGGCCGGCGCGACCGGCTGCCTCCAGCGCTGCTTCCATCGCCTCCCTTCCGCCTTCGGTGACGAACAGCCTCTCGCACCGGCGGTCGGGATTGGTCCAGGCCTCCCGCACGGCATGGACGCCGAACAGGATGCGCTCCGGCGACGCGCCTGCGATCGGCGGGCGGCGGTCATGGCCTCTGGAGGATGAACGGGCGGGCTTGCCCCGGCGGGGCGGGCGGCGGGATGCTGACATGGCCGCGATCCTGCCGGGACACGCGCGATTTCGCCAGCTTGATTATCACGGGCATGCGCATAGATTTGTAATTCAATTGCATTATCCGCAGCCTGATAGGGGAGAGACGGACGATGGCGACGAACGCGCTGGTGCAAACGCGAATCGATCCCGTGATAAAGAAGCGGGCGGCGGCGGTGCTGGAGGATATGGGCCTCACCGTCTCGGACGCCGTTCGTATACTCCTGACCCGCATCGCGAAAGAAGGCGCGCTGCCGTTCGCGCTGATGGACGATGGCAAGGCCCACGACGAATGGTTCCGCGCCAAAATCCGCGAGGCTCTGGAGGATCAAAATCCTCCCGTTTCCCATGAGGAGGTGGAGGCCCGGTTCGCCGGCCGGCGCGCGGCGGCGCGTCGCGGGCTCGCCGATGGTGATGCGTGAGGCTCGAATGGTCGATCCCCGCCCTGAGGGATCGCGAGGAGATATTCGATCATATCGAAGCGGAGGACCCCAGGGCGGCCATAGCGGTCGATGAAGCCATTTCCGGGCAGATCGGGAGACTTCGCCATTTTCCCGAAAGCGGCCGCCTCGGCCGTATCGAAGGTACGCGGGAGATGGTCGTCGCCGGAACGCCCTATGTTGTCGGTTACTGCATCACAGGTGAAGTGGTCCGCATTCTTCGCGTCCTTCACGGCGCCCGGCGATGGCCGGAGGATGGGCTGTGAACCAGACACATGCCGAACGCATTCACCGCCGCCCGTCCGCGCCGGTATCGCATTGTCGAAATAGTCGGCGGAATCGGTTGACAGGGGCGTTCAAATTCTCTTACTTCCGCTCGCCGTTCAGCCGGCCAAGGGGAGAGATTCCCGGGTCGCCGGTCCCTTGGAGGGGTGGCCGAGTGGTTAAAGGCAGCAGACTGTAAATCTGCCCGCATAGCGTACGCTGGTTCGAATCCAGCCCCCTCCACCACCGATCTACCGGCCCGGCCGAACGGACCTGAGCCCGAGGTGCAGCGGGCGGGTGTAGCTCAATGGTAGAGCAGCAGCCTTCCAAGCTGAATACGGGGGTTCGATTCCCCTCACCCGCTCCATCCCTTCCCGACCGTTCGGGGAAGGGACCCTGGGGCACCCGGTTGGTCTGGTTCAGCCTCTTCCATGGGGCGCTCGCATAGGAAGTGACGAGATGGCGAAGGCGAAGTTTGAGCGTACGAAGCCGCACGCGAACATTGGAACGATTGGTCACGTTGACCATGGCAAGACGACGTTGACGGCTGCGATCACGAAGGTGCTGGCTGAGAGCGGCGGGGCGACGTTCACGGCGTACGACGCGATCGACAAGGCTCCCGAGGAGAAGGCGCGCGGCATCACGATCTCGACGTCGCATGTGGAGTACGAGACGGCGAACCGTCACTACGCGCATGTCGACTGCCCGGGCCATGCCGACTATGTGAAGAACATGATCACCGGGGCGGCGCAGATGGACGGCGCGATCCTGGTGGTGTCGGCGGCCGACGGCCCGATGCCGCAGACCCGTGAGCACATCCTGCTGGCGCGCCAGGTCGGCGTTCCGGCGCTGGTGGTGTTCATGAACAAGGTCGACCAGGTCGACGATCCTGAGCTTCTGGAGCTGGTCGAGCTTGAGGTTCGCGAGCTGCTGTCGAGCTACGAGTTCCCGGGCGACGACATTCCGATCATCAAGGGTTCGGCGCTGGCGGCGCTGGAGGACAAGACCCCGGAGATCGGCCGCGACGCGATCCTGGAGCTGATGGCGAAGGTGGATGAGTACATCCCGACGCCGGATCGTCCGAAGGATTTGCCGTTCCTGATGCCGATCGAGGACGTGTTCTCGATCTCGGGCCGGGGCACGGTGGTGACCGGCCGGGTCGAGCGGGGCATCGTGAAGGTCGGCGAGGAGATCGAGATCGTCGGCATCAAGGATACGGTGAAGACGACCTGCACGGGCGTCGAGATGTTCCGCAAGCTGCTCGACCAAGGCGAGGCGGGCGACAATATCGGGGCGCTGCTGCGCGGCACCAAGCGCGAGGATGTGGAGCGCGGCCAGGTGCTGGCGAAGCCGGGCTCGATCACGCCGCACACCAAGTTCAAGGCCGAGGCGTACATCCTGACCAAGGAGGAGGGCGGCCGCCACACGCCGTTCTTCACCAACTACCGCCCGCAGTTCTATTTCCGGACGACCGACGTGACCGGCGTGGTGACGCTTCCGGAAGGCACCGAGATGGTGATGCCGGGCGACAACGTGTCGATGGAAGTGACGCTGATCGCGCCGATCGCCATGGATGAGGGCCTGCGCTTCGCCATCCGCGAAGGCGGCCGCACCGTCGGCGCCGGCGTCGTCGCCGGCATCATCGAGTAAGGCTGTCCCCGCGACGCGGGGATGCGAAGGGCGCCGGAACGAAAGCTCCGGCGCCCTTCCTCTTTATTGGTCATTCCGGACTTGATCCGGAATCCATGGGGCATCGCCGCTTTCACCGGCGGAGAAGAGCAGGGCCCAGCCCCTGCCAGCCTCGACGCCGAATGGATGCTGGATCAGGTCCAGCATGACATGATTCAGGATATCCCTGCCGGTTTCAGATTAACCCTTGCCTGTTCGCCCTCAGTCCTTTAGAAGCGCGTTTCGCCGTTCGATCGGGAGGTCGCGCGGCCTGTGTCGCGGACGCGTCGGCGCGGCTTTCCGGCTCAATAGGAGTGTAGCTCAACTGGTAGAGCACCGGTCTCCAAAACCGGGGGCTGGGGGTTCGAGCCCCTCCACTCCTGCCACGCGGCGCAAGCCCGCCAAACGCGGATAAGAAGTCAGATTCAAGATGGCCAGAACCAACCCGATAGAATTTACCCGGCAGGTCCGGCAGGAGGTCGCCAAGGTGACCTGGCCGAGCCGGAAGGAAACGGGCGTCACGACCGCGATGGTGTTCGTGTTCGTGTTCATCATGGCCATTTTCTTCCTGCTGGTCGACCAGGTGGCCGGCTGGCTCGTTAGTTTCGTCATCGGTCTGGGGGCCTAACGATCCATGGCGATGCGTTGGTACGTCGTCCACGTCTATTCGAACTTCGAGAAGAAGGTCGCCGAATCGATCCGCGAACAGGCGGCTCAGAAGGGGCTGGAAGACAGGTTCGAGGAGATCTCGGTGCCCACCGAAGAGGTGGTGGAGATGCGCCGGGGCCAGAAGATCAATGCCGAACGGAAGTTCTTCCCCGGCTACGTGCTGGTGAAGATGGACCTGACGGATGAGAGCTGGCACCTCATCAAGAACACGCCGAAGGTGACCGGATTCCTCGGTTCGCGCGGCAAGCCGCTGCCGATCTCCGACGCCGAGGCCGAGCGCATCCTGCGCCAGGTGCAGGAAGGCATCGACCGGCCGAAGCCGTCGATCACCTTCGAGATCGGGGAGCAGGTGCGCGTCGCCGACGGGCCCTTCACCTCGTTCAACGGCACGGTGGAGGAAGTCGACGAGGAGCGGGCGCGGCTCAAGGTCGCGGTGTCGATCTTCGGGCGTGCGACTCCGGTCGAGCTGGAATATACGCAGGTCGAGAAGGTCTGATCTTAAATTCGGGGCCGGGAAGCCGGTCCCCGTGAAGCGCGCGGGAGGCTGAAGCCATGGCCGCACCGCGCATCCCAGGACGCCGGGGCCATGTGCCTTCGGCGTCGATCCTTTGAAGGGAAAGACGATGGCTAAGAAAGTTGTCGGTCTCATCAAGCTGCAGGTGCCCGCGGGCGCAGCTAACCCGTCGCCGCCGATCGGGCCAGCGCTGGGTCAGCGCGGCTTGAACATCATGGAGTTCTGCAAGGCGTTCAACGCCCAGACACAGAATCTCGAGAAGGGCATGCCGATCCCGGTGGTCATCACGGCCTACGGTGATCGCACCTTCACGTTCGTCACCAAGACCCCGCCCGCCAGCTATTTCCTGAAGAAGGCGGCCGGCGTCTCCAGTGGCCACAAGACCCCGTCCAAGGGCTTTGCCGGTAAGGTCAAGGAAAGCCAGCTGCGCGAGATCGCGGAGACCAAGATGGCCGACCTGAACGCCAACGATGTCGACGCGGCGGTGGAGATGATCCGCGGTTCCGCCCGTTCGATGGGCCTCGACGTGGTGGAGGGCTGATCCATGGGCCGCATGACAAAGCGTTTCCGCAAGGCGTCCGAAGGGCTGAACGCCGAGACGACCTACGGCATCCCCGAGGCGATCAAGCTGATCAAGTCGCGCGCCATCGCGAAGTTCGATGAGACGATCGAGATCGCGATGAATCTCGGCATCGATCCGCGCCACGCCGACCAGATGGTCCGCGGCGTCGTCCAGCTGCCGAACGGCACGGGCAAGAGCGTCCGCGTCGCCGTCTTCGCCAAGGGCGACAAGGCGGAGGCCGCGAAGGCCGCCGGCGCCGACATCGTCGGCGCGGAGGATCTGGCGCAGGAGATTCAGGACGGCCGGATGGATTTCGACCGCTGCATCGCCACGCCGGACATGATGGCCGTCGTCGGCCGGCTGGGTAAGGTGCTTGGTCCGCGCGGCCTCATGCCGAACCCGAAGCTGGGCACCGTGACCCCGGACGTCGCCGCCGCCGTGAACGCCGCCAAGGCGGGCTCGGTCGAGTTCCGGGCCGAGAAGGCGGGCATCGTCCATGCCGGCGTCGGCAAGGCCAGCTTCACCGAGGAGGCGCTGGTCGAGAATGTCAGCGCGTTCGTCGGCGCGATCATCCGCGCGAAGCCCAGCGGGGCCAAGGGCGCCTTCGTCAAGAAGGTGTCGGTCAGCTCCACCATGGGGCCGAGCGTGAAGCTCGACATCAGCAAGCTGAGCGCCGAGTCCGGCGCCAAGGCTGCCTGACGAAGGCTTTAAGGAATGCCGCCGGAATGGTTCCGACCATCCCGGCGACAGGCCGGCCGGGGTGACCCGGGCGGCCAACCTGTCCGAGACTGCGGGTGGGCCGGAAACGGCCATAAGTCCCGCATAGACGGGAGAAAGAGACCGAGGATTTCCAGAAGGGCCGGTATTCCGGCGCTTCGGTGGTCTTGGGCTTGGACTTCTGGGACAGGCGAAGCGGATCGGCCGCCGCCCCCTTGGGGCTAACGCCGGTTCTTGTGCAATGGGGTCCCCCGGCACCGCCGGAATCCCCAATGACGGAGGCGATCCGTGAACCGTACACAGAAGGAAGAAAAGGTCGCCGCCTTGCATGAGTCGCTGAAGGAGGCTGTGCTGGTGATCGTTGCTCACCAGAATGGCCTTTCGGTCGGTGAATCGACCGATCTTCGGCGGCGTATGTACCAGGCGGGTGCCAACTTCCGCGTTACGAAGAACAGGCTCGCCCGTATCGCCCTGAAGGGTACCCGGTTCGAGGGTCTTGACGACCTGTTCACCGGTCCGACCGCCGTGGCCTTCTCTGAAGATCCGGTGGCCGCGGCCAAGGTGGCGGTCGAGTTCGCCAAGAAGAACGACAAGCTGACGATCGTCGGCGGGTCGCTTGGCGATCAGAAGCTCGATATCGCGGGTGTTGAAGCGTTGGCCAAGCTGCCGTCCCTGGACGAGCTGCGCGGCAGGTTGGTTGGCATGATCCAGACCCCGGCGACCCGTATCGCCGGTGTGGTTCAGGCCCCGGCTGGCCAGTTGGCCCGCGTTTTCGGCGCCTATGCCCGCAAGGACGAGGCGGCGTAAGCCGAATTTCCCAAGTACCCAGACCAAGCCAAGACATCTAGGAGTATCGAAATGGCTGACCTGTCCAAGCTCGTTGACGAGCTTTCGAGCCTGACCGTCCTCGAGGCGGCCGAGCTTTCCAAGCTGCTGGAAGAGAAGTGGGGCGTTTCCGCCGCCGCTCCGGTCGCCGTGGCCGGCGTTGCCGCCGCTGGCGGCGGTGAAGCCGCCGCCGCCGAGGAGAAGGATAGCTTCGACGTTATCCTCGCCGGCGCGGGCGACAAGAAGATCAATGTCATCAAGGAAGTCCGCGCGATCACGGGCCTCGGGCTGAAGGAAGCCAAGGACCTGGTCGAAGGCGCGCCGAAGCCCGTCAAGGAAGGCGCGACCAAGGACGAAGCCGAGAAGCTCAAGAAACAGCTTGAAGAAGCGGGCGCGACGGTCGAAGTTAAGTAAGGATCGCGTGCTGAAGATCGTTGTTGACATATCGACGCCCGAAGGCGGCAAACCCCCTGGGAAACCAGGGCGGTTTGCCGCCTAAAGGCGTCTTTTGCGCTGCCGCGGCGTCGGTGGAGGGTTGGCCCCCCGGATTGATTTCGATCGACAGGGACCGGCCCTCGACCGCCGCCACGGGTGCGGAGCACGGTTTGTTTTTTGAGGATACCGGGATCGCTTCCCGGCCCGACGGGGCCAAGGGCGGCGGTTCCTCTTTGCCGTTTTCGGACGGCATGCCACTGATTTCAGTCTTGAGGGGCATACATGGCCAAGTCGTTCACGGGTCGTAAGCGCGTCCGCAAGGATTTCGGGCGGATTCCGGAAGTCGCCCAGATGCCCAACCTGATCGAGGTGCAGAGAAGCTCCTACGATCAGTTCCTCCAGATGCACGAAAGGCCGGAGGAGCGGCTTCATCTGGGCATCCAGGAGGTCTTCCGGTCGGTCTTCCCGATCAAGGATTTCTCCGAGCGCTCCGAACTCGATTTCGTCCGCTACGAGCTTGAGCAGCCGAAATACGACGTTGAGGAATGCCAGCAGCGCGGGATGACCTTCGCCGCGCCGCTCAAGGTGACGCTGCGCCTGACCGTCTTCGACGTCGAGGAGGATACCGGCCTCCGGTCGATCCGCGACATCAAGGAGCAGGACGTCTATATGGGCGACATGCCGCTCATGACGACGAACGGCACCTTCGTGATCAACGGCACCGAGCGCGTCATCGTCTCCCAGATGCACCGCAGCCCCGGCGTGTTCTTCGATCACGACAAGGGCAAGACCCATTCGTCGGGCAAGTACCTGTTCGCCGCCCGCGTGATTCCCTATCGCGGCTCCTGGCTGGACTTCGAGTTCGATGCCAAGGACCACGTCTATGTCCGCATCGACCGTCGCCGCAAGCTGCCGGCGACGACGCTGCTGCTCGCGCTCGACGGGGCGGAGACGGAGGCGCTGCGCGCCGAGCGCAAGGCCGACGGCAAGGCGCTGCTGCCCTACGAGGCGCAGGGGATGACCCGGGAGGAGATCCTTCACTATTTCTACAACGCCGTCATCTTCACCAAGACGGAGAATGGCTGGAAGACGCCGTTCGATCCGGAGGCGATGCGCGGCGTCAAGCTGGTGACCGATCTGGTCGACGCCGCCACCGGCAAGGTGGTGGCCGAAGCCGGCGCCAAGATGACCCCGCGCACGGCCAAGAAGCTGGTCGACGCCGGGATGACCGAACAGCTGGTCGCCGCCGAGGAGCTCTATAACCGCTACCTATCTTCGGACATCATCGACGAATCCTCGGGCGAGGTCTTCTACGAGGCCGGCGAAGAGATCACGCCGGAGATGCTGGAGGACTTCGCGGAGAAGGGGATCGAGCAGATCCCGACGCTGGCGATCGACCATGTCAATGTCGGCCCCTACCTCCGCAACACGCTGGGCATCGACAAGAACGCGACCCGCGAGGACGCGCTGATCGACATCTACCGGGTCATGCGCCCGGGCGAGCCGCCGACCCTGGAAAGCGCCGAGGCGCTGTTCAAGGGCCTGTTCTTCGACCAGGAGCGCTACGACCTCTCGGCGGTCGGCCGCGTCAAGATGAACACCAAGCTGGGCTTCGAGACCGACGACCAGCTTCGCGTGCTGCGCAAGCAGGACATCCTGGCGATCGTCAAGATCCTCCTCGACCTCAAGGACGGGCGGGGCGAGATCGACGACATCGACAATCTGGGCAACCGGCGCGTCCGTTCGGTCGGCGAGCTGATGGAGAACCAGTACCGCGTCGGCCTGCTGCGCATGGAGCGCGCGATCCGGGAGCGCATGTCCTCGGTCGACATCGACACGGTCATGCCGCACGATCTGATCAACGCCAAGCCGGCGGCCGCGGCGGTGCGGGAGTTCTTCGGCTCCTCGCAGCTCTCCCAGTTCATGGACCAGACCAACCCGCTCAGCGAGATCACGCACAAGCGGCGGCTCTCGGCCCTCGGGCCGGGCGGCCTGACGCGTGAGCGCGCGGGCTTCGAGGTCCGCGACGTCCACCCGACGCATTATGGCCGCATCTGCCCGATCGAGACTCCGGAAGGCCCGAACATCGGCCTGATCAACAGCCTCGCCACCTATGCGCGGGTCAACAAGTACGGCTTCATCGAAAGCCCCTACCGCAAGGTGGTGGACGGCCAGGTGACCAGCGAGGTTATCTACCTGTCGGCGATGGAGGAGTACCGCTACACGATCGCCCAGGCGAACGCGCAGCTCGATACCGACAACCGCTTCACCGCGGAGCTGGTCTCCTGCCGGAAGGGCGGCGAGAACATGCTGATGCGTCCGGAATCGATCGAGCTGGTGGACGTCAGTCCCAAGCAGATCGTCTCGGTCGCGGCGGCGCTGATCCCGTTCCTGGAGAATGACGACGCCAACCGCGCGCTGATGGGTTCGAACATGCAGCGCCAGGCGGTGCCGCTGATCAAGGCGGAAGCGCCCCTGGTCGGCACCGGCATGGAAGGCACGGTCGCGAAGGATTCCGGTGTCGCCATCGGCGCCCGCCGGACCGGCGTGGTCGACCAGGTCGACGGCACCCGCATCGTGATCCGGGCGACGGAGGATGAAAGCTCCGTCTCCAACGTCGACATCTACAACCTGCTGAAGTTCCAGCGGTCCAACCAGAACACCTGCATCACCCAGCGTCCGCTGGTGAAGGTGGGCGACCGGGTGGCCAAGGGCGACATCATCGCCGACGGCCCCTCGACCGATCTGGGCGAATTGGCGTTGGGCCGGAACGTGCTGTGCGCGTTCATGCCGTGGAACGGCTACAACTTCGAAGACTCCATCCTGATCTCCGAACGGATCGTGAAGGACGACGTCTTCACCTCGATCCATATCGAGGAGTTCGAGGTGATGGCCCGCGACACCAAGCTGGGCCAGGAGGAGATCACCCGCGACATTCCGAATGTCGGCGAGGAATCGCTCCGCCAGCTCGACGAGGCCGGCATCGTCTATATCGGCGCCGAAGTGAAGCCGGGCGACATCCTGGTCGGCAAGGTGACGCCGAAGGGCGAAAGCCCGATGACGCCGGAGGAGAAGCTGCTCCGCGCCATCTTCGGCGAGAAGGCGTCCGACGTGCGCGACACGTCGCTGAAGCTGCCCCCCGGCGTCAGCGGTACGATCGTCGAGGTGCGCGTCTTCTCCCGCCGCGGCGTCGACAAGGACGAACGCGCGATGGCGATCGAGCGTTCGGAGATCGAGCGGCTGGCGAAGGATCGCGACGACGAGCGCGCGATCCTGGAGCGCGGCTTCTACGCCCGCCTGAAGGAGAAGCTGATCGACCAGACCTCCGTCTCCGGGCCGAAGGGCTTCAAGGCCGGCGGCAAGGTGACGGAAGCCGACCTGGAGTCGCTGACCCGCGGCCAGTGGCGGCAGGTCACCGTGTCGGACGAGCAGCGGATGGCCGAGATCGAGTCCATGGGCAAGCATTTCGACGATTCCGTCGAGGCGCTGCGCAAGCGGTTCGAGGACAAGGTCGAGAAGCTGCAGCGCGGCGACGAGCTGCCCCCGGGCGTGATGAAGATGGTCAAGGTCTTCGTCGCGGTGAAGCGCAAGCTGCAGCCGGGCGACAAGATGGCCGGCCGTCACGGCAACAAGGGCGTCATCTCTCGCATCATGCCGATCGAGGACATGCCTCACCTTGAGGACGGGACGCCGGTCGATCTGGTGCTGAACCCGCTGGGCGTGCCGTCGCGCATGAATGTCGGGCAGATCCTGGAAACCCATCTGGGCTGGGCCGCGCGCGGCCTGGGCGGTCAGATCGGTGAGATCGTGGAGAAGATGCGCTATCAGGGGCAGAGCAAGGAATCGATGGATTCCCTGCGCGACCGCCTGAAGACCATCTACGGCAAGGACCAGTTCGGCCGTGACGTGGCCGACCTTGACGATGACGAGCTGATCGAGATGGCGGGCAACCTCCGCAACGGCGTGCCGATGGCGACGCCGGTCTTCGACGGCGCACGTGAGGACGACATCGTCGAGATGTTGAGCCAGGCCGGCCTCGATTCCTCCGGCCAGGTGACGCTGATGGATGGCCGCACGGGCGAGACGTTCCACCGGAAGGTCACGGTCGGCTACATCTACATGCTGAAGCTGCACCATCTGGTGGACGACAAGATCCACGCCCGGTCGATCGGCCCCTACAGCCTCGTCACCCAGCAGCCGCTGGGCGGCAAGGCGCAGTTCGGCGGCCAGCGGTTCGGCGAAATGGAGGTCTGGGCGCTGGAGGCGTATGGCGCCGCCTACACCCTCCAGGAGATGCTGACGGTCAAGTCGGATGACGTGTCCGGCCGAACCAAGGTCTACGAGGCGATCGTCCGCGGCGACAACGACTTCGAGAGCGGCATTCCCGAGAGCTTCAACGTTCTCGTCAAGGAGCTCCGCTCGCTGGGTCTCAATGTCGAGTTGGAACAGCAGTGATCGCTGAAAGACAAATGCTTATCCGGCGGACGCACGGGGTGTCCGCCGGTTCCAGGTCCATGCTGCGAGGGATAGCCCCTCAGGGAGTTCGGTTGCCATGAACGAGTTGATCAACATCCTCGGCCAGGTGCAGAGCCCGCAGAGCTTCGACAGTATCCAGATCGCCATCGCCAGCCCGGAGCGCATCCGGTCCTGGTCGTTCGGCGAGATCAAGAAGCCCGAAACGATCAACTATCGGACCTTCAAGCCGGAGCGCGACGGCCTGTTCTGCGCGCGCATCTTCGGTCCGATCAAGGATTACGAGTGCCTGTGCGGCAAGTACAAGCGCATGAAGTATAAGGGCATCATCTGCGAGAAGTGCGGCGTCGAGGTCACGCTCTCCAAGGTGCGGCGCGAGCGGATGGGCCATATCGAGCTGGCCTCGCC
Organism: Inquilinus sp. CAU 1745; assembly: GCF_039839375.1. Lineage (NCBI taxonomy): Bacteria > Pseudomonadati > Pseudomonadota > Alphaproteobacteria > Rhodospirillales > Rhodospirillaceae > Inquilinus > Inquilinus sp. CAU 1745. The sequence continues at coordinate 65,174 of NZ_JBDOQU010000017.1, forward strand.
GGTCGCCCATATCTGGTTCCTGAAGTCCCTGCCGTCGCGCATCGGCCTGATGGTCGACATGACGCTGAAGGATCTCGAGCGGGTTCTCTATTTCGAAAACTACGTCGTGATCGAACCCGGCCTGACACCGCTGAAGCGCAACCAGCTTCTTTCCGAAGAAGAGTTCATGCGCGCCCAGGACGAGTATGGCGAGGAGGCGTTCCAGGCCAAGATCGGCGCGGAAGCCCTGAAGCAGATGCTGTCGGCCATCGACCTGGACGAGGAGAAGGTCACGGTCCGCGAGGATTTGCGCGAGACCGGATCGGAAGCCAAGCGGAAGAAGCTGGTCAAGCGGCTGAAGCTGATCGAGGCGTTCCAGGACTCCGGCTCCCGTCCGGAATGGATGATCCTGGACGTCGTGCCGGTCATCCCGCCAGAACTGCGCCCGCTGGTCCCGCTGGATGGCGGCCGCTTCGCGACCTCCGACCTCAACGACCTCTACCGCCGCGTCATCAACCGGAACAACCGGCTGAAGCGCCTGATCGAGCTGCGCGCTCCGGACATCATCGTCCGGAACGAAAAGCGCATGCTGCAGGAGGCGGTCGACGCCCTGTTCGACAACGGCCGTCGCGGCCGCGTCATCACCGGCGCCAACAAGCGTCCGCTGAAGTCGCTCAGCGACATGCTGAAGGGCAAGCAGGGCCGGTTCCGTCAGAACCTGCTGGGCAAGCGCGTCGACTATTCGGGCCGTTCGGTCATCGTCGTCGGGCCCGAGCTGAAGCTGCACCAGTGCGGCCTGCCGAAGAAGATGGCGCTGGAGCTGTTCAAGCCGTTCATCTACCACAAGCTTGAACTTTACGGCATGGCGTCGACCATCAAGGCCGCCAAGCGGATGGTGGAGAAGGAGCGGCCGGAGGTCTGGGACATCCTCGAAGAGGTGATCCGCGAGCACCCGGTCATGCTGAACCGCGCGCCGACGCTGCACCGCCTGGGCATCCAGGCGTTCGAGCCGACGCTGATCGAGGGCAAGGCGATCCAGCTTCACCCGCTGGTCTGCACCGCCTTCAACGCCGATTTCGACGGCGACCAGATGGCCGTGCACGTCCCGCTGAGCCTCGAAGCCCAGCTTGAGGCCCGCGTGCTGATGATGTCGACCAACAACATCCTCAGCCCGGCCAGCGGCAAGCCGATCATCGTGCCGTCGCAGGACATCGTTCTCGGCCTCTACTACCTGTCGATGGAGCGGAACGACATCCTGGGGCCGGTCGTCTCGATCGACAGCCAGGAGGCGCTGGACGCCGCCGTGGCGCGGGACGACATCGTGCTGCGCAATCCGTCCAAGCTGTCCGAACTGGTCGATCCCGCCGACACCAAGAAGCTGCTGGCCCGGCTGAAGAAGGGTGAAATCGTCGCCCATCTGGTGCCGCGCTTCGCCTCCATGGGCGAGATCGAGCAGGCGCTGGCCGCCGGCGCGATCGGCATGCATACCCGCATCAAGGCGCGGTTCCACGGGGTGGATGAGAACGGCGAGAAGATCGTGCAGCGGGTCACCGCGACGCCGGGCCGGATGATCCTGTCGGAAATCCTGCCCCGCCACCCGGCGGTGCCCTTCGCCCTGATCAACAAGATGCTGACCAAGAAGGAGGTGACCAACGTCCTCGACGTGGTCTACCGCCATTGCGGCCAGAAGGAGACGGTGATCTTCGCCGACCGGATGATGCAGACCGGCTTCGCCTATGCGTGCCGGGCCGGCATCTCCTTCGGCAAGGACGACATGGTCATCCCCAAGGCCAAGGCCAAGCTGGTGTCGGAGGCTTCCGAACTGGTGAAGGAGTACGAGAACCAGTATCTCGACGGCCTCATCACCCGCGGCGAGAAGTACAACAAGGTCGTCGACGTGTGGTCGACCTGCACCGACCGGGTCGCGGAGGAGATGATGAAGGAAATCTCCTCCACCCTGAACGATCCCTCCCGGCAGGTGAACTCCGTCTACATGATGGCCCATTCCGGCGCCCGTGGCTCCGCCGCGCAGATCCGCCAGCTCGCGGGCATGCGCGGCCTGATGGCCAAGCCGTCGGGTGAGATCATCGAGACGCCGATCATCTCCAACTTCAAGGAAGGCCTGACCGTCCTGGAGTACTTCAACTCCACGCACGGCGCCCGTAAGGGCCTGGCCGACACCGCCTTGAAGACGGCGAACTCGGGCTACCTGACCCGCCGTCTCGTCGACGTGGCGCAGGATTGCGTCGTGGTCGAGGAGGATTGCGGCACCCAGCAGGGCATCACCGCCACCGCCGTCATCGACGGCGGCGAGGTGATCGTGCCGCTGGGCGAGCGCATCCTGGGCCGCACCGCGCTGGAGGACGTGAAGCACCCGCTGACCGGCGACGTGGTCGTCCCGGCGGGCGAGCTGATCGACGAGCCGCGGGTGGAGCTGATCGAGACGGCGGGCGTCGACCGCCTGCTGATCCGGTCGGCGCTGACCTGCGAGAGCAAGGGCGGCGTCTGCGGCAAGTGCTACGGTCGCGACCTGGCGCGCGGCACGACGGTCAATATCGGCGAGGCGGTGGGCGTCATCGCCGCCCAGTCGATCGGCGAGCCGGGCACCCAGCTCACCATGCGGACCTTCCACATCGGCGGCGCCGCCCAGCGTGGCGCGGAGCAGTCGGCAATCGAGGCGGCGTTCGACGCCAAGGTCCAGATCAAGAACCGCAACGTCGTCGCCAATTCCGGCGGCGTGCCGGTGGTGATGGGCCGCAACAGCGAACTGGTGCTGGTGGACGAGCAGGGCCGCGAGAAGGCCCGGCACCGTCTGCCCTACGGCGCCAAGCTGCTGGCCGACGAAGGCGTCACCGTCGAACGCGGCCAGAAGCTGGCGGAGTGGGATCCGTACACCATCCCGATCATTACCGAGAAGGAAGGCACGGTCAGCTACGTCGACCTGGTCGAAGGCGTCTCGATGCGCGAGGTGATGGACGAGACCACGGGCATCTCCTCCAAGGTGGTGGTCGACTGGCGTCAGCAGCCGCGCGGCGCGGATCTGCGGCCGCGCATCACCCTTCGGGATGAGACGGGTGAGGTCGTCAAGCTGCCGAACGGGCTTGAGGCGCGGTACTTCATGTCGGTCGACGCCATCCTGTCGGTCGCCAACGGCGCCCATGTCCAGGCCGGCGACGTGCTGGCCCGCATCCCGCGGGAAAGCTCCAAGACCCGCGACATCACCGGCGGTCTGCCGCGGGTGGCGGAACTGTTCGAGGCGCGCAAGCCGAAGGACTACGCCATCATCTCGGACATCGCCGGCCGGGTGGAGTTCGGCAAGGACTACAAGACCAAGCGCCGGATCGTGGTTGTGCCCGAGGACGCCGATCAGGAGTCCAAGGAGTACATGATCCCGAAGGGCAAGCACATCTCCGTCCAGGAGGGCGACTTTGTCGAAAAGGGCGACCTGCTGATGGACGGCAATCCCGTCCCGCACGACATCCTGTCGGTGATGGGGGTGGAGGCGCTGGCCGACTACCTCATCAACGAGGTCCAGGACGTCTACCGGCTGCAGGGCGTGAAGATCAACGACAAGCACATCGAGGTGATCGTTCGCCAGATGCTGCAGAAGGTCGAGATCCTGGATGGCGGCGAGACGACCTTCCTGGTCGGCGAGCAGGTGGACCGGGAGGAGTTCGACGAGGTCAACGACAAGACGATCGCCGAAGGCTACAAGCCGGCGAGCGGCATGCCGGTCCTCCAGGGCATCACCAAGGCCAGCCTGCAGACCAAGTCCTTCATCTCCGCCGCGTCGTTCCAGGAGACGACCCGCGTCCTCACCGAGGCCGCCGTCTCCGGCAAGATCGACCGGCTGGAGGGGCTGAAGGAGAACGTCATCGTCGGTTCGCTGATCCCGGCCGGCACGGGTTCCCATGTCGCCCGCCTGAAGCGGGTGGCGGCGGAGCGCGACCGGGTGTCCCAGGAAAGCCTTACCGACGGCGACGCCGACACCGACCTGCTGGACAGCTCCTCGAGCGAATCCAGCGCGGCCTGATCCCGCTCCGGCGGGCCGCCGCGAAGCCCCCTCTTCGATCCGTCGAGGAGGGGGCTTTTATTTTCTTTGTCCGATGCTCTAGTTTGCCCTCGATACCCGAAGCGAAAGGCTGCGCGACGTGACCATGACCCATGATCGTTTCCTGCTGGACGAGGATCCCGATCACCCCCAGCCGACCGAAGCCAGGCCCGAGGGCGTGGTCAACGAGTTGGAAACCCGCCTTCTCAACAAACGGAAGGTGCTGATCTTCGGTGAGATCAACGACAAGGTGGCCCGCGACGCCACGGCCCGGCTGCTGGCGCTCGCCGAGGATTCCGACAAGACGATCGACATCTATGTGAACTCGCCCGGCGGCCACGTCGAATCGGGCGACACGATCCACGACGTCATCAAGTTCATCCGCTCCGCCGTCCCGATCCGGATGATCGGCACCGGCTGGGTCGCCAGCGCCGGCGCGCACATCTTCCTGGGCGCGGAGAAGGACAAGCGGTTCTGCCTGCCCAACACCCGCTTCCTGCTGCACCAGCCGATCGGCGGCGTGCGCGGCCCGGCCGTCGATATCGATATCGAGGCGCGGGAGATCATCAAGATGCGCGAACGCATCAACCGCATCATCTCCGAGGAGACGGGCCAGCCGCTGGAGCGCGTGGCGAAGGACACCGACCGGAACTACTGGATGTCCGCCCAGGAAGCCTCCGCCTACGGCATGGTCCACAAGATCGTCACCTCCATGAACGAGCTGGACTGACCGGCTGGGGGAGGGGAGGGGGCGAATCCCAGCCCGCCCACCTTACCTTGAGCTTGTCGAAAGGTGCGGGCACACATGGTTCGACAGGCTCACCATGAGGGGCGGGGACAGGGATTCCCCACCCCCTTGACCCGAGCCCGCCGCGGAATGACCGAAGGCCGATTCCTTGCGCTTGACGCACCCATGGGCCATCCGTATAGTCCGCGCGCCTTTGACGGGAGCTGGCCGTAGGCGGCGCGTCGCCTAGACGCTGATCTCGTTGAGGATGACGTCATAGCGGTCGGGGATTTCCCTGTTCCGCGTTGAACAAGCTGATCCCGCCAGGCGGGCCGGAAATGGCCGCTTGGTCGGGTTTTTTGCTTCGTTTAACCCTTGAGTCAGTCCCTCGACGGTTTCGGCGTCGGCGCTCGTGGCGCCGGGAACGCCTCGTCATCGTTTGTGTCGTCGTTTGTTTTGTCTTTTTTCAAGAAGGGCTGAAATGCCAACGATCAATCAGTTGATCCGTAAGCCGCGCAAGCCGCAGCGTGCGCGCAACAAGGTTCCGGCGCTTGAGGCGTGCCCGCAGAAGCGGGGGGTCTGCACCCGCGTCTACACCACCACGCCGAAGAAGCCGAACTCGGCCCTTCGTAAGGTCGCTCGTGTGCGCCTTACCAACGGTTTCGAAGTCACGAGCTACATCCCCGGCGAAGGCCACAACCTTCAGGAACACTCCGTCGTCATGATCCGCGGCGGCCGTGTGAAGGACCTTCCCGGCGTTCGCTACCACATCATCCGCGGCACGCTCGATACCCAGGGCGTCAAGGATCGCCGTCAGCGCCGGTCGAAATACGGCGCGAAGCGTCCGAAGTAAGGAGCACAATCGATGTCTCGTCGTCATCGCGCGGAAAAGCGTGAAATCCTGCCGGACCCCAAGTTCGGCGACGTTGTGCTCAGCAAGTTCATGAACAACCTGATGCTCGACGGCAAGAAGTCCGCGACCGAGCGGATCGTCTACGGCGCCCTGGAGAAGGTCGAGTCGCGCTCCAAGGCCGACCCCGTGGCGACCTTCCACGAGGCGCTGCACAATGTGCGCCCGCAGGTCGAGGTCCGGTCCCGCCGGGTCGGCGGCGCCACCTACCAGGTGCCGGTCGAGGTCCGTCCGGAGCGGTCGCAGGCGCTGGCCATCCGCTGGCTGATCGCCGCCGCCCGCAAGCGGTCGGAGACGACCATGGTGGACCGCCTGTCCAATGAGCTTCTCGATGCGGCCAACCAGCGCGGCGCCGCCGTGAAGAAGCGCGAGGACACCCACCGGATGGCGGACGCCAACAAGGCGTTCTCGCACTACCGCTGGTAACCCATTTCGGTCGCGCCCCGTCCGGGGGCGCGACCGTCCGAGTTTGATTGAGAGCCGACCCATGAACGCGCGCCAGACCCCCATCGCCAATTACCGCAACATCGGTATCATGGCGCATATCGACGCCGGCAAGACGACCACGACCGAGCGCATCCTCTACTACACCGGCCGGTCCCATAAGATCGGCGAGGTCCATGACGGCGCCGCCACCATGGACTGGATGGAGCAGGAGCAGGAGCGCGGGATCACGATCACGTCGGCCGCGACGACCTGCTTTTGGCACGATTACCGGATCAACATCATCGATACGCCGGGCCACGTCGACTTCACCATCGAGGTGGAGCGGTCCCTGCGCGTGCTCGACGGCGCGGTCACGGTGTTCGACTCCGTCGCCGGCGTGGAGCCGCAGTCGGAGACGGTCTGGCGTCAGGCGGACAAGTACCACGTCCCGCGGATGTGCTTCGTCAACAAGATGGACCGCATCGGCGCGAACTTCTATCGCACCGTCGACATGATCGTCGATCGGCTGGGCGCGGTGCCGGTGGTCCTCCAGCTCCCGATCGGGACGGAGAGCGACTTCGCCGGTCTGGTCGACCTGGTCGAGAACCGCGCGATCCTGTGGAAGGACGAGTCGCTCGGCGCGGAATTCTATTATGCCGACATTCCGGCCGATCTGGCGGAGAAGGCGGCAGAGTACCGGACGAAGCTGATCGAGACGGTCGTCGAGCAGGACGACGAGGTCATGGAGGCCTATCTCGAAGGCGCCGTGCCGACGGCCGAGCAGATCAAGGCCTGCATCCGCAAGGGCACGATCGGCCTGAAGTTCGTTCCCGTCCTGTGCGGCTCGGCGTTCAAGAACAAGGGCGTCCAGCCGATGCTCGACGCCGTGGTCGACTATCTGCCGTCGCCGTTCGACGTGGGCTCGGTCAAGGGCCTGAAGATCGACAGCGACGAGGTCGACAGCCGTCCGTGCGACGATCAGGCGCCGTTCTCCGCGCTGGCTTTCAAGATCATGACCGACCCGTTCGTCGGCTCGCTGACCTTCGCGCGCATCTATTCCGGCACCGTCGAGGCCGGCTCCTACGTGCTGAACTCCGTCAAGGGCCAGCGCGAGCGGCTGGGCCGCATGCTGCTGATGCACGCCAACAGCCGTGAGGAGATCAAGTGGGCCTCGGCCGGCGACATCGTGGCGCTGGTCGGCCTGAAGCAGACGACGACGGGCGACACGCTCTGCGATCCGGCCAAGCCGATCATTCTGGAGCGGATGGAGTTCCCGGAGCCGGTCATCGAGATCGCGGTCGAGCCGAAGTCGAAGGCCGACCAGGAGAAGATGTCCACCGCCCTGCAGCGGCTGGCGCAGGAGGATCCGTCCTTCCGCGTGACCGTCGATCAGGAAAGCGGCCAGACCGTCATCAAGGGCATGGGCGAACTCCATCTGGAGATCATCGTCGACCGCATGAAGCGCGAGTTCAAGGTGGAGGCCAATGTCGGCGCTCCGCAGGTCGCGTACCGGGAGACGATCACCCAGAAGGCGGAGATCGACTACACCCACAAGAAGCAGACCGGCGGTTCCGGCCAGTTCGCCCGCATCAAGCTGGTGTTCGAGCCGCAGGAGCCGGGCGAGGGCTTCACCTTCGAGAACAAGGTGGTCGGCGGCTCCGTGCCGAAGGAATACGTGCCGGGCGTCCAGAAGGGCCTGGAATCCTCCAAGGATAACGGCGTCATTGCCGGCTTCCCGGTGATCGATTTCAAGGCGACCCTGATCGACGGCGCCTATCACGACGTCGACTCCTCGGTCCTGGCGTTCGAGATCGCGTCCCGCGCGGCGTTCCGCGAAGGCATCGTCAAGGCCAAGCCCGTGCTGCTGGAGCCGATCATGAAGGTCGAGGTGGTGACGCCGGAAGACTATATGGGCGACGTCATCGGCGACCTGAACAGCCGTCGCGGCCAGGTCCAGGGCATGGACAGCCGCGGCAACGCCAGCGTGATCGCCGCCATGGTGCCGCTGGCCAACATGTTCGGCTACGTCAACACGCTGCGCTCCATGAGCCAGGGCCGGGCGCAGTACAGCATGCATTTCGACCACTATGAGCCGGTGCCCCAGGCGATCGCCGACGAAGTGCGCGCGAAGCTGGCCTGACCTTTGAATATATAAGAACGGAGACTAGAGAAAATGGCGAAGGCGAAGTTTGAGCGTACGAAGCCGCACGCGAACATTGGAACGATTGGTCACGTTGACCATGGCAAGACGACGTTGACGGCGGCGATCACGAAGGTGCTGGCTGAGAGCGGCGGGGCGACGTTCACGGCGTACGACGCGATCGACAAGGCTCCCGAGGAGAAGGCGCGCGGCATCACGATCTCGACGTCGCATGTGGAGTACGAGACGGCGAACCGTCACTACGCGCATGTCGACTGCCCGGGCCATGCCGACTATGTGAAGAACATGATCACCGGCGCGGCGCAGATGGACGGCGCGATCCTGGTGGTGTCGGCGGCCGACGGCCCGATGCCGCAGACCCGCGAGCACATCCTGCTGGCGCGCCAGGTCGGCGTTCCGGCGCTGGTGGTGTTCATGAACAAGGTCGACCAGGTCGACGATCCGGAGCTTCTGGAACTGGTCGAGCTTGAGGTTCGCGAGCTGCTGTCGAGCTACGAGTTCCCGGGCGACGACATTCCGATCATCAAGGGTTCGGCGCTGGCGGCGCTGGAGGACAAGACCCCGGAGATCGGCCGCGACGCGATCCTGGAGCTGATGGCGAAGGTGGATGAGTACATCCCGACGCCGGATCGTCCCAAGGACCTGCCGTTCCTGATGCCGATCGAGGACGTGTTCTCGATCTCGGGCCGGGGCACGGTGGTGACCGGGCGGGTCGAGCGGGGCATCGTGAAGGTCGGCGAGGAGATCGAGATCGTCGGCATCAAGGATACGGTGAAGACGACCTGCACGGGCGTCGAGATGTTCCGCAAGCTGCTCGACCAGGGCGAGGCGGGCGACAATATCGGGGCGCTGTTGCGCGGCACCAAGCGCGAGGATGTGGAGCGCGGCCAGGTGCTGGCGAAGCCGGGCTCGATCACGCCGCACACCAAGTTCAAGGCCGAGGCGTACATCCTGACCAAGGAGGAGGGCGGCCGCCACACGCCGTTCTTCACCAACTACCGTCCGCAGTTCTATTTCCGGACGACCGACGTGACCGGTGTGGTGACGCTTCCGGAAGGCACCGAGATGGTGATGCCGGGCGACAACGTGTCGATGGAAGTGACGCTGATCGCGCCGATCGCCATGGATGAAGGCCTGCGCTTCGCCATCCGCGAAGGCGGCCGCACCGTCGGCGCCGGCGTCGTCGCCGGCATCATCGAGTAAGAGGCCGCCAGACGCAGGTCTAGCGACCTCAAGAAGGACCGTTCCTCCGATACCCTGCCGCTCCGGCGGCAGGGTCGGAAAGGGCGGCCCGGGACAAGGGATAGATCGGCGGAGTCCGCTCCGCCGGTCACGCATAGCGGGTCCGATCATCTTTCTGTCATTTCCCGGCCTTTCGGGGGTGACAGGGGGGATCGAAACCCGTATATGAACGCCCTCACCCGAGCCGACCTTCGCGGCGCGGGTGAATTTTTTTTGACGTGGACTGTTCGCGATGTGCGCCGCCGGGTGGTCCGGCGCCCGCACCTCTCGGCGAAATAACGGACTAGGATAAATGGACAGTCAGAATATCCGGATCCGCCTCAAGGCGTTCGATCACCGGGTGCTCGACCAGAGCACGTCGGAGATCGTGAACACCGCCAAGAGGACGGGCGCCCAGGTTCGCGGGCCGATCCCGCTGCCGACGCGCATCGAGCGCTATACCGTTCTGCGGTCCCCGCACATCGACAAGAAGTCGCGGGAGCAGTTCGAGATTCGCACCCACAAGCGGCTGCTCGACATTGTCGACCCCACCCCGCAGACCGTCGACGCTCTTATGAAGCTCGACCTCGCGGCCGGCGTCGACGTCGAGATCAAGCTTTAAGGGGGCGACGATATGCGTTCCGGATTGATTGCGCAGAAGGTCGGCATGACCCGCGTCTTCAACGAGGCGGGTGAGCATGTTCCGGTCACGGTGCTGAAGGTCGATGGCTGCCAGGTGGTCGCCGTCCGCACCGCCGACGCCGACGGCTACACTGCCGTCCAGCTCGGCGCCGGCGCCGCCAAGGTGAAGAACGTCACCAAGCCGATGCGCGGCCACTTCGCCAAGGCGAAGGTCGAGCCGAAGAAGAAGCTGGTCGAATTCCGCGTCGCCGACGACGCGCTGCTGTCGATCGGCGATGAGCTGACGGCGGAGCATTTCGTCGCTGGCCAGCGCGTCGACGTCACCGGCACCTCGATCGGCAAGGGCTTCGCCGGCGGCATGAAGCGGCACAACTTCTCTGGCCTTCGCGCCAGCCACGGCGTGTCCGTCAGCCACCGTGCGATCGGCTCCACCGGTCAGAACCAGGATCCGGGCAAGGTCTTCAAGGGTAAGAAGATGCCGGGCCACATGGGTCATGAGCGGGTGACGATCCAGAATCTCGTGGTCGTCTCGACCGATGTCGAAAAGGGCCTGATCCTCGTTCGCGGCGCCGTTCCCGGCTCCGACGGCGGCTGGGTCATGGTTCGTGACGCGGTCAAGCGTCCCCGGCCGGACAACGTTCCGTACCCCGGCGCCGTGCGCAAGGCGAATGGCGATGCCGGCGGCGATGCCGCGGGCGAGGCCGCCGCGGATAAGAAGGACTGAACCGATGAAGCTCTCGGTTAAGACACTCGAAAACAAGGACGCGGGCGAGATCGAGCTTTCGGACTCGATCTTCGGCCTCCCCGTCCGCCAGGATCTGCTGCACCGGATTGTGCACTGGCAGCTCGCCAAGCGGCGCGCCGGCACGCACAAGACCAAGGGCATCAGCGAGATCGCCGGCACCACGAAGAAACCCTTCAAGCAGAAGGGAACCGGCCGCGCCCGTCAGGGTTCGACCCGGTCGCCGCAGTTCCGCGGCGGTGCTGTGATCTTCGGCCCGGTGGTCCGCGACCATGGCTACGATCTGCCGAAGAAGGTCCGCAAGCTGGCGCTGAAGACGGCGCTTTCGGCGAAGGCCGCCGACGGCAAGCTGATCGTGGTCGACACGGTCACCGCCGACAGCCACAAGACCAAGGAACTGGCCGCCAAGCTGTCGGCGCTGGGCCTGGGGTCGGCGCTGATCATCGACGGCGAGAACGTGAACGACCAGTTCCGGCTCGCCGCCCGTAACCTGCCGCTGATCGACGTGCTGCCGCAGCAGGGCGCCAACGTCTACGACATCCTGCGCCGCGACATTCTGGTCCTGAGCCGGAACGCGGTGGAGCAGCTGGAGGCCCGCCTGAAATGAGCCGGAAGACATTCAAGCCGGTGAGCCAGGAGCGGATCTACGACATCATCCGCGCCCCGGTCATCACCGAGAAATCGACCCTGGTGTCGGAGCATAACCAGGTCACCTTCAAGGTGCCCCTGGACGCGACGAAGCCGGAGATCCGCCAGGCGGTGGAACAGGTGTTCAAGGTCAAGGTGACCGGCGTGAACACCCTGCGCTCGAAGGGCAAGACCAAGCGCTTCCGCGGCATCATGGGTCGCCGTTCGGACGAGAAGAAGGCTGTCGTCACCCTGGCCGAGGGCCAGCGGATCGACGTGACGACGGGGATCTAAAGCGATGGCACTGAAACAATTCAACCCGATCACGCCGGGCACGCGCCAGCTGGTCATCGTCGACCGGTCCGGGCTCTACAAGGGCAAGCCGGTCAAGAAGCTGACCGAAGGCCTGACCAAGAAGGGCGGCCGCAACAACACCGGCCGGATCACGGCGCGGCGCATCGGCGGCGGCCACAAGCGGACCTACCGCCTGGTCGACTTCAAGCGCACCAAGCATGACGTGACGGCGACCGTGCAGCGGATCGAATATGATCCCAACCGCACCGCCTTCATCGCGCTGATCGAATATGCCGATGGCGAGCAGTCCTACATCCTGGCGCCGCAGCGCCTTGCGGTCGGCGACCAGGTCGTCTCCGGCGCCAAGGTCGACGTGAAGCCGGGCAACGCGATGCCGCTGAAGTCGATCCCGATCGGCACCATCGTCCACAATGTGGAGCTGAAGCCGGGCCGGGGCGGCCAGATGGCCCGTTCGGCCGGCACCTACGCCCAGCTCGTCGGCCGCGACATGGGCATGGCGCAGCTCAAGCTGGCGTCGGGTGAGCTTCGTCTCATCCGCGGCGAGTGCATGGCCTCGATCGGCGCCGTGTCGAACCCGGACGAGAGCAACACCAACCTGGGCAAGGCCGGTCGCAAGCGGTGGCTGGGCAAGCGGTCCTCGGTCCGTGGCGTCGCCATGAACCCGATCGACCACCCGCATGGCGGCGGCGAAGGCCGGACCTCCGGCGGCCGTCACCCGGTGACGCCGTGGGGCAAGCCGACCAAGGGCCGCAAGACCCGCAACAACAAGGCGACGGATAAGATGATCCTGCGTCGCCGGAACAAGAAGTAGGAGACGGGCGATGGCACGTTCCGTTTGGAAGGGGCCCTTCGTCGACGGGTTTCTCCTCAAGAAAGCCGAGGCGGCGCGGAGTTCCGCGCGCAACGAGATCATCAAGATCTGGTCGCGCCGGTCCACCATCCTGCCTCAGTTCGTCGGCCTGACCTTCGGCGTCTACAACGGGCAGAAGTTCCTGCCCGTCCTCGTCACCGAGAACATGGTCGGCCACAAGTTCGGCGAGTTCGCGCCGACGCGGACCTACTACGGTCACGCGGCGGATAAGAAGGCGAAGAGGAAGTAGTCATGGGCAAGCCTGCGGCAGAGCGGACCCTGTCCGACACCGAAGCGAAAGCCTTCGCGAAGCTGATCCGTACCAGCCCGCGCAAGCTCAACCTCGTCGCCGGAATGATCCGCGGCAAGGATGCGAGCAAGGCGCTGGCGGACCTCACCTTCTCCAAGCGCCGCGTGGCGCAGGAGGTCAAGAAGGTCCTGCAGTCGGCGGTCGCCAACGCGGAGAACAACCATCAGTTGGACGTCGATCGTCTGATCGTGGCGGAAGCGTTCGTCGGCAAGAGCCTGACGATGAAGCGGTTCCACGCTCGGGCGCGCGGCCGTGCGTCGCGGGTCGAGAAGGCCTGGTCGAACCTGACCGTGATCGTCCGCGAGCGTGAGGAGACGGCGTAACTATGGGTCAGAAAGTCAATCCGATCGGGCTTCGGCTCGGCATCAACCGGACCTGGGATTCGCGCTGGTTCGCGACCAGGGACTATGCCGACCTGCTGCACGAGGACATCGCGATCCGCGAGCTTCTGACGAAGCGGCTGGCCCAGGCGGGCCTCGCGCGCATCGTCATCGAGCGGCCGGCCAAGAAGGCCCGCGTGACGATCCACACCGCCCGTCCGGGCGTGGTGATCGGCAAGAAGGGCGCGGACATCGAGAAGCTCCGTCAGGAGCTGGCGAAGATGACCGGCAGCGAGGTCAGCCTGAACATCGTCGAGATCCGCAAGCCGGAGATCGACGCCAAGCTGATCGCCGAGAACATCGCCAACCAGCTGGAGCGCCGGGTGGCGTTCCGCCGGGCGATGAAGCGGGCGGTCCAGAACGCCATGCGCCTCGGCGCGCAGGGCATCCGGATCAATTGCGGCGGCCGTCTGGGCGGCGCGGAGATCGCGCGCACCGAATGGTACCGCGAGGGCCGGGTGCCGCTGCATACGCTTCGGGCGGACGTCGATTTCGGCACCGCGACGGCGAAGACCACCTACGGGACCTGCGGCGTCAAGGTCTGGGTCTTCAAGGGTGAGATCATGGCCCATGACCCGATGGCCCAGGACAAGCGGGCGGCCGAGCAGACCTCGGCGCGCGGCTGAGGCGAGAGAACGAGGGCATTGAACGATGCTTAGTCCAAAGCGCACAAAATTCCGCAAGGCGCACAAAGGCCGCGTCAAGGGCGTCGCCAAGGGCGGCACCACGCTGAACTTCGGCGCCTACGGCCTGAAGGCCATAGGACCGGCGCGTGTCACCGCGCGGCAGATCGAGGCGGCCCGCCGCGCGATCACCCGCCACATCAAGCGTCAGGGCCGGGTGTGGATCCGCATCTTCCCGGACGTGCCGGTTTCCCAGAAGCCCGCCGAAGTCCGCATGGGCAAGGGCAAGGGTTCGCCGGAATACTGGATGTGCAGGGTCAAGCCGGGCCGCGTCATGTTCGAGCTGGACGGCGTGCCGGGCGACCTGGCCAAGCGGGCGTTCGAGCTTGCGGCCGCCAAGCTGCCGGTCGAAACCCGTTTCGTCGCCCGCCTGGGCGAGGAGGTCTAGAGAAATGAAGGCCGAAGACATTCGCGCCAAGAGCGCGGACGAGCTGAAGGATCAGCTCCTCTCGCTCAAGAAGGAACAGTTCAACCTGCGTTTCCAGAAGGCCTCCGGCCAGCTGGAGAACACCGCGCGGGTGCGTGAGGTGCGTCGCGACATCGCCCGCATCAAGACCATTCTTACCGATCGTCGCGGCGCCGCCGCGGCGGCCAGCTAGGAGGTGGGGCCATGCCACGGCGTGTGCTCATTGGGAAAGTCGTCTCGGACAAGATGGACAAGACCATCACCGTCCTGGTCGAACGGCGGCTGAAGCATCCCGTCTACAAGAAGTTCATCAAGCGCTCGAAGAAGTTCCATGCGCACGATGAGAAGAACCAGTTCAAGGTCGGCGACGAGGTCTCGATCATCGAGGCGCCTCCGATGTCGAAGACCAAACGCTGGGTTGTCGTGACCGAGAAGGCCGCCGAAGGCGGTCCGAGCGCTTAAGGTAAGGAGCCGGATCCATGATCCAGATGCAGACGAACCTGGAAGTGGCCGATAATTCAGGGGCCCGCAGGGTGCAGTGCATCAAGGTGCTGGGCGGTTCGCAGCGCCGGGTTGCCGCCGTGGGCGACGTGATCGTCGTCTCGGTGAAGGAGGCGATCCCGCGCGGCCGCGTCAAGAAGGGTGACGTCCATCGCGCCGTCATCGTTCGCACCGCCAAGGAAATCCGCCGGACCGACGGGACGTCGATCAAGTTCGACACCAACGCGGCCGTGCTGATCAACAAGCAGGGCGAGCCGATCGGCACCCGTATCTTCGGGCCGGTCACGCGTGAGCTGCGGGCCAAGAAGTTCATGAAGATCATCAGCCTGGCGCCGGAGGTGCTGTGATGGCCGCGAGAATCAGGAAGGGCGACACCGTCGTCGTCACCACCGGCCGCGACAAGGGCAAGCGCGGCGAGGTGCTGCGGGTCCTGACCCAGGAGAGCCGCGTGCTCGTCCAGGGCGTGAACATGGTCAAGCGCCATACCCGCCAGTCCGCGACGTCCGCCGGCGGCATCCTGGAAAAGGAAGCGCCGATCCACCTGTCGAACGTCGCCCATATCGACCCGTCGGGCAGCAACGAAGCCACGCGCATCGGCTTCAGGATCCTCGACGATGGCCGCAAGGTCCGGTTCGCGAAGCGTTCCGGCGAAGTGATTGATCGGTGATCGCCATGGCTAGGCTTAAAGAGCAATACCAGAAGGTGATCCGTCCGGCCCTCATGAAGGAGTTCGAGTACAAGAACACCCTTCAGGCCCCGCGGATCGAGAAGATCGTCATCAACATGGGTGTGGGCGAAGCCGTCCAGGACTCCAAGAAGGTGACGTCCGCGGTGCAGGAACTGACGGCGATCGCCGGACAGAAGCCGGTGGTCACCCACGCCCGCAAGTCGATCGCTACCTTCAAGCTGCGCGAAGGCATGCCGATCGGCGCCAAGGTCACCCTGCGCCAGGAGCGGATGTACGAGTTCCTGGACCGTCTGGTGAATATCGCGTTGCCGCGCGTCCGCGATTTCCGCGGGCTGCCCAGCAGCAGCTTCGACGGCCGGGGAAATTACTCCCTCGGCATCAAGGAGCAGATCGTGTTCCCCGAAGTCGACTACGACAAGGTCGACAGCGTCCGGGGGATGGACATCGTTATCGTGACGACCGCGAAGTCGGACAAGGAAGCGCACGCGCTTCTGAAGGCCTTCGACTTCCCGTTCGTCAACTAAGCGGCTCGAGAGGTCAGATCATGGCTAAGAAAAGCGCCATCGAGAAGAACAAGAGGCGCGAGCGACTGGTCAAGCAGTATGCGGCGAAGCGCGAGCGGCTGAAGGCCCTCGCGAGCGACAAGAATGCCGCGCCTGAGGAGGCCTTCGCCGCCCGCCTCAAGCTGGCCGAGTTGCCGCGCAATGCGTCACCGACGCGCGTCCACAACCGTTGCGAACTGACGGGGCGCCCCAAGGCGTTCTACCGCCGGTTCAAGCTCAGCCGTATCGCGCTTCGCGACTTGGCCTCCCGGGGACAGATCCCCGGCATGGTCAAGGCGAGCTGGTAAGGGAGGATCGATAGATGTTGTTGAGTGATCCTCTCGGCGATCTGCTGACCCGTATCCGTAACGGTCAGCGCGCCGGCAAGCCGGTCGTGGAAAGCCCTGCCTCGACCCTCCGCATGAACGTGCTGGAGGTGTTGAAGCGGGAAGGCTATATCCGCGGCTATTCCAGCGAGGACGTGCGCGCCGGGATCAGGAACCTGCGCGTGGAGTTGAAGTACCAGGACGGCCAGCCGGTCATCCGGAACATCGACCGCGTCTCCAAGCCGGGCCGCCGGGTCTACAAGAAGGTGAAGGATATCCCCCGTGTCTATAACGGGCTGGGCATCTCGATCCTGTCGACCCCGCGCGGCGTGATGTCAGACAATGAGGCCCGCGCCGCCAATGTCGGCGGCGAGATCCTCTGCGAAGTGTTCTAAGGGTGCCGAGCGATGTCCCGAATTGGTAAACATCCCGTCCCCGTCCCGTCCGGCGTTCAGGTGAACGTCGACGGACAGACCGTGACCGCCAAGGGCAAGCTGGGCCAGCTCAGCGTCAAGCTCATTGACGAGATCAAGGTCTCGATGGAGGACGGAAAGGTCACTGTCCTGCCGAAGTCGGAAAGCCGCTTCGCCAGGAACATGTGGGCCACCAGCCGCACCCTCGTGAACAATATCGTCAAGGGCGTGAACGAGGGGTTCACCACAAATCTGGAGATCAACGGCGTCGGTTACCGCGCCGCGGTCCAGGGCAAGGAACTCGTGCTGCAGCTCGGCTACAGCCATGAGATCCGCTACCCCATCCCCGAGGGGATCCAGATGAAGACGGAACGGCCGACCGCGATCAGCATCACGGGCTACGACAAGCAGCGCGTGGGGCAGGTCGCCGCGGAGATCAGGTCCATGCGGCCGCCGGAGCCCTTCAAGGGCAAGGGCATCAAGTATGAGACCGAAACGATCCTCCGCAAGGAAGGCAAGAAGAAGTAAGGGTGCGGACATGCTGAAGACGAAGCAATTGCGCGACCGCCGCCAGATGCGGCTGCGGTCCAAGCTTGCGAAGATGCGGAACCCGCGCCCCCGGCTGTCGGTGTTCCGGTCTTCCAAGCACATTCATGCCCAGGTCATCGATGACGGCCAGGGCCACACGCTCGCCGCCGCCTCGACGCTGGACAAGGACCTGCGGGAGGCGCTGAAGAGCGGCGCGACCGTCGACGCGGCGAAGGCCGTCGGCAAGCTGCTGGCCGAGCGCGCGAAGGCCGCCGGCGTCGACAAGGTCGTGTTCGACCGGGGCGGCTACATCTACCACGGCCGGATCAAGGCGCTGGCCGAGGCCGCCCGCGAAGGCGGCTTGGACTTCTAGGAGAAACGTGATTATGGCACGTGGCCAGAGAGACGATCGGGCGCCGCGCGAGCGGGGCGAAGACAGCGAGCTGATCGAGAAGCTCGTCAGCATCAATCGCGTCGCCAAGGTGGTGAAGGGCGGACGCCGGTTCGGCTTCGCCGCCCTTGTCGTCGCCGGTGACGGGCGCGGCCGGGTCGGCTATGGCGCCGGCAAGGCCCGTGAGGTCCCCGAGGCAATCCGCAAGGCGACCGAGCAGGCGAAGCGCAGCATGATCCGCGTTCCGCTCCGCGAGGGACGGACGCTCCATCACGACATGAAGGGCCTGTTCGGCGCCGGCAATGTCGTGTTGCGCGCGGCCCCGCAGGGCACCGGCATCATCGCCGGCGGTCCGATGCGCGCGATCTTCGAGGCGCTGGGCGTCCAGGACGTCGTCGCCAAGTCGATCGGGTCGTCGAACCCGCACAACATGATCAAGGCGACCTTCGAGGCGCTGAAGGCGGTCGAGGGGCCGCGGGCCGTGGCGGCGCGCCGCGGCAAGCGGGTCAGCGACATCATCAAGCCGCGTCAGGGCGCTTCGGCGGAAACCGCTGAGACGCAGGAGGCCGCGAATGGCTGACACGGAGAAGAAGGCGCCGGCCAAGAAGGCCGCCGCCCCGAAGAAGGAAGCCGCCGCCAAGGCCGCTCCCAAGGCCGAGGCGAAGGCCGTTCCCAAGAAGGCTGAGGCGAAGGCCGCTCCCAAGAAGGCCGAGGCTAAGGCCCCGGCCGCGAAGAAGGCCGCCGCTCCCAAGAAAGCCGCCGCTCCCAAGAAGAAGGCGCCGGCCCGGAAGAAGGCCCCGGCCAAGGCCGACGCCGCCACCGTCGTCGTGACCCAGATCGGCAGCCCCATCGGCCGCCGGCAGGATCAGCGGCAGACGCTGGTCGGGCTCGGCCTGAACAAGCTGCATCGCACCCGTGAGCTGGTTGACACGCCGGCCGTGCGGGGCATGATCGACAAGGTGAAGCACCTGGTGCGAGTCGAGCAGGGCTGAAGCCCCTCGGCGTAGAAGGATCCTTATTATGAAGTTGAACGAAATTCGCGATAATGCGGGCGCCCGCAAGGGCCGCATGCGCATCGGCCGCGGCATCGGCTCCGGCAAGGGCAAGACCGGCGGACGCGGCGTGAAGGGCCAGTCCAGCCGGACCGGCGTCGCGCTGAACGGCTTCGAAGGCGGCCAGATGCCGCTCTACCGTCGCCTGCCGAAGCGCGGCTTCAACAACGCGAACTTCAAGAAGCGGTTCGCCGAGGTCAATCTGGGCAGACTCCAGCAGGCGGTCGACGCCAAGAAGCTGGACGCCAAGAAGACGATCGACCTGGCCACCCTCCAGGCCGCGGGGCTGGTGGACAAGCCGTTCGACGGCGTGAAGCTGCTGGCCAAGGGCGAACTGTCCGCCAAGGTCACGATCGAGGTGACGGGCGCGTCCAAGGCCGCCGTCGAAGCGGTCGAGAAGGCCGGGGGCAAGGTCGTCGTGACCGCGCCGGCCAAGGGCGAGGCCAAGGCCGACGCCTAACTCCCGCCGCTCCAGGAAGAGATCGGGAGGCCGCATGCGGCGGTCTCCCGCCGTCCCACCGTCGAGGGCGTTATGGCATCTGCCGCTGAACAGCTAGCCGCGAACATCAATTTCGGCGCCTTCGCGAAGGCGACCGAACTCAAGAACCGCATCTGGTTCACCCTTGGTGCGCTGATCGTGTATCGGCTCGGCACCTATATCCCCATTCCGGGCATCGACCCGACCGTGCTGAACGAGATCTTCAACCAGCAGGGCGGCGGCGGGCTGCTCGGCATGTTGAACATGTTCTCCGGCGGCGCGCTGGGGCGGATGACGATCTTCGCCCTCAACATCATGCCGTACATCTCGGCCTCCATCATCATCCAGCTCATGACGGCGGTGTCGCCGACGCTTGAGGCGCTGAAGAAGGAGGGGGAGAGCGGCCGCAAGAAGATCAACCAGTACACCCGCTACTTCACCGTGCTTCTGGCCACGGTCCAGGCCTACGGGCTGTCCGTCGGGCTGGAGGGGCTGTCGGGCTCGACCGGCGCCGCGGTGATCGATCCGGGCTGGTTCTTCCGCATCTCCACGGTCATCACGATCGTCGGCGGCACCATGTTCCTGATGTGGCTGGGCGAACAGATCACGGCGCGGGGCGTCGGCAACGGCATCTCGCTCATCATCTTCGCCGGCATCGTGGCTGAACTGCCCCGCGCGCTGATCAACACGCTGGAACTCGGCCGGACGGGCGCGATCTCCACGCTGTTCATCATCTTCATGCTGGTGATGGCGGTCGCCGTCATCACCTTCATCGTGTTCATGGAGCGCGCGCAGCGCCGCCTGCTGGTGCAGTACCCCAAGCGCCAGGTCGGCAACCGCATGTTCGGGGGCGAAAGCTCCCACCTGCCGCTGAAGCTGAACACGGCGGGCGTCATCCCGCCGATCTTCGCCTCCTCGCTGCTGCTGCTGCCGACGACGATCATCGGCTTCTCCGGCGCTGCTGGGGGAGGGAGCTGGGCGCAGCCGATCGCGGCGGCGCTGGGCCATGGGCAGCCGCTCTACATGCTGCTCTACGCCGCGCTCATCATCTTCTTCTGCTTCTTCTACACGGCTATCGTCTTCAATCCGGAGGAGACGGCCGACAATCTGAAGAAGTATGGCGGCTTCATCCCCGGCATCCGTCCGGGAAAGAACACGGCGGACTATATCGACTACGTCTTGACACGGCTGACGGCGGTTGGTGCTCTCTACATCACGCTGGTCTGCCTGCTGCCGGAGTTCCTGATCTCCGAATTCGCCCTGCCGTTCTATTTCGGGGGCACCAGCCTGCTGATCGTGGTGACGGTCACCATGGATACGGTGGCGCAGGTCCACTCCCATCTGCTGGCCCATCAGTATGAAGGGCTGATCAAGAAGTCGAAGTTGCGAGGACGACGCGGATGAACTTGATCCTGCTGGGGCCGCCCGGCGCCGGAAAAGGAACTCAGGCCAAGCTTCTGGAAGAAAAGCACGGCCTGAAGCAGCTCTCCACGGGCGACATGCTGCGTGCGGCCGTCGCCAGCGGCAGCGACCTCGGCAGGAAGGTTCAGGCGATCCTCGACGCCGGCCATCTCGTCTCCGATGACGTCATGATCAGCATGATCTCCGACCGGATCGACCAGCCCGACTGCCGCAACGGCTTCATCCTTGACGGTTTTCCCCGCACCGTGGCCCAGGCCGAGGCGCTGGACCATATGCTGGAGGAGAAGGGCCTGGCGCTCGACGCGGTGATCGAGATCCGGGTCGACGAGGAGGCCCTTTTCGGCCGGATCGAGACGCGGGCGAAAGAGAATGGCGGCCTCCGCGCGGACGACAATGCCGACGTGCTGCGCAAACGCCTCCAGGTCTACCGCGACCAGACCGCGCCGATCCTGCCCTATTACCGCGATCGCGGCGTCCTCCAGGGCGTCGACGGCATGGCCTCGATCGAGAACGTCTCGGGGCAGATCGAAGCCATTCTGAAGGTCCCCTCGACCGTCTGATAAAATGCAATCGTCGTCATGCTGGATTTGATCCCATAGGCGCTAACTTTGGTCGTAATTTTCCCCTCTCCTGCTTGCGGGAGAGGGAGGGCCCGCCGCGAAGCGGTGGGAGGGTGAGGGTTTTGAAGGCGAGGGTGTGAGGCTCACCGCCTCAAAGTTAACGCCTATGGGACTTGATCCAGCATCCATGCGGCGTCGCCGGAAGCTGGTACCGCGCTCATTCCTTCGCGGTCGGTGAAGCTGCCAGGGCCTATGGATCCTGGATCAAGTCCGGGATGACCCAACAAGTAAACCTCATGGTGAGCCTGTCGAACCATGTGCGCTCCGGCCTTTCGACAGGGCGCGGACCAAGGCGACCGATAATGTGTTGACCCGGCGGCGCGGATGCCTATACTCCGCGCCCTCGGACCTGGAGGTGCGACGTTTTCGTGCGTCCTCACTCCAGGCGTTAACAAGACCGCAACCCGGCGAAGCAGGGTCCGGACCGTCCCCGAAGGGAAGGCCTGGATCAGCGGCTTTGCCGCAGGCCGCAACATCGAACCAGGAGTAAGACGTGGCACGTATTGCTGGCGTCAACATTCCGACCCAAAAGCGCGTGGTGATCGCACTCACCTACATCCACGGCATCGGGCGGACGACCGCATCCAACATCTGTGAGAAGCTGAGCATCCCGAGCGAGCGCCGGGTCGCCGACCTCACCGAAGACGAGATTCTCCGCATCCGCGAGACGATCGACGCCGACCACACGGTCGAAGGCGATCTGCGCCGCGAGACGGCGATGAACATCAAGCGCCTCATGGACATGGCCTGCTATCGCGGCCTTCGTCATCGTCGCGGCCTGCCGGTTCGCGGCCAGCGCACCCACACCAACGCTCGCACCCGCAAGGGTCCTGCGAAGCCGATTGCCGGCAAGAAGAAGTAAGGCGGATAGATCATGGCAAAGCCTGCTGCTAACGCGCGCCTGCGTCGCCGCGAGCGGAAGAACATCACCGCCGGCGTCGCTCACGTGAACGCTTCGTTCAACAATACGATGATCACCATCTCCGACGCCCAGGGGAACGCGATCTCCTGGTCCTCCTCGGGCATGATGGGCTTCAAGGGCAGCCGCAAGTCGACTCCCTACGCCGCCCAGATGGCCGCCGAGGACGCGGGCCGGAAGGCCCAGGAGCACGGGATGAAGATCCTGGAAGTCAACGTGAAGGGTCCGGGCTCCGGGCGCGAAAGCGCGCTGCGCGCCCTTCAGTCGATCGGCTTCCAGATTACCTCGATCAAGGACGTCACGCCGATCCCGCACAACGGCGTCCGTCCGCGCAAGAAGCGCCGGGTCTAAGGACCGGCGCTTCCAAGTGTTCCGATGCTGACGGATGGTTCCCATCCGTCGGCTGAATCGGGAAGCGACCACCCGCCGATCCGGGACAGCGGCCCTCGCCACGGGGCCGCCTCGCATGGGATCGGAAGCGAAGCGCCGGCGACGGCGCTTTCCGGGTTTTCGGGCCGGACCTCGGGCGCTCTTCCGCGCAAAGGCCGGCCGCTTGATGGCATAGGAACTATCTCCCGTGATTTCGAACAACTGGCAGATCCTGATCAAGCCGACCGCGCTGGACATCCAGACCAGCGACGATCCGCAGCGCAAGGCGACCATCGTCGCGGAACCGCTGGAGCGCGGCTTCGGCCTCACGCTCGGCAACGCGCTGCGCCGGATCCTGCTGTCCTCCCTCCAGGGCGCGGCGGTGACCTCGATCCAGATCGACGGCGTCCTCCACGAATTCTCCTCGATTCCCGGTGTCCGCGAGGACGTGACGGACATCGTGCTCAACGTCAAGGCGCTGGCTCTCCGCATGCATGCGGAAGGCCCGAAGAAGATGCGCCTGCACGCCGAGGGTCCCGGCCCGGTGACCGCCGGCCAGATCATCACCGGCTCGGACATCGAGGTGATGGACCCCGACCTCGTCATCTGCACGCTGGACGACGGCGCACGCCTCAACCTCGAGATGACGGTCGCGCTCGGCAAGGGCTATGTCCCGGCCGTCAACAACCGTCCGGAAGACGCGCCGATCGGCCTGATCCCGGTCGACGCACTCTACAGCCCCGTCCGCAAGGTCAGCTACAAGGTCGAGAACACCCGCGTCGGTCAGGTCACCGACTATGACAAGCTGTCCCTGACGGTGGAGACGAACGGCGCGGTCACGCCGGACGACGCCGTGGCGCTGGCAGCCCGCATCCTCCAGGACCAGTTGCGCCTGTTCGTCAATTTCGAGGAGCCGCAGGCCGAGCGCCGCGAGGAATCGTCCGACGACGTGCCGTTCAACAAGAACCTGCTGCGCAAGGTGGACGAGCTGGAGCTTTCGGTCCGTTCGGCCAACTGCCTGAAGAACGACAACATCGTCTATATCGGCGATCTGGTGCAGAAGACGGAGGCGGAGATGCTCCGCACCCCGAACTTCGGCCGCAAGTCGCTGAACGAGATCAAGGAGGTTCTCTCCCAGATGGGCCTCCATCTCGGCATGGAGATCACCAATTGGCCGCCCGAGAATATCGAGGATCTGGCCAAGAAGCTGGAAGAGCCGTACTGATCGGCTCGAACGCATGAACGGGTCGCGGTGACCCGCCGGCGCCGTTCTCTCCCCCGGATAGGGGGAGGGGCGGCGGCGATCACAACCGGCTCCGCGTCGCGGGGTCACGCCATAGAAGGAGGACGAAGCCATGCGTCACGGCATGAGCGGACGTAAGTTCAACCGGACCAGCAGCCACCGCAGGGCGATGTTCGCCAATATGGCGGCCGCGCTCATCACCCATGAGCAGATCAAGACCACCCTGCCGAAGGCGAAGGATCTCCGCCCGGTGGTGGAGAAGCTGATCACGCTCGGCAAGAAGGGCGGCCTGCACAACCGCCGTCAGGCCTATGCGCTGCTGCGCGACGACGCCGTGGTGGCCAAGCTGTTCGACGGCATCGCCGACCGCTACAAGGACCGCGCCGGCGGTTACACCCGCGTCCTGAAGGCCGGCTTCCGCTATGGCGACGCCGCCCCGATGGCGATGATCGAGCTGGTCGACCGCGACGCCGCCGCCAAGGGCGCCGCCGACAAGGCCCGCGTCGAGGCTGAGGCCGAGGCCAGGGGAACCGAGGAATAATTCCTCCGATCCCCAAGAGCAGTACAAGAGCCCCGGCCTTCGCCGGGGCTTTTTTGTAACCCCCTCTCCTGCTTGCGGGAGAGAGGGTTTGGGGGTGAAGGTGGTTTCGCCGCCGCCCCCGAAATGATGACGAATGATGACAAATGATGACACCGGAAAAACCAACCGCCCCCTCACCCAACCCTCTCCCACGGAGGGGAGAGGGCTAACAACTTCACCCTCTCCCCTCCGTGGGAGAGGGAGGGACCCGCGAAGCGGGAGGGTGAGGGGGTGTTGGTTGGTACGGATGCGGCGCCGCCTCGAATGATGACGAATGATGACAAATGATGACGGTTTTCTTCCGCCGTCCCGGCGCTGATCTCCCTGCCGATACGTCGAAGAGAACCATCGCGGCGGTTCGCCCGTTCTACGAGCGGGAGGGAAAGGCCGGCATCATGGTTCGTGTGTTCGTCAATCAGGTCGGAATAGCGGTGCCGCCGCACGAGGTGCATGGCAAGTTCTCCGCCTATGCGCCGTCGCTCCTCTCCTCCGAACGGGACCGCCGGCTGTTCGCCCGGATGGCCGAGCGGTCGGGGATCGAGCGGCGCTATTCCGTGCTGCGCCCGGACCCTGACCCGGCGCGGCTGGACGAAGACGGATTCTACCGGCGCGGCGCCTTTCCCGACACGCGCCGTCGGATGGCGGTCTACCGGCGGGAGGGGCGGACGCTGGCGCGGCGGGCGGCCGAGGCGCTGGGCGGGGAGGCGCGGGGCGCGACCCATCTCATCGTCACCTCCTGCACCGGATTCCACGCCCCCGGACCCGATCTCGATCTTCTGGCGGATCTGGGGCTCAAGCCATCGGTGGAGCGGACGGTCGTCGGCTTCATGGGCTGCTATGCCGCGATCAACGCGCTGAAGCTGGCGCGCCACATCGTGCGGTCGGAGCCCGCCGCGCGGGTGCTGGTGGTCACGCTGGAGCTCTGTACCCTGCATCTCCAGGAAACCGACGATCTGGAGCGGGTTCTGTCCTTCCTCCTGTTCGCGGACGGCGCATCGGCCTCGCTTGTGACGGCGGAGGCGAAGGGGCTGGAACTGCTGGATTTCCGCGCCGAGATCATGCCGGATACCCGGGACCACATCATTTGGGCGGTCGGCGCCGGCGGATTCGACATGTACCTTTCCGGCGCCGTGCCGGCGGCATTGCGCGACGGCCTCCATGCCGACAGGCGGGCCTGGCGGGCCGGCCCGGACGGCGAGCCGGTCGCGCTCTGGGCGGTCCATCCCGGCGGCCGGACGGTGCTGGACGCGGTGGAGCAGGGGCTGGCGCTCGACGGAGCCCTGGCGCCGTCGCGGGAGGCGTTGCGGCGCTACGGCAACCTTTCCTCCACCTCCATCATGGTCGTGCTGAAATCCATGATGGATGCCGGAAGCGCCGGGCTGGGCCGCGCGCTCGCCTTCGGGCCGGGCGTCACCGCCGAAAGCCTCACCTTCCGGCTTTAGGATGGCCGCGCCTGAAACAGGACCGCCCGTTGCGCGGACCCCGCCGCCTCCCTAGATTGCCGGTCATGCGCATCCTGGTTCTTCTTCTGACTGCCGGCTTCCTGGCCGCGACCCCCGCCATGTCCTGCGCGCCGCTGGAGGTTGTCGTCCATGGCTAGGGGCGGGGCGGGTGCGGAGTCGGGCGGCGGGCTGTTCGAAAGCCTCGCCCCCCGGCCGTTGGCCGACCGGCTGCGGCCGAAGACGATCGCGGAGGTCGTGGGGCAGGATCATCTGCTGACGCCGGACAAGCCGATCGGCCGGATGGTGGCGGCGCGGCGGCTGGCGTCGATGATCCTCTGGGGGCCGCCCGGCTGCGGCAAGACGACCATCGCCCGCCTGCTGGCCGACCAGACGGATTTGCAGTTCGAGCCGCTGTCGGCCGTCTTCTCCGGCGTCGCCGATCTGCGGAAGGTGTTCGAGGCCGCCAGGGCGCGCCGCGCGGGCGGGCGCGGCACGCTCCTGTTCGTCGATGAGATCCACCGCTTCAACCGCAGCCAGCAGGACGCCTTCCTGCCCTATGTGGAGGACGGCACGATCGTCTTGGTTGGCGCGACGACGGAAAATCCAAGCTTCGAGCTGAACGCCGCCCTGCTCAGCCGCGCGCAGGTCTTCGTGCTCCACCGGCTGGATGAGCCGGCGCTGGAGAAGCTGCTGGCGAGAGCGGAGGCGGAGGAGGGGCGCGCCCTGCCGCTGACGGAGGATGGCCGCGCGGCGCTGAAGGCGATGGCTGATGGCGACGGGCGGTTCCTGCTCAATCTGTGCGAGGAGCTGTTCCAGCTTCATGCGCCCAAGCCGCTGGACGCCGCCGCCCTGGCAGGGACCGTCCAGCGCCGCGCGCCGGTCTACGACAAGGCGCAGGAGAGCCACTACAACCTTATTTCCGCGCTGCATAAGAGCCTGCGCGGATCGGATGTGGATGCCGGGCTCTACTGGTTCGCCCGGATGCTGGCCGGCGGGGAGGACCCGCTCTACATCGCCCGGCGACTGGTGCGGTTCGCGGCTGAGGATATCGGCATGGCCGATCCGCAGGCCCTGCCGATCACGCTCGCCGCCTGGGACACCTATGAGCGGCTGGGCAGCCCGGAGGGCGAGCTGGCAATCGCCCAGGCCGTGGTCCATCTGGCCACCGCGCCGAAGTCGAACGCCGTCTACAGCGCCTACAAGGAAGCCGTCCGCGCGGCGAAGGAGACGGGCAGCCTGATGCCGCCAAAGCACATCCTCAACGCGCCGACCCGATTGATGAAGGACATCGGCTACGGGGCGGGTTATCGTTACGATCATGAAACGCCGGAAGCCTTCTCCGGGCAGAATTACTTTCCTGAGGACATGCCCAGGCGGGAATTCTATCGGCCTTTCGACAGGGGCTTCGAGCGGGAGATCCGCAAGCGGCTCGACTATTGGGCGAAGCTGCGCGATCGGCTGAACAGCGAGGATTAGGCTTGGGCAAGCTCATCGGGTTCCTTATCCTCCTGGCCGTACTGGCGGGCGCGGCGTGGATCGGCTGGCATGTCGTCGAATCGCGGCGGCTCGCGCTTGACGAGTCGGTGGATTTCCTTGCCTTCGAAAGCTTCGCCAGGACCGGACAGCCGAATGAATTCCTCATGGCGCCGGAAGACGCCACGGCGGCGCCGGCCGACGCCGTCAGCCCGATCTTCCCGGCGACGCCGGAGGAAATCATCCAGGCCTTCGTCGCCGTCATCAACGAGACGCCGCGCGCCACCGTCCTCGCCATCTCCGATGACGGGCTGGCGCTGGAGGCGGCGCAGCGCAGCGCGACCTTTGGTTTCATCGATTTCATCAGCATCCGCGCCTTCCCGGCCGGAGAGGATCTGGCGAGTTTCGCGATCTACAGCCGCGCCCGGGTCGGCTATTACGATTTCGGGGTGAACCGTGACCGGGTGCTGGAATGGGTCGACAGGGTGCGGGCACGGATAACGCCGGAGACGTGAGGGCGCGCCGCTTCGCCCGACTGTTGCTCCGGCGCGGGCCGGAGACTAGGGTGCGCCCGATCGACCCGAATGGAACCGTACTTATGAATCCCAGCCTTCTGCTGGCGGTCGCCGCCGGCGGGGCGGCGGGCGCCGTCGCCCGCCATGCCGCCTCCCACTGGATACAGGGCTGGGCCGGCAGCGGCTTCCCCTGGGCCACGCTCGCGGTGAATGTCGCTGGCTCCATTCTCATGGGGATGCTGGTGGAAGGTTTTGCCCTCATCGCCGATCCGGGAGCCGCTGCTCGCGGCTTCCTGACGGTCGGCGTGCTGGGCGCTTTCACGACCTTCTCCACCTTCTCGCTGGAGGTCGTCTCGCTGGCCCAGCGGGGAGAGGCCATGGCGGCGGCCGCCTATGTCGCGGCGTCCCTCGCGCTCTGCGTCCTCGGCCTCTTTCTCGGCCTTTCGGCGGTCAGGCTGGTGGCGGCATGAGCGTCCAGACGATTTCCGTCCGCGCGGACGATGCCGATATCCGGCTCGACCGCTGGTTCAAGCGCCATTATCCGCACCTGACCCATGGCCAGTTGGAGAAGCTGCTACGCACCGGGCAGGTCCGCGTTGACGGCAAGCGCGTCAAGGCGAACCAGCGGCTGGAGCCGGGCCAGTCGGTGCGGGTGCCGCCGTTGAACGCCGCGGAGAGGCCCGCCGGCAAGAAGCCCGTCCCCACCCTGTCGCGACAGAACGCCGAGACGATCCGCGCGATGGTCCTCTATAGCGACGATGCGGTGATCGCGCTCAACAAGCCGGCGGGCCTCGCGACCCAGGGCGGCACAGGCCAGACCCGTCATCTCGACGGCATGCTGGATGCGCTGCGCGGGAAAGGGGAGGATCGTCCCCGACTCGTCCACCGGTTGGACCGGGACACCAGCGGGGTCCTGCTGCTCGCCCGCACCGCGCAGGCGGCCAAGGTCCTCGCCGCCGGCTTCAAGCACCGGACGGCGCGCAAATATTACTGGGCGCTGGTCGCCGGCGTTCCGCAGCCGCGCCAGGGCCGGATCGACCTCGCACTCGCCAAGCGGGACGACGGGCGGAAGGAGAAGGTCGCGGCGGCGGAGGATGACGGCAAGCGCGCCATCACGCTGTTCACGACGCTGGATGCGGTCGGCAAGCGCGCCGCCTGGCTGGCGATGTGGCCGCGCACCGGCCGCACCCACCAACTCCGCGTCCATGCCGCCGCCATCGGCACGCCGATCCTGGGCGACGGCAAGTATGGCGGCGCGGAGGCCTTCCTGCCCGGCGCGGAAGTCGCGGACAAGCTGCACCTGCACGCGCGCCGGATCATCCTGCCCCATCCAGGCGGCAAGGGCTTGATCGACGTGACCGCGCCGATGCCACCGCACATGAAGGAAAGCTGGAGCTATTTCGGATTTGACGAAGCGTCCGCCGACGCCGATCCGTTCGCGGAGATCGCCGATGACTGACGGTCCGCACCTCGTCCTCTTCGATTGCGACGGCACGCTGGTCGACAGCCAGTTCGCCATCGTGGAAGCCATGACCGTGGCGTTCCAGAGCCACGATCTCATCCCGCCTAATGCCGCCGATGTGCGGCGTCTGGTCGGGCTGCCGCTGGGGGAGGTCATCGCCCGCCTGGCGCCGGAGGACGGGCCGCTGCTGTCGATGGTGGAAATCTACAAGCAGACCTTCCGGGAGAACCGGCTGGCCGGCCGGTTCGAGGAGCCGTTGTTCCCCGGCGTGCGGGAGGCGCTGGACGTGTTGACCGGCGCCGGTTGCCTGCTCGGCGTGGCGACCGGGAAATCCCGCCGGGGACTCGACAGCGTGCTGGATCGTCACGACCTCGCCGGCTCCTTCGTGACGCTTCAGACGGCCGATGACGGGCCGGGCAAGCCCAGCCCGCATATGGTCCAGCGCGCGCTTCGGGAAACCGGCGCGGAGAGGTGGAATACGGTGGTGGTCGGCGACACGGCCTTCGATATGCTGATGGCCAAGGCGGCGGGTGCTGGCGCTGTCGGGGTCACCTGGGGTTATCATGTGGCGACCGATCTGTTGGATGCGGGCGCCGATCGTCTGACGGATACATTTGCCGCGGTCCCCGTCGCCGTCGGTGAACTCATGGGGAAGGTCGATCATTGCGCCTCCGTAGGCTGATCCGCATCGCCATCATCGCCGTCGCGGCCATCGCGGTGGCGGCCGTCGCGCTCGTCATGTCGTTCGATCGGCAGGCGATCGGGCAGCGCGTGGCGCGGGACCTGACGGAAGCGCTGGGCCGGCAGGTGACTGTCGGCGGAGAGGTCGGATACGCAATCAGCCTGACGCCGGAGCTGGTGCTGCGTGACGTCACGCTGGCCAATATCGAGGGCGGGTCGCAGCCGGTGATGGCGCGGTTCGCGGAAGTGACGGCCCAACTCCGCCTCTGGCCGCTTCTGACCGGCGATATGGAGGTGACGGCCCTGACCGCGCGGGATGGCGAGCTGCTGCTGGAATACGGGTCGGACGGACGCCGCAACTGGGCGTTCGACGAAGGCGCCGGCGGGACGGGCGCTCTCTCCGATCTGGCCAGCCTGCGGCTTCTGGCCGTCGACCTCCGCTATCCCGGCTTCGGGGAAACGGAGCGGCTGGTGCGGCTGGACGAAGTTCTGGCGACCGGCGCGGCGAGCGACATGGCGGATTTGACGGTGTCGGGTTCGGCCGACGGCATGCCGCTGTCCCTGAACGGGACGACAGGCGGGCTGGACGCCCTGTTCGCCGACAGCGCCGACTGGCCGGTCGATCTGGAACTGAAAGTCGGGGAGGCCGCCCTCGCAATGGACGGGGCGGTGGGCCAGCCGCTGTCGACCGCGACCTTTTCCGGCGTGGTGGAGATCGACGCGCCAGGACCGGAACCGGTCGCGGCCGTCCTGGGCGTCGCGCAGCCGGAAGGGATGCCGATATCCGCCGGCGCGACCATCGTCAAGGAACAGGGCGGCCTGACCATGGAGGATCTGACGGCGACGGTCGGCGACACGTCCGTTGCGGGCCGTCTGTCGGTCTCCTGGACCGGCCCGAAGCCCAACCTCACCGGCGACCTTGCGATCGACGCCTTCGCCCTTGGCCCCGATGGCGGCGAAGGAACGCTGGGCCAGGCGCTGGAGCCGCTCCGGACGGTGAATGGCGATCTTTCGGTGACGGTGGACAGCCTGACGATCTTTGGCCAGACGGCCGAGGCGGTGTCGACGAACCTCCGGATCGTCGACGGCCGGCTGACCGCCGATATCTCCGAAGCGACCCTGTGGGACGGCGCGGCGTCGGGGGCGGTCGTGCTGCATGGCGGAATGTCCCCGCCGCTGGTCGGCGTGGATATGTCGGCGGCCGACATCGATGTCGGCGCGCTGCTGGAGCAGGTGACCGGCCGCGCCGATCTCGAAGTCCGGGTCGAGGCCCAGGGGGAGGACCGGGCGGCGCTTCTGGCGTCCTTGAGAGGACAGGCCTACGCCACGATGGGCGAGGGGGCGATCGAGGGAACCGCGCTGGAGCGGTTGGGCGAAGGTGTGCTGTCCGCCCTGGCCCCATCCTCCGAGGAGGACCGGACGGCGGAGATCGTCTGCGCGTCCGGCGCCTTCGCCATCCGCGAAGGCATCGCCCGCACCGAACAGTTCGTCTTCGCGCTCACAGACACCACGGTGACGGCGGAGGGCGCTCTCAGCCTCATCGACGGAACCGTCGACGCCATACTGACGCCGCAGCCCCGAGATCCCAGCCTGTTCGAGGTCGCCACCTCCGTCCGCATCCACGGGCCGATCTCCAGCCCGGAGGTCGAGGTCGACGCCCGCGACGCGCTGGTCCAGGGCGCGGCGGGCCTGCTGCTGGGCGCGATCAACCCGCTGGCGGCCGTGGTTCCCTTCATCTCGGCCGGCGAGGGCGGTGACGGCAATCCCTGCGTCGCCGCCCTGTCCGAAGACTGACGATCCACAGCCATGCGCCGCTTCTACAAGACCGTCTCCGTCGCGCCGGACGCGCCGGATTTCGAGATCCGGCTGGACGACAGGCCGCTGCGCACGCCGGCCAAGCACCCGTTGCGGCTGCCGACACCGGCCCTAGCGGAGGCCGTCGCCGCGGAATGGGACCGGCAGGGAGAGAAGATCGTCCCCGCCGGCATGCATCTGACCCAACTCGTCTACACCGCCCGCGACCGGGTCGCCCCGGATCGGACGACGGTTGTCGGCGCTGCGGTGAGCTATGGGGAGACGGACCTGCTCTGCTACCGCGCGGAACACCCCCAAAGCCTCGTGGAGCGCCAGCACCAGGTCTGGCAGCCGCTGCTGGATTGGTGCGCCGTCGCCCATGACGCGCCGCTGGCGGTGACGAAGGGTATCGCGCCGGTCGCGCAGCCGGAGGAATCGATAGCCTCGCTGCGCCGGGCAGTCGAAGCTCAGGACGATCTTCGCCTGATCGCGCTCCAGACGGCGACATCGCTTCTCGGCTCCCTCGTGCTGGCGCTGGCGCTGCTCGACCGCAGGATCGGGTGGGAAGGGGCGATGGCGGCCTCCATGCTGGACGAGGATTTCCAGATCGAACGGTGGGGCGAGGATGCGGAGGCCGTGAAGCGCCGCGCCGCGCTACGGGAGGAACTGGCCGCCATCGACGATTTCATCGCACGGCTGGATATCTGATGCGGGCCCGCGCGCTCGCTCCGCTTCGCGCTACATGCTAAGCAAAACCAAAGACTGAATAAAGCGCAGGGGGAGCGCCGAGCGATGCGGGAAATCCTGGAACGGCTGGAAGCGAAACGGGCGGCGGCGCGGCTCGGCGGCGGGGAGAAGCGGATCGCCGCCCAGCACGCAAAGGGCAAGCTGACGGCGCGGGAGCGGCTGGAACTGCTGCTCGACGAAGGATCGTTCGAGGAATGGGACATGTTCGTCGAACATCGCTCCAGCGATTTCGGGATGGCCGAACAGAAGATCCCCGGCGACGGCGTGGTCACGGGTTACGGCACGATCAATGGCCGGCTGGTCTTCGTCTTCTCGCAGGATTTCACCGTCTTCGGCGGCTCCCTCTCCGAGGCCCATGCGGAGAAGATCTGCAAGGTCATGGACCAGGCGATGAAGGTCGGCGCGCCGGTCATCGGCATCAATGATTCAGGCGGCGCGCGTATCCAGGAAGGCGTGGCGTCTCTGGGCGGCTATGCCGATGTCTTCCAGAAGAACGTTCTGGCTTCGGGCGTGGTGCCCCAGATCTCCATGATCATGGGCCCGTGCGCCGGCGGTGCGGTCTACTCCCCGGCCATGACCGACTTCATCTTCATGGTGCAGGACAGCTCCTACATGTTCGTCACCGGGCCGGACGTGGTGAAGACCGTCACCCATGAGGTCGTGACAGCGGAGGAACTGGGCGGGGCGGCCACCCATACCGGCCGTTCCGGCGTCGCCGACCTCGCCTTCACGAATGATGTGGAGGCGCTGCTCCAGCTCCGCCGCTTCGTCGATTTTCTGCCCGCCTCCAACCGAACAGCGCCGCCGGTGCGCCCGACCGCCGATCCGGTGGACCGGCCGGAGCCGTCGCTGGACACGCTGATCCCGGACAATCCCAACAAGCCCTACGACATGAAGGAGCTGATCGCCAAGGTCGTGGACGAGGGCGATTTCTTCGAGCTTCAGTCCGATTACGCGAAGAACATCCTCACCGGTTTCGGCCGGATGCAGGGCCAGACGATCGGCATCGTCGCCAACCAGCCGATGGTGCTGGCCGGCTGCCTGGACATCGATTCGTCGCGCAAGGCCGCCCGCTTCGTCCGCTTCTGCGACGCCTTCAACATCCCGATCGTGACCTTCGTGGACGTGCCGGGTTTCCTGCCGGGCACGACTCAGGAATATGGCGGCATCATCAAACATGGCGCGAAGCTGCTGTTCGCCTATGCCGAGGCGACGGTGCCGAAGGTCACGCTGATCACCCGCAAGGCCTATGGCGGTGCCTATGACGTCATGGCGTCAAAGCATCTGCGCGGCGACGTGAACTACGCCTGGCCGACGGCTGAGATCGCGGTCATGGGTCCGAAGGGCGCGGTGGAGATCATCTTCCGGGGCGATTCCGGCGATCCGGCGAAAATCGAACAGCGCACGCAGGAGTATCGGGAGAAGTTCGCCAACCCCTTCGTCGCCGGGGCCAGGGGCTATATCGACGACGTGATCCAGCCGCGCAACACCCGCCGCCGGCTCTGCCGGGCACTCGCCATGCTGCGCGACAAGAAGCTGGAGAACCCCTGGAAGAAGCACGACAACATCCCGCTCTGAGGAAATGCCGCGAAGGCCGCAGGGTTTTTTCCGGGACAATGGTATGGTCATCGCGGCCCCCTTGGGTATAACTGTCGGCGCGCGAACGGCGCCAAAAAAACGGAGGAGACACGATTATGACAATCACTAACGCCCAACGGCGCAACAGGATCGGCGCTGCAGTCGCCGCGCTCGCGCTGCCTGTCCTGTTTCTCGGCGCCCACGGCACCGCAAGCGCGCAGAACCTGTCCATCGCCACCGGCGGCACGGGCGGCGTCTACTATCCGCTCGGCGGCGGCATCGCCACGGAGATTCGCGAGAATGTCGACGGCTACGACGCCACCGTCCAGGAGACGAACGCCTCGGTGGACAACATGCTCCTCCTCAAGGCCGGCGCGGCCGACCTGGCCCTCGGCGTGGGCGACACGGTGGCGGCCGCTGCCGCCGGCGTCGACCCGTTCGAGGAGCCGCTGGCGATCTGCGCGATCGGCATCCTGTACAGCAACTTCATGCAGCCGGTGACCACCGAAGGGACCGGAATCGAGAGCGTCGAGGACATGGCGGGCAAGGTCGTCTCCGTCGGCGCGCCCGGCTCCGCGACCGAGGTTGGCGCCATCCGGATTCTCGAGGCTGCCGGTCTCGACCCCGAATCGGACATCGACCGGCGCCAGCTTGGCGCGGCGGAGACGGTGGCGGCGCTGCGTGACGGCACGATCGACGCGGGATTCTGGTCCGGCGGCCTGCCGACCGGCGCTCTGGTCGACCTGGCCAGCACGGGCGAGATGAAGATCGTCCCGATCGGCGAATATGCCGAGGCCCTCGCCACTGAATATGGCGGCTACTACATGGAGAAGTCCGTGCCCGCCGACACCTACCAGGGTCAGTCGGAAGCCGTTTCGGTCATCGCCTCGCCGAACGTCCTGGTCGTGCGCGCCGACATGGATGAGGAGCTGCAGCAGAACATCACCGCAGCCATCTTCGACAACAAGGAAGACCTGGTTCAGGTGCATCCGGCGGCCAAGGAACTCGATCCCTCCACGGCCGGCGAGATTCCGTTCATCGAAACTTGTCCCGGATCGCAGGCCTACTACGATCAGGCCGGTTAACCTCCTTGCGTAATCCGGCCGCCGTCGCCGTCGTGCTCGCCTGTCTGGTGAGTCCGGCCGCCTCGGCGGCCGGGCTCGACCCCGCGCAGGGTGAAGCCGCTCGGGCAATCGTCGTTCGCAGCCACGACGGCGGCATTCTGGCGAGCGTGCCCCTGCACGGCGAGCATTTCGCGGTGAGCTACCGCAATTCGATCTACGGCACACCGGCCGAGGAACGCTACGAAGTTCTGCCTGACGGCCGCTACCGGCTGGTGCAGATCGCGGCGGACCAATTGGCCGTGCTGGAGGAATATTACGCGGTTCCCGGCGCCCCGCGACGTGCGGAGGAACCGGACCGTCGCGAATGGGTCGTGCCGCCGGATCCCGCGCATCCGTTAGTGCTTGAACGCCTGTCAATAGCTGCTACAGACCTCGGCGAGCGCACCGTGCATGTGCCCGGCGCGCCGCCACTTGAGCTTTGGCGGCTGGTCGAGGACGGGCAGCCATTCGTCGTCCTGGGCATTGAGGAGAATCCATGACCGAGCGATCCGGCGTCAGCGTCGTCGGCGATCAGCCTATCGATGAGGAAGCGCTGCTTGCTGAGTTCGAGGCCGAAAAGCCTGCCCGTCGGCTGAGCGGTATGCCTCTTCTCGCGGCCCAGACGATAGGCGTGTGCCTTTCGCTTTTCGCGCTCTACTGGGTTTTCAACCCGATGGCGAAGCAGTTCTACCTGCCGTCGTTCCTGATGATCAGCCTGCCCATGACCTTCCTGGTCTATCGCGGCTGGAGCCGGCCGAACGGATCGGGTTCCGAAGCGCCGGACAACCCGCATCTCCTGGACTGGGCGCTGGCGGTGATTGCGGCGGTTCCGTTCGCCTACATCATCTCGGACTGGGATTCCTTCTTCCGGCGCGCCATCATCCCGACCCCGCTGGACATGGCGATGGGGACGATCGCCATTCTGGTCACTCTGGAAGCGGCCCGCCGAACCGTCGGGCTGCTGGTCCCGCTGGTGGTCCTCTTCTTCTTCGGCTACGCGTTCTGGGGCCCTCTGTTCCCAGCGCCCTTCGGCACCTCGGCTTTCGGCTGGGCCCGGCTGGTCGGCCACAACGTCATGGGCACGCAGGGATTGTTCGGCGTTCCCACGGACGTTGCGGCGACCTACATCATTCTCTTCACGATTTACGGCGCGGTGCTCAGCGCGTCCGGCGCCACCCGCTTCTTCATCGACCTGTCCTTCTCCGCCTTCGGCCAGTCGAAGGCCGGACCGGGAAGGACCGTGACCATGGCCGGCTTCCTGCTCGGCACCGTCTCCGGCTCCGGCGTCGCCACCACCGTGACGCTGGGCGGTATATCGTGGCCACTGCTGCGAAAGGCCGGATACCCGCAGGAACATGGCGGCGCCGTCCTTGCCGCCGCCGGCATCGGCGCCATCATGTCGCCGCCGACATTGGGGGCCGCCGCCTTCATCATCGCTGCGCTACTGGGCGTTTCCTATCTGCAGGTGCTGATCTGGGCGACGATCCCGACGCTCCTCTATTATCTCGGCATCATCCTGTCGATCGAGATGGACGCCCGGCGCTTCAAGACCCACACGGTCGATATCGAGGTCAAGCCCGTCGGCGGGCTGCTGCTGCGCTTCGGCTATCACTTCAGTTCGCTGATCGCGATCGTGGTGTTCATGGCGATGGGAATGACCCCGTTCCGCGCCGTGATGTACGCCACCGGGCTCGCCTTCATCCTCAGCTTCCTGGACCGGGAAGCCTGGATGACCCCCCGGCGCATCTGGGACGCGCTGGCCCAGGGCGCCATGGGCGCGCTTTCGGTCATACCCGTCATGGCCGCAGCCGGGCTGATCGTTGGCGTCATGACGCTCACCGGGCTCGGGCTCAAGCTGGCGAACATCATCGTCATGATCGCCGGCGGCAATTTGTTCCTCACCGCGCTCTTGTCGGCGATATCCATCATTCTTCTCGGGCTCGCCGTTCCGGTAACCGCCAGCTTCATCATCTCCTGGGTGATCATCGGCCCCGCCTTGCAGGATGTGGGCGTTCCGGCATATGCCGCGGCCATGTTCATCTTCTACTATTCCGTGCTCAGCGAGGTTTCCCCGCCCACCGCGCTCTCGCCGTTCGCCGCTTCCGCCATCACGGGCGGCAAGCCGGTGAAGACCATGTGGCTGACCTGGCGATATACGCTCTCGGCCTTTCTGGTTCCGTTCATCATCGTGCTGTCGGACCCCGGCATAGGCCTCCTGTTCCAGGGCGGATGGCAGGTGGTCCTCCTTTCGTTCGTCATCTCCGTCATAGCGGTCTCCGCGCTCGCGGTGGCGACCGGCGCATGGCTGCTGGGACCCGCCGGATGGGCCGAACGCATCCTGTTCGGGATCGGGGCCGTCGCGTTGCTTGTGATGGAGCCGATCTTCATCGGCGTCGGGGCCGCGGCGATCGTCATCGGGTTCCTGATTCATATCGTCGGGCGGCGGCGGCATGCATCGCCGGCGAGCAGGGAAGGATAATCGGCGGAATCCTGCCGGCGCGAGAGGTGCCCCGGCGGAATTCCGCCGGGGCAGCCGGTCAGGAAGCCCGGCTTTGCGCCCTGGTGGTCATGATCACGCCGGCCATGATGATGGCGGTTCCGATCCAGGTCGGCGGAGAATAGCTTTCGCCCAGGAAGAAGATTCCAGCGACGAGGCTGACTGCCGCCCCGACATAGCCGATCTGGCTCAGATAGACCGGTCCGCCGACTGCTTGTAACCGGAAGAAGAAGGCGAACATCGCGGCGGAGGCGGCGACTTGCGCAACCACCAGCAACGGCGCGTCGAGAAGGCTGCCGAAGGAGCCGCCGTCGCCGATGGCGAAGACCCCGGCAAGCAGCATCGCCGCCGCCGCCAGATGGCTGCCGACCGCCAGCTCGGTTGGCCCGGCCCCTTCCGGCCAGTCCTTGGTCCGGTAGATGTTGCCGGCGGCGAGGCTGACCGGGATCAGCAGGCCGATGCCCACCCAGAACAGGTCCGCCGGCTGGGAGGCCTCGCCGCGCGTCATCGTCACCATCACCGCCCCGGCGAAACCGACCGCGATGCCCGCCACGCCCAGCATGCTGGGCCGGCGCACGCCCAGAAGGATCGACAGCACCAGCGTCACCACCGGCGACAGCGTCAGCATGATGGCCGTGTAGCCCGCGCCCAGATGCGGGATGGCGGAGAACATCAGTATGTTCGGGATGGCGTAGGAGATCGCGGCCGCGATGACGAAGTAGCGCAGCTTGTGCGCGGTGAGTCTGAGGGGCATCCGCCGCGCCAGCAATACGCAGAGCAGCACGCTGCCCGCGCCGAAGGAGATGACGAAGGACCACAAGGTCGGCGGGATTCCGCCTTCGGCCGCCAGCTTGCCGAAGGGCGGCGTCATGCCGAGCAGCCCTCCGGTGACGAGCAGCAGGCCGAACGCCGAATCCTGAAGCCGACTCATCGGGCCTTTCCCGGTGGCGACGGGCGCAGCCGTTTCGTCCGTCATGCCGCAGCCTTCCTGATGAAGCCTTCGAAGGCTTGACCGAACGTCGTCAGGAACGCCTTCGTGTTGTCGTTGACCAGCTTCCCGCCATCATCGAACAGCCCGGCGATCGCGTTGGCGACCTTCCGGCTGTAGGATTCCCGGCGCAGGCTGCCGACAAGAACCGCGACTCTGGTCATTTTTCCATCACCCTTGGCTTGCAACTGGTTTCGCGATAATCTTTAGTGTAAAGATACTTTACGTCAAGATACTTATGGTGAGTTAAATGGATCGTGCGGCGAGAGCGGTGGAGCAATGGGGGAGGGAGCGGCCGGATCTGGATGCCAGCCCCATGGCCGTCCTGGGACGGCTGGCCGAAGCGGCCTACGTCACGCGGGATCGGATAAACCCGCTATTCGCGCGGTTCGGGTTGCAGCCGGGGGAATTCGACGTGCTGGCGACGCTTCGGCGATCGGGAAAGCCCCACGCGCTGACGCCGACCGCGCTCTACGAGGCGACGATGATCTCATCGGGCGCCATGACAAACCGGCTCGACCGGTTGGAACGCGCCGGCCTCATCGCGCGGGAACCCCATCCGACCGACCGGCGCGGCGTGGTCGTCCGGCTGACGGAAAAGGGCCTCGCCCTCATCGACGAGGCGGTGACCGCCCATGTCGAGAACGAGCACCAGATCCTCTCCGGCCTGACGGCTGAGGAACGGGACACGCTGGCGGCCCTTTTGGCGAAGCTGATCGCCAGCGTGGGGTGATTCTTCCCCCATTCGTCGTCATGCTGGACCCCGATCCAGCATCCATGCGGCGTCGATGGAAGCTGGGGCCGCGCTCGTTCCTTCGCTGTCGGTGAAGCGGCGATGGCCTATGGATTCCGGATCAAGTCCGGAATGACGAGGAAGGGAAAGGTTCGCGCCCCTCTTCCTCATGGTGAGCCCGTCGAACCATGTGGGCACAGACGCTTCGACAAGCTCAGCGTGAGAAGGTGGCGGGCGGCGAAACCCTACCCGTCCCCCGCCCGGTCGATGAAATCGCCGCGGTCGATGCCGTGCTTGACCATCTTCTCGTTCAGGGTCCGCCTGGGGACCTGAAGAGCCTCCATCACGGCGGTGACCGAGCCGCCATGCTCCTCCAGCGCCATCTCGATCAGTCGGCGTTCGTAGGCGGCCACCAGATCGGCCAGCCCCGTCGTTTCGCCATGCGACGCCGTTCCGCCCAGGCGCAGGATTTCCTCCACCGATCGCCCTGTGGCCGAGAGGCCCAGCGCGAAACGCTCCGCGATCATCTTCAGTTCGCGGACATTGCCGGGCCATCGGTGCGCCATGAGGGCGGCGATGTCCGACGAGGACGCGGTTCGGCGCGGCTTGCCGAGGCGGGTGCAGGCGCGATCCACGAACAGTTCGAATAGAAGCGGGATGTCCTCCATCCTCCGGCGCAGGGGCGCCAGGTCGATCTCCGCCGCATTGAGCCGGAAATAGAGATCGGACCGGAAGCGCCCGGCCTGGCTTTCGGCCATGAGGTCGGCCTTGGAGGCGGCGATGACGCGGATGTCCAGGCTGATCTGGCGGTTGGAGCCCACCCTTTCCACCACCCGCTCCTGAAGGACGCGCAGAACCTTCGCCTGGACGGCGAGCGGCATGCTCTCGATCTCGTCCAGCAGCAGGGTGCCGCCGGTCGCCTGTTCGAACTTGCCGATCCTTTGGCCGCGTGCGCCGGTGAAGGCGCCCGCTTCGTGCCCGAACAGCTCGCTCTCGACCAGCTCGGCCGGTATGGCGGCGCAGTTCACGGCGACGAAGGGGCCATCGGCGCGGGGGGAGAGATCGTGGATAGCCCGCGACACCACCTCCTTGCCCGTCCCCGTCTCGCCGGTGATGATCACGTCGGCGTCGATGGCCGCCAGTTCGGTTACTGCCTGCCGCAGCCGCGCCAGCGTCGGCGACATGCCGACCAGCCGGCCTTCCAGGGCCGTCTCCCGTCCGTCCAGACGGAAGCGCAACTGCTCGATCTCCCGCTTCAGCCGGCACTGCTCGCCGGCCCGTTGCAGCACCGCTGCCAGATGTTCGGGCATATAGGGCTTCTGGACGAAGTCGAACGCGCCGTCGCGCATCGCCTCCACCGCCATCGGGATGTCGCCATGGGCCGTCAGCAGGACGACGGAGATGCTCTCGTCCAGCCGGCGGATCGACCGCATCAGTTCAAGGCCGGTGATTCTGGGCATCTTGACGTCGGTCAGCACCACGTCCGGCTTCAGGCGCTCCGCCGCCGCCAGACCCTTTTCGGCGTCCGGCGCGTCCGTGACGTCGAAATCCAGCAGGCCCAGCCATTGGATGATGGAATCCCGGACGACCTTCTCGTCGTCGACCACCAGCACATTCAGTCGTGTCACGTCGCCATGCTTTCTTCGCGCTCGCGCGCCGCGCCCTCTTGGGCGATCGTCTGAAGGGGGATGCGGATGCGGAAGGTCGTGCCGCGCCCCACGGCGCTGTTGACCTCGATCCCTCCGTCCAGATCCTTGATGATCCCATATACAATGGAGAGGCCAAGCCCGAGGCCTTCGCCGACCTCCTTCGTGGTGAAGAAGGGGTCGAAGATCAGCTCCAGCCGGTCGGCTTCGATGCCGCTGCCGGTGTCGGTAACGGTGATCATCGCCTCGTCCCCGTCCGCGGCCAGAGCGACGGATAGCGCACGCCGGTCGACCGATTGCAGGGCGTCGACGGCGTTGGACAGGATGTTCACCAGCACCTGCTCCAGCCTGATCGCGTTGCCCAGCACATAGACCGGCCCGTCGGGCGTGTCGACCGTCAGCGCGATACCGGAGGATTTGAAGCGATAGCCGATGAGCGACAGGGCGTTGGACACGACCTGCCGCAGATCGGTCGGCTGGCGCGCCTCCGTCTCCTTCCGGGAATAGGTCTTGAGGTGCCCGGTCAGGGAGGTCAGCCGCTCCAGCAGGGACTGCATGGAGGACAGGTTGTCGTCGACCGTAGTCCACTCCCGTCGCCGCACCAGGATCTTCATGCTGGCGAGGTAGGTCCGAAGCGCCGCCAGAGGCTGATTCACCTCATGGGCCACGCCCGCCAGCGCCTGCCCCAGGCTCGCCAGCTTCGACGCCTGGATCAGCCCGGCCTGCGCCGCCCGCCGTTCCTCCTCCGCCCGGACCCGCTCCTCCATCTCGCTGCGCAGGCGGCTGTTCGCCTCCCGCAGCTCCAGCGTCCGGCGCGCCACCCGCTGCTCCAGGAATTTGTGGGCGTTCAGCTTCAACGTCGTGGTGCGGTGCCGCTGATAGGCGACCACCGTCAGCAGGATGAGGGCGATCGCCCCGGTTCCAGCCGCGATGCCCGCCCCGATCGACCGCCAGCCCAATTCGGAGACGGGCTTGAAGAACATCAGTGACCAGTTGTGCCGGGGCAGGGCGCGGCGATAGAGGACATAGCGCCCGCTATCCTCCTCCGGCGGATCAGTGAATCGGACAAGCTGCGCGCCCCGCCAATCCTGCCGGGAGGCGAAGATGGGCGGGGCGGTCGATGAGCCGGGTCCGTACTGCCGCGTCGTCTCCAGAAGGCGGCGGATTTCGCGATCCAGCGGATAGAGCGGCCGGTATCGCCAGTCGGCGCGGGCGGAGAGGAAGGCCACGCCCTTCTCGTCGATCGCGGCGATCAACTCGTCCGATTGTGACCAGCGGGCCTCGACCTGCCGCAGATCGACCTTCACCACCGCGACGCCGGCCGGACGGCCGTCGATGTCGATGCGGCGGGAGAGGTAGTATCCGGGGATGCCGCTGCTGGTCCCCAGCGCGTAGTACTGCCCCGCCCGGTCCCTCACCGCGTCCTGATAGTAGGGGCGGAAGGTGTAGTTCTGGCCGACGAAGCTGTCCGGCTCCCGCCAATTGCTGGAGGCGAGCGTCAGCCCGTTGATGTCCATGACATAGAGCTGGTTGGACGCCGTCGTCTCGTTGAGGCCGTACAGATAGTTGTTGGCGGCGGCGACGGCGGCGGGATCGTCCGGGTTTTCCAGCAGGATCTGGATCGGCTCCGCCTGAGCGACCACGAAGGGCAGGTAGCGGAAGCCCTCGATGGTCGCTTCCAGCGTCATGTCCAGCAGGGTCAGCCGGTTCTCGGCCTCGTCCCCCAGCCGCGCCAGATTGCGCCTCAGCGCCAGTTCGAACGCCGACCATGCGGTCAGGGCGACGAACAGCAGCCCGACAAGCGCCAGCGCCGCCAGGGACCAGCCCCGCGGTCGCCGGAACCCGCTCCGCATGGTTTGGAAGGTCAGCGCCATGGGCGCACACTACGCCGGAGCGCCCGACGCGCGCCAGCATGGCGGGGTTCAGGCGGCCTCGATCCGCAGCCGGTCGGCCCTCCAGGCGCCGGGCCAGACTTCCGCGCCGCCCGCGCGCAGATCGCGGATCGTGTCGACGGGCAGGTCGCGGGCGATCAGCATCGGCCCGTCATCCTCCGTATCGCCGGTCGGCTCGACGGACGCATGGATGCCGGTGAAGCCCAGCGCCTCCTCGCACGGGGTGAAGACGGACGCGCCGGAATAGTTGGTCTCGCCCGGCCACTGGGTCCCGATCGTCCCGACCGCCGCGACGATCGTCTGCAACTCCACCGCCCGCGCCTTGGCGCAGCCGAAAACGCGGTGGTAGCCGGACGGCTTTCCGGTCATCGACG
Source organism: Inquilinus sp. CAU 1745 (assembly GCF_039839375.1). Lineage (NCBI taxonomy): Bacteria > Pseudomonadati > Pseudomonadota > Alphaproteobacteria > Rhodospirillales > Rhodospirillaceae > Inquilinus > Inquilinus sp. CAU 1745. Next base: position 108,601 of record NZ_JBDOQU010000017.1, read on the forward strand.
GCGTCAGGATCAGGTCCAGCGTGCGGTCAGCGACGGCGGCGGCAAGCGCCGGCAGTTCGATGTCCAGGCAGATCATGATCGCGACCTTCAGCCCCCGCCACTCGATCACCTTCAGCCTGTCCGACGCGGTGAGCGACCATGCCTCAGGGTCCTTCTCCGCAGGCGTCAGGCACAGCTTGTCCTGGGTTACGATCGTCCCGTCCTCCAGCACCAGATGGGCGCGGTTGAAGAACCCGCCTTCGCCGTCGGCGGCCGGCATGGTGCCCGCCAGCAGCGCGACGCCGTGGCGACGGGCGATCTCCGGCAGCCCGGGCAGCGCGCGGACCCCTTCGGCCGCCATGAAGGCCACCTCCTCATGGCGGGCAAGGCCAGCGGGCTTGTACATCAGCCAATGGGCGGAATTGTATTCCGGCATCACCAGCATTCCCGCCCCTGCCTTGGCCGCCTCCGCGGCCTTGGCGTCGATCAGGGACAGCCAGCCGTCGATGCCGTTCAAGGGGCGGGCGATGTTCGTGGCCCAAAGGGCGATGGTGGGGTTTGTCATTGGTTCTCCGAATTTCAGGAAGGCGCTACGATTTCAGCCGCGTCCACACGCGGTCGCGCAGTTCCACGGCTTCGGCTGAGCAGTTCTGCGCCGGGCGCAGCCTGTCAGTATATTCCTCCGGCATGTTCACCGCCGGATCGTCTCGCAGGGATTCATCAAGAAATTCAGACGATCCCCGAATCGCATTCATGTAGCCGGTGAAGTTGGACGCGATGGCGATATTCTCCGGCGCCATCATCCAGTTGATGAAGGTCTTGGCATTCTCCGGGTTCGGCGCGTCGACAGGGACCATGAAATTGTCGGTCCAGAAGTCCAGCCCCTCCTTCGGATAGACATACACTACTGTCGGGCGTCCCTCGCGTATCCGATGCGCGGCACCGTTCCACTGCATATGGACGATGACCTCCCCCGCGATCATTCGGTCGATCCCGCCATCGGAATTGTAAAGGGCGACATGGGGCTTCTGCGCTTCCAACACCTCCAGGATCTGGAGCGCCACCTCCGGGTCCTCCGTGCATTGATCGACGCCCAGATAGAAGGCGGCGGCGTTGTAGACCGACGCCGGGTCGCTCAGCATCGCGATCGATCCGGAAATCTCCTCGCCCGGTTCGAAGATCGCGCCCCAGCTTTCCTCCAGCGGCTCCGACACCCGCGCGCTGTCATAGGTGAAGCCCGTGGTGCCCCACATATAGGGCGCGGAATAGGCGCGTTCCGGATCGTACCAGGGCTCGGCGTGCGGCGGCATGACATTGGCGAAATTCTCCATCTCGCTGGCGTTGATCTCCAGCGCCATGCCTTCCTTGATCATGATGTCGACCATCCAGTCCGACGGCACGATCACGTCGTAGCCGGCCGCGCCCGCTTGCAGCTTCGCCAGCAGGCTTTCGTTGGATTCGTAGATGTCGAGCGTGACCGCGATCCCCGTATCCTCCTCGAATTTCTCCAGCAGGTCCGGCGGGAAGTAGTTCGACCAGTTGTAGAGGAACAACTCCCCCGACTGGGCCGCGGCCGGGCCGGCGGCGAGCGCGGCCAGCGCCGTTCCTGTCAGCAGACGGATAGTCGTTGAACGGATCATGTCGAAGCCTCCTCGGGCTGTTGGGTCGGCCTCAGTTCCGTGACCGGCCGACGATGAAGGACAGGGAAACGAAGGCGATTGAGATCAGCAGCATGAAGGACGAGGTGGCGTTCACTTCCGGCGACACCCCGATCCGGATCGCGCCGTAGATATAGACGGGCAGGGTGGTCGCCCCGGCGCCGGCGACGAAATAGGTGATGACGAAATCGTCCAGCGAGATGATGAAGGCGAGCATCAGGCCCGACAGCACGCCCGGCCACATCAGCGGCAGCGTCACCCGGCGGAACACCTCCCACGGCGTGGCGTAAAGGTCGGCGGCGGCTTCGGCCAGGCGGGGATCCATCCCCTCCAGCCGGGCGCGGATCGGCAGGTAGGCGAAGGGGATGCAGAAGACGGTATGGGCCAGGATCACCGTCCCCAGCCCCAGCGGGATGCCGGCCAGCACGAAGAACAGCAGCGTCGCCACGGCGGTCACGACCTCCGGCACCAGCAGCGGCAGCGCGATCGTTCCGTTGATCGCCGACTGCCCGCGGAAGTTTCGTCGCGACATGCCGAGCGCGGCCGGAATGGCGAACAGGGTGGCCGCGATCGACGCCGTCGTCGCCACGATCAGCGAATTGTAGGCGGCGCGGACGATCGCCTCGTTGGCCAGGACCACGCCATACCAGTCGGTGGTGAAGCCGGTCCAGATCGTCGCCGAACGGTTGGCGTTGAAGGACAGGACGATCAGGATGACGATCGGGACATAGAGGTAGACGAAGAACAGGCCCGCCCCCAGGCGCATGCCGGGGAAGCGGCGCAGCGGCGACATCCGGCTCATTTCGACACCTGCGGCGCGGTGCGGAACCGCATCAGGTAGGCCATCATCGTCACCAGGACCAGCCCCAGCAGCGCGAAGGCCAGCGCCGCGCCGAACGGCCAGTTGCGGGCCGATCCGAATTGCGCCTGTATAAGGTTGCCGATCATCAGCTTCTTCGCGCCGCCCAGCAGGTCCGGCGTGACATAGGCGCCGAGGCAGGGGATGAAGACCAGGATGCAGCCGGCCGCGATGCCAGGCGACGCCAGCGGCAGCACGATCCGGCGCAGCGCGCGCCATTTGTCGGCGCCCAGATCGTAGGCCGCCTCCACCAGCCGGAAATCCAGCTTCTCCAGGCTGGCGTAGATCGGCAGCACCATGAAGGGCAGGAAGCTGTAGGTCAGGCCGATAGCGATGGCGAAATCAGTATAGAGCACGTCGATCGGTTGGTCGGTGACGCCCAGCGACCGCAGCCAGCCGTCGATCAGCCCGCCGTTCCGCAGCAGCAATATCCAGGCGTAGTTGCGGACCAGGAGGTTGGTCCAGAACGGGATGGTGACCAGGAAGATCAGCAGGTTGCGGTACTTCTCCGGCTGCATCGCCATGTAGAGCGCGGTCGGCAGGGCGATGGCGAGGCAGAGGATCGTGGTGCTGAAGGACAGCCAGAAAGACCTGAGGAATATCTCCAGATAGTCGGTGTTCAGCACCAGCACGGAAGGGTCGAGGAAATCCTCCTCGAACAGGAACCGGCGATAGGATTCCAGCGTGAAGGTTCCCCAGGTCACGCCGCCGAACTGGCCCTTCTCCAGGATCGAGACATAGGCCATGAGGCCGAGCGGGATCAGGAAGAAGATCGCGATGAAGATGATAGCCGGCGCGACCAGCCATTGCGGCCGGGAGAAGGGGGAGGAACGGTGCGCCACGAGGGTCAGTCCTCCAGAACCTGGATTGCGTCGGGGGCGATCGTCAGCCTGATGGCGTCGCCTGGCGCAGGCGATCCAGCTCTGTCGCGGTTCTGGACCCGGACGGTCAGCTTCACGTCGCTATCCTTTAGGGCGACGTGATAGAGGGTGTCGGTGCCGAAATAGACGATGTTGTCGACCCGCGCCTCCAGCCCCTCGCCGTCGGTCCGGAAGCCGACCCGTTCCGGCCGGACCGCCAGCGTAACCTCCCGTTCGCCGTTTGCCGGCGGCGGTCCGATCAGCGCCGCGCCGCCCGAAAGGTGATAGCGCGCCGATCCGTTCTCGACCCGGTCCAGGCTGGCGGCCAGGAAATTGCTCTCCCCGATGAAATCGGCCACGAAGCGGCGGGTCGGATGCTCGTAGATTTCCCGCGGCGCGCCGACCTGCAGGATCTTCCCGGCGCTCATCACCGCGATGCGGTCCGACATGGTCAGCGCCTCTTCCTGATCGTGGGTCACGAAGATGAAGGTGATCCCGGTTTCAGTCTGAAGGCGCTTCAGCTCGATCTGCATCTCCTTCCGCAGCTTGAGGTCCAGCGCGGACAGCGGCTCGTCCAGCAGCAGGACTCGCGGTTCGGACGCCAGCGCGCGGGCCAGCGCCACGCGCTGCTGCTGCCCGCCGGAAAGCTGCGCCGGCTTCCGCTTCTCCATGCCGCCCAGCTTCACCAGCTCCAGCATCCGGGCGACCCGGTCCCGCGCCTGTTCCTTGCCGGCGCGCTTCATCTCAAGCCCGAAACCGATATTCTCCTCCACCGTCATATGCGGGAAGAGAGCGTAGTTCTGGAAGACCGTGTTGACCGGCCTCTTGTGCGGCGGCAGGCCCTCGATCTCCTCGCCATAGAGCAGGATGTGGCCGCCGCTCGTCTCCTCGAACCCGGCGATCAGGCGCAGGAGGGTGGTTTTCCCGCAGCCGGACGGCCCCAGCAGGGTGAAGAACTCATTGTCCCCGATGTCCAGCGAAACGCCGTCCAGCGCCGTGACGCCGCTTTCCTGGCCGCTTTGGTAGATTTTTGTGACTGAAACGATGCCGATGGCCGGTGAAGCCGCCATTCGATCCCTCTAAAGGTCCGTTTTTCGCCCTCCTGGCGCGCCGTCGGATTATGAGAAGCCGAATCAATCCTTGGCAAGCCCGCGAAGGTACAAAGATTCGCACGCGATGCGTGCAACGGAAATATTTCATCTCACCACTTGACGAAATAGTTTCCGTATGCGTTAAATATTTTTGTGAACGTTAGGGAGATCGTGCGATGAAAGACCCTTTCCGCCGGCCCTCCCTCGGCTCGGCCGTCTATTACAAGGATCCGCTCGCGGCGCTCGACTGGCTGGAACGCGCCTTCGGGTTCGAACGCAGCATGGTCATCACCGATTCCGACGGCAATCTCGGCCATTCGGAGATGAAATTCGGCGACGGCTACATCATGGTCGGGTCCGAATGGACCGACAGCGTCGCCAGCCCGTCCTCCGTCGGCGGCAAGAACACCCAATCCGTTCATATCCAGCTCAAGGACGGGATCGACGATCATTGCGCCCGCGCCAAGGCGGCCGGCGCGGTCATCGTGCGAGGGCCTGAGGACCAGTTCTACGGCGACCGGACCTATTCCGCCCGCGATCCCGAAGGCCATGTCTGGACCTTCGGCCAGTCCGTCCGCGAAGTCTCCCGAGAAGAGGCGGAGAGGGCGAGCGGCCTGAAGATCGAGGGCTGGGCGTGACGGCTGCCCCGGCGGTCGATCTCGACCGCACGCTCGCGGCCCTGGCCGATCCAAGGCGCAGGCTGGTCGTCGACCTGCTGCGCGACCGTCCCAGGCGGGCGGGGGAACTGGCCGAGGCCGCGGGCCTGGGGCCCGCGGCGATGAGCCGCCATCTCCGGACGCTGCGCGCCAGCGGGCTGGTCGAGGAGACCCATCCCGAATTCGACGCGCGCGTCCGGGTCTATGCGCTGAGGCCGGAACCGATGGCCCATCTGAAGGCATGGCTGGAACAGACCGAACGGCTCTGGACGGAGCAGCTGGCGTCGTTCAAGGCGCATGTCGAACGCGCGCCGTGACCTCCCGCATCCTCGTCTCGCTCCGCGTCGCGGCGTCGCCCGAACGCGCCTTCGCCGTCTTCACGGAGGAAATCGGCCAATGGTGGCGGCCGAACATGCTGTTCGCCTTCACCGCCCGCCCGCCCGGCAGGCTCGCCTTCGAACCCGGCCCCGGCGGCCGCTTCATCGAAAGCTTTCCCGACGGGGAAATGTTCGAGATCGGGCGCGTCACAGCCTGGGAACCCGGCGAAAGGCTCGCCTTTACCTGGCGGCAGGAATCGTTCGAGGAAGGTCAGGTCACACGGGTGGAGGTGCGGTTCGAACCGATGGGCGACGAAACGCGCGTGACGGTCGAACATTTCGGCTGGGACAGCGTGCCGACCGTCCACGTCGCCCGCCACCGCTTCCCCGATGCGATCTTCCTGCAACGCCACGGCGAATGGTGGCAGGCGCTGCTGGCGGCCTATGGCGGACGGCTTTAGAAGCCTGCCTTTTTGCGGGGATTGGCCTCGTTCGCGGGATTCCAGCCTTCCACGAACTTCGTGAAGTCCGGGTCGGCCGGATCGGGCAGGGAGACGACCAGCCGGACATACTGGTCGCCATGGGCGCCGGTCGCGCCATCCCGCAGGCCCTTGCCCTTCAGGCGAAGCTGCGTGCCGCTGTTGGACCCCTTGGGCACCTTCACCGAAACCTTGCCGTCGATGGTCGGCACCTCGATCGATGCGCCCAGCACCGCTTCCCGCACGGTGATCGGCGCTTCCAGGTGAACGTCGTTGCCGTGGCGGGTGAACAGGGCGTCGGCCTCCAGCCTGATCTCCACCAGCGCGTCGCCGGCCGCGCCGCCGCCCAGCCCCTGCAGCCCCTGGCCCTTCAGCCGCAGCACCGCCCCGTCCTGCGTCCCCGCCGGCACCTTCACCTCGATGGTGCGGCCGTCGGACAGGCGCAGGCGCTTCTTCGTGCCGCCCGCCGCTTCCCGGAAGCCGACATTGAGGGTGTAGGACACGTCGGCTCCCTTCGGCCGGAAGCCGCCGCGCCCGAACACCTCGTCCAGGATGTCGGCGGTGGAGAAGCCGGCATGGGCGCCGCTCCGCGCGCCGCGAGCGCGCGTCCGCGCGCCGGCATGGGCTCGGGCGAAGGGATCCATGCGCTCCTTGCCCTCGGCATCGATCTCGCCCCGGTCGAAGCGCGCGCGTTTCTCCGCGTCGCCCAGCAGGTCGTAGGCGGCGGTCACGTCCCGGAACCTCTGCTCCGTCTTCTTATCGTCGGGGTGGAGGTCGGGGTGAAGCTGCTTCACCAGCTTCCGATAAGCCTTCTTGATCTCGTCCTGGCTGGCCGTCCTGGCCACGCCGAGAAGCTCGTACGGGTCGCGCATCCTCATCCTCGAAGCTCGAGCCCCAGGGGAAGGGGCGTCCGCCATGCTCGACGTTATAGGGGTACTATCTGGTGTCGCCGGAGACGATGCCGACTCCGACCTTCGCCTACGATAGCTTTTCTTCCCAATTCCTTAAACAAGCCGCGAACATGCCGGCGCCAACGGAAAACGCCGGGCGCGAAGGCCCGGCGTTCCGAAGGTCCGCTCGAAGGCGAAAAGCGTCAACTCACGACTTGCCAGGAGCCGTCGGCCTGGCGGCAGGCGGTGCCGCGCGCCGTCTGGGCCTGGCCGTCGACATAGATGGTCTGGCTGAAATCCCGGCAGTACTGGTTGCCGCGCTGATAGGTGCTGGTCGGCGTCACCGTGCCGTAATTGCCGGAATCCGGATTGCGCCATGTGGAGGTCTGGCCGGTCGGCACGGTTTCGAACGTGTTCTGCGCCGTCTGCTGGGCGGCGAGCTGGTCGGCGCGGTCGAGCGAAGCGCCGATCTCGCTGCCCAGGAACGCGCCCAGCACGGCGCCGACGCCCGTCGCGACGAGCTGGCCGCTGCCGCCGCCGATCTGCGACCCGGCGAGGCCGCCCGCCACCGCGCCGCCAAGGCCGCCGATGGTCTGCTTGGTGCCTCCGGTGGTGCAACCGGTGACCAGGGCTCCGGCCAGAAGGGCGGCAATTGCGATTTTGGACTTCATCTCTCTATCCTCCTGAAGGTCGCTCGCCATCCTGTCCGGGCGGCGGCTGCGGGTGACCTCTTTTGTAATTGCCATCCGTGAAGTGAACGGATGTGTGGAAAATTGGTCCCGAAACCTTAAGCTAGCCAGCGATTTCGACACAACTGTGGCTTGATCCTGTGGATACAGAGACTTTTGCGGGCAGGAAGACGGGCGATGATCTCCCCGAACTTGCCGATCCGTTCGCCTTGTTCTCCCTGTGGTTCGACGACGCCAAGGCGGCTGAGCCGGCCGATCCCAACGCGATGGCGCTGGCCACCGCGACGCCGGACGGCCGCCCGTCGGTGAGGATCGTGCTGTTGAAGGGGCTGGACGGGGAAGGGGCCGAGCCCCGCGGCTTCGTCTTCTTCACCAACCTCGACAGTCGGAAGGGCGGAGAACTGCGCTCCAACCCCCATGCCGCGCTCTGCTTCCATTGGAAGTCGCTGACCCGGCAGGTGCGGGTGGAAGGTCCGATCCTGCCCGTATCGCCGGCGGAGGCGGACGCCTATTACGCGACGCGGCCCCGTGGCTCCCGGATCGGGGCGTGGGCGTCGGACCAGTCCCGCCCCCTGGCCGACAAGGCGGAGCTTGTGGCGCGGGTGGTGGAGTACGAAGCCAGGTTCGGCGATGGCGACATTCCCCGGCCGCCCCACTGGTCGGGATTCCGCCTCGTCCCGTCGCGGATCGAATTCTGGCACGACCGCCCGTTCCGGCTCCATGACCGGCTGGTCTACCACCGGGAAGCGGGGACGCCGGCCCGCTGGCGGACGGAGCGGCTTTACCCTTGATCGGGCTCCCGAAGGGGTCGAGAAAGCAGCCATGAACGACATGGACGACGAGAACGGCGCTCCGGCGCCGGCCGACGAGCATGCGCGGCTGAAGCGCCTGGCGACCAATGCCAGCGTCGCCGTCGGGGCAACCCTGGCCGTCGCCAAGCTGGCCGCCTGGCTGCTGACGGATTCGGTGACCATCCTGTCCTCCCTGCTGGACAGCATCGTCGACGTGATCGCCTCTCTGGTCCTGTTCTGGACCGTGCGCCACGCGCTGCGGCCGCCCGACCGGTCCCACCGCTACGGCCATGGCAAGGCGGAACCGCTGGGCGCGCTGGCGCAGGCGGCCTTCATCGGCGGGTCCGGCATCGTGCTGATCGTCCAGGCGGCGGGGCGCTTCATCAATCCCGTGCCGCTGACGGCGACCGGAATCGGCATCGGCGTCATGGTCTGCTCGATCGCGATGACCTTCGGGCTGGTGATGTTCCAGCGCTACGTCATCCGGCGCACCGGCTCGCTCGCCATCGGGGCCGACCAGCTTCACTATGCGGGCGATCTGCTGGTCAATCTCGCGGTGATCGCCACCCTGCTGGCCTATCAGGCGACGGGCGCGGCGTGGCTCGATTCCCTGGCGGCGGCGGGGATCGCCGGCTACCTGCTGTTCAACGCCGCGAAGATCGGCCGCGGCTCCTTCGACGTGCTGATGGACAAGGAACTCTCGCGGGAGGACCGGAAGCGCATCCGGGAGATCGTGATCGGCGTGGAAGGGGCGGAGGGGCTACACGACCTCCGCACCCGCTCCTCCGGCACGGTGCCGTTCATCGAGCTTCACCTGGAGGTGGACGGGGCACTGACCGTCCAGGCCGCCCACGACATCGCCGATGCGGTGGAGGACGCGCTGCGGGAATTCTACCCCTCGGCGGAGATCATCCTCCACCAGGAACCGGCGGGACTGGACGACCACCGGCTGGACCGCGTGATCGCCAAGGGCCGGGCCTGACTTTCTTTCCGGCATGGTCACGCTGGACTACGATCCAGCATCCATGCGGTGTTGATGCGGTCGGGACCGCGCCCGATCCTTCGCCGCCGGTGAAGCGGCAAGGATCCATGGATTCCTGTGTGTTGGATGGTTGCTATGATGGGAGCGGGAAGGAGGCCGTTGGATTCGAGGTCGCCCGATCGGTAGACCGTATGCTGGC